>DATLOL010000185.1:0-37049 GCA_035536275.1 Thermoanaerobaculia bacterium
CGTCGTCTTCCGGCGGGCTGAAGCCCGCCGCTCCACTCTCATTCTCCGCCGCCGCTTCCTCGGCCGTCTCGCGCATCTCGCGCTCGATGTCTTCGATCGAGCCCTCGGTGTCCTCGATGATGTAGGCGTCGTCGTTCGCGCTGTTCGCGCCGTTGGTATCGTCAGCCATCGGTGTGCTCCTGTTCCTCGATCTTGCGGCTCAGCGCCCGGCTCAGGTACTCGACCAGAGGAGCCATGCGCGCGTACTCCATGCGCATGGGGCCGATGATCCCGACCATGCCGAGGGGTGCAGAGGTCGAGCCGTAACGCCGCGCGACGATACTGAAGTTGTTGATCTGTGTGAAGTCGCTCTCCGAGCCGATCAGGATCTGCAGTCCCTCCTCGGCCAGACAGGTCTCGAGCAGCTCGACGAGCTTCTCTTTCTCCTGCAGCGCGAGGAACGTCTTGCGCAGCGACGCCGGGTCCGAGTATTCGGGCTTGTTGAGGATCGAGCTGGCGCCTTCGACGTAGAGGTCGTGCTCGTACGGAGCGTTCACGGCGTCGATGCCGAGGGCGATCGTCTTCTGCAGCATCGCGTCGTGCTGGGCGCGCTCCTGCTCGGTCAGGCGGATCAGGCGGCGGCGGATGGCGTCGAGCGTCAGGCTCGCGAACTCGCTGGTGATGTAGCGGCCGATCTTCTCGAGGTCGTCGCGCGTGAAGAGGAACCGCGTCTCGATGACCTTGTTCACCACGACGCCGTTCGTGCCGACGATGACCACCATGATCCGGTGATCGGCCACGGAGATGAAGTCCATCGACCGGACCGCGAACTGGAGCAGCGTGGGCATGAACACGAGTCCGACCTGGTCGCTGAGCTTGGAGAGGGTCGCCGAGGCGTGATGCAGGACGTCGTCGATCTCGCTGCCGGCGACGCCCTCGTCGATCTCCTCGCGCTCGCGCGACGTGAGGGAGCGCGACCGCATCAGGTGATCGATGAAGAAGCGGTAGCCGCGATCGGTGGGGACACGCCCCGCGGAGGTGTGGGGCTGGGCGAGAAAGCCGAGCTCCTCGAGATCGGCCATGACGTTGCGGAGCGAGGCCGGGGAGAGCGGAAAACGGCCGCACTTCGACAGCGTACGGGAGCCGATGGGCTCGCCCGAGTCGATGTACTGAATGATGATCTCGCGCAGGACGTCGCGTGCACGAGGATCGAGGTCGCTGTCCAGTCGGGTGGCCATGTCTCGCTAGCACTCAAGCGGACAGAGTGCCAGCCAGAGGGTAGGAAGAGGGAGGGGCGCTGTCAAGGTGAGCTGCGTCAGTCCCCTCTCCCCGCACGCGGGGAGAGGGTGGCGCGCAGCGCCCGGGTGAGGGGGCGCGGACCGCTGCGCTGGATTGCCCCTCACCCTAGCCCTCTCCCCGCACGGCGGGGAGAGGGGACTGGGCTCACTTCACTAATTGCGCTTTGCCGTCGCGCACCGCGCGGAGCACGATCTTCTCGAAACGCGCCTCGGACACCTTCTCGATGCGTTCGTGCTCGCGCTCGAGACGCTCGGTCTCGCGCTCGGCGGCCTCGTAGCGCGGCCGCAGCTTGCGGAGCTGTCTCTTCAGGTCGTCGCGGTTTGCGAGGCGCTCTTCGTCATCGTCGCCGAGGGTGTCGGAGAGGTAGTCCATCCTCTCCTCGAGCGGGCGGAGCCGTTCCTCCGCGGCGCGCACTTTCGGCTCGAACGCGTGCAGCTCCGCGAATGCCGCCCGCACCTCGGCCAGCACGAGCGCGTCGCGGATCAGGTACTGCCGGCCGGCACGCTTGAGCCAGACGTACTCGCCGGTCCAGCGTTTCGACAGCTCGACCATGGTCTCGATGTCGTTGCCGTTGCTGCGGATGTGGGTGACGCCGCCGCCGCGGTTGTAGATGTACGCGAACGAGTCGGCGGCGGACGACGGGACGGCGAGCACGAGGAGGAGCAGAACGAGCTTGCGCATGACCGAGAAACGGCGTGGCACGCGAATGGTTAGTAGAATCGAACGCGTGCGGCAGTTTCTCCTCATTCTGGCGCTGGTCGCCCTACCCGCCTCGGCCGTGACGGTCGATCGCATCGCCGCGGTCATCGACGGCCAGGTGGTGACGGTGAGCGAGATCGTGCAGATGGTCGAGACCCGCTTCTTCCCGCGGCTCGCCGCTGATGAGGACGACCATCGCCGGGAGATCCTCGAGTCGCTGATCGCCCAGGCGCTGCGGTATCGCGACGTGGAGCGCTTCGGCGCGCAGGACATCCATCCGGACACGATCGGGGCGCGGCTGGTGGAGATCCGCGGGCGCTTCGCCACGGAAGCGGAGTTCGACGCCGCGCTCGCGCGCTCGGAGCTGACCCTCGAAGAGATCCGCGCGCTGGCGAAGCGGCAGTTGCAGGTCGAGGCGTACATCCAGGAACGCTTCGCGCCGCTGGTCTTCGTGACGAACGACGAGATCGCCGACTATCACGCGACCACGTGGACGCGCGCGCGCCGCGAGCGGGGCCTGCCCGTTCTCCCGCTCGCCGACGTGCGCGAGGAAGTGCGCGCAGCGGTGCGCTCCTCGCGACTGCAGACGGAGATCGCGAAGTGGACGGCCCAGTTGCGCGCGCGGGCGAACGTCGACGTGTACGCCTGGCGCTGAGGGGTCCTTCAGTTTATGCCGAGCGCAGTCGAGGCATCAGTGGAGCCCTCCCGCTCACCGCGCCTTCTGCGAGAGGGCTCCAATGGCCCCTCGACTTCGCTCCGGGTCAACTGGGAAGCGAACCCTATCAGCGCCTCGGCATTGCGGATCAGCGCGAGCTCGGTGCGGTAGCGCTCCTGCTCGTCGCCGCTCGTTTTCTCGATCATCTCTTCGAGCTGCTTCGCGTAGTTGGCGAGGGAGCCCTCGCGCGCGGCGAAGAATGCGCCGCTCGCGTACACCGGGACGTCGCCGAACAGCGCGTTGCCGCCGATGTGGTCGAGGTGCCAGTGCGTGTTGACGATCGCAGCGATCTTCTTGCCGCGCGCGTAGTCGAGGATCTGCTGGGTGTGCGCGCGATGGCGGCCCGTGTCGACGATCACCAGGTCGTCGCGCGTCGCGAAGACGACGCTGTTGCCGTCCGGCTGCGATCCGGGCACGAACTTACCGAAGATCACGTGCGGCGGCGCCGCGTGCAGCGGCGGATAGAACAACAGGGCGAAAACGCTACAGACCCAGAAGCGCCAGAAACTCGTCTTCACTCAGGACCTCCACGCCCACCGATCTCGCCTTCTCGAGCTTCGAGCCGGCTGATTCGCCGGCCACGAGATAGCTGGTTTTCGAGGATACGGATCCCGAGGCCTTCCCTCCCTCGCGCTCGATCAGTTTGTGGATTTCGTCACGCGAATATCGCGAAAGCGTTCCCGTGACCACCACGCTCTTGCCGGCCAGGAGATCGCCGGTGGCGGTTGCGGTGTGCGTGGGGCGCATGCCGAGGCGCTGCATCTTCCCGATGCGCTCGCGGTTGGCGGGGACGGAGAAGTAGAAGGTGATCGACTCCGCCACTTTCGGCCCGATCTCGTGGATGTTCACCAGGTCCTCGGTCTTCGCATCCATGAGCGCATCGAGGTCGCGATAACGCTCGGCGAGGATCTTCGCCGCGCGCTCGCCGATCATGCGGATGCCCAGGCCGAAGATGAGGCGGGAGAGCTCGTTGGTCTTCGAGCGGTCGATGTTCTCGATCAGCTTCTTCGCCGACTTCTCGCCTTTGCGCTCCAGCTCCGCGACCTGTTCCACGGTCAGCTCGTAGAGCGACGCGGTGTCGGTGACCAGCCCCGCGTCGAGCAGAGCCTGCACGGTCTGCCAGCCCAGACCTTCGATGTCCATGGCCTTGCGGGAGGCGAAGTGGGTGATCGACTGCAGGACGATGGCCGGGCAACCCTGGTTGATGCAGCGGATCGCGACCTCTCCCTCGAACTTGTGCAGCGGCTGCGCGCACACCGGACAACTCTCGGGCGGCACGACGGCCTTCGTGCGTCGCGGGCGCTTGTCTTTGAGGACGTCGACGACCTTGGGGATGATGTCGCCGCCCTTTTCGACGACGATGGTGTCGCCGATGCGCACATCCTTGCGCGCGACCTCGTCGAAATTGTGCAGCGATGCGTTGACGACTTTCGTGCCGCCGATGTGCACGGGATCGAACTCGGCGACGGGGGTCACGGAGCCGGTGCGGCCGACGTACATGTTCATCGCCCGCACCACCGTCTGCGCGGCTTCGGGCGGGTACTTGAAGGCGACCACCCAGCGTGGCGCCTTCGACGTCGCGCCCAGCTCGAGCTGCTCCTCGCGGCGGTTCACTTTCACCACGATGCCGTCGATCTCGAAGTCGAGACCGTGCCGGGCCTCGCGTACGTGCTCGATGAACTCGACGACGTCGTCGAAGGTGGCGCAGAGCCTGCGCTGCGGATTGATGGGAAAGCCGAGGCGTTCGAGGAGGTCGTAGGCGGCCCACTGCGACTGCGGCGCGCGGCCCTCGGCCGCCACCACGTGATAGACGTACGCGCTGAGGCGGCGCTGGGCGACGAGCTTCGGATCCTTCTGGCGCAGTCCGCCCGCCGCCGCGTTGCGCGGGTTCGCGAGCTGTTCCTCCTCGTCGAGTCCTTCGTTGAGCTTCGCGAAGTCTTTTTTCGCGATGTAGATCTCGCCGCGGACGTCGACGTTGGCGGGCTCGATCAGTTTGAGAGGGAGATTGCGGACGGTGCGGACGTTGACCGTCACGTCGTCGCCGCGGACGCCGTCGCCGCGCGTGGCGCCGCGCACCAGAGCGCCGTTCTCGTAGCGGAGCGAGATCGACACGCCGTCGATCTTCAGCTCGGCTTCGTACTCGACTGCTTCACGGCCGAGGCCGCGCAGGACGCGCTCGTGCCACTCG
Source organism: Thermoanaerobaculia bacterium (assembly GCA_035536275.1). Taxonomy (GTDB): domain Bacteria; phylum Acidobacteriota; class Thermoanaerobaculia; order Gp7-AA8; family Gp7-AA8; genus QHVT01. Next base: position 4,881 of record DATLOL010000185.1, read on the forward strand.
CGGAGCTCATCGAGCGTGTAGGCGTTCTCGATCGAGAGCATCGGCGGATCGTGAATGACCGTGGCGAAGTCGCCGACGATCGGCGTGCCGCCGACCCGCCGCGTGGGCGAGTTCTCGTCGTCCAGCTCCGGATGCTTGCGCTCGAGCTGCTCCAGACGGCGCAGCATCTGGTCGAAGTCGTAATCGCTGATCTCCGGCTCGCCGGCGTAGTAGAGGCGGTTGTGGCGCTCGAGCGCTTCGCGGAGCTTCGCGATCTCTTTCTCGGGCTTCATGTCGCCCGCGAAAGATACCGCGACCGCTCCACCACCTTCTCCACGAATCCCATCGCCCGCAGGCGGTCGTCGACGAGGGTGGTGAAGTCGCGGCGGCCCTTGATCAGGTTCAGGTTGAGGGCGACGAAGCGCATCCCTTTCGGCGTGTCGAAGTACACGATCATGCGGTCGCCGCCGATCATCTGTTCCGTCCCCCGCAGCGCGTTCCAGGCGACGACGCACTCGCGGAACTGGTGCAGCGGGCGGAGGGTGATCGCATGGTCTCCGATCTCCGCCACCGGGCGCCGCGTGCCCAGCCACACCTTCATCCCGCCCGCCCAGAGCGTGCCGATGTAGGCCCACACGAACGGCTCGCCGATCCAGCCGTAGCGCGACGACGGCGACAGCGCCAGGGTGGCGGCGATGGCGATCGAGACCACGGCCGCGGTCACCACGATCGACCAGCTGGCCCGCCGGACCCAGGGCCGGAAAGGGAACCGAATCGAGGGGGAGTCACCTGTCAGTCTTTCAGAAGAGTGCATTGAAACCGTGGCACCTTTGAGCCTACACTGGCGGCGCCTCAGGCCGGTATGTCATTCGCATAACCGACCTGTTCAGTTGTAGTTCAGCGAGATGCCCGTACAAAAACTCGACGGCAGTGGACGACGGATTCTGGTCATCGACGACGACCTGGCCATTCGCGTCCTGTTGCAGGCCGTGCTCCGGCGGATGAAGTTCGACGTCGAGCTGGCCGAGGATGGGGCGGCGGGGCTGGACAGACTGCAGGGGGGGACGCAATACGACCTCATCCTCCTCGACCTGATGATGCCCCGCCTGAACGGCTACGAGTTCATCGAGCAGATCGGCGCGCTCTACGGCGAAGGCCGCCCGCACATCGTCGTCTTCACCGCGGCGGGCAAGCGGGGCGTGGACAAGATACCGCCCAGCGCCGTGTGCAACTCGATTCTCAAGCCGTTCGACCTGGATACGTTCATCGAGATCATCACGGACTGCGTCAATCGGACGCACGAGACCAACGCGACCTCGAGAGCCTAGCCTATAGGTCCCATAGGTCCTATAGGTCCTCTCGCCGCAGAGCCCACGCGAGCTGCCTCAGAATCCCCAACACGATCGTCGCTTCGCGCGTGTCCAGCTCCGCGCGGGCCATGATGGCGCGCAGGTCGTCGTAGATCCGGTCGGGGTTATCGTCGTGGAGGAAGCCGGCTTCGAGGAGGAGCGCGCGGGCGCGCTCGTGAATGCGCTCGAGGCTGGCCGCGTCGGGGAGCTCGCGGGGTGCGGGCGCGGGCGCGATGGACGACAGCTCGTAGCAGAACACGCATGCCGACTGGGCCAAGTTCATCGTGGGAAACGCGGCGTTGGCGGGGATGGCCGCGGTGTGCTGGCAGAGCACGAGCTCTTCGCGGGTGAGACCGGAGTCCTCGCGTCCAAAGACCAGCGCCAGGGTCTGATCGTCACCGAGTGACGAGAACTTCTCCGCGAGCGTTTTCGGCGAGAAGGTGACCGGCGTGGTCCGTCCGCGCATCGACGTCGTCGCCACCGTCACCTGCGCATCCCCGATCGCCTCGGCCAGGGTGTCTGCGAAGCGCGCGGCGGCGAGGAGATCGTCCGCGCCGCTGGCCCACCAGCCGGCAACAGGCAGCAGCTCCGGATGCTCGCCCACGATCCACAGCTCGCCGAACCCGAAGTTCTTCATCGCGCGCGCCACCGCGCCGATGTTGCCCGCCTCCCGCGGCTCAACGAGCACGATCCGCAGGCGCGCCATCACACCTCCCGCAGCGCGTCCAGCATCGCGTCCACGTGCTCCTCGGCGGTGCGAGGGTTCATGATCGTCACGCGGAGCACGCGCTCGCCGCGCAGCACGGTCGTCGTGATCCAGGCCCGGCCGCTGCGCACGAGGCGCTCGCGCAGGTCCGCGGTCTGCTCGTCGTCGAGCCCGCGCTTCCGGAAGCAGAGGATGTTCAGCTCCGGCTCGTGCACGGCCTCGAAGTCGTCCGATGCGGCGATGCGGTCGTAGAGATAACGGGTCATGGCCGTGACGCGCTCGATGGTCTCGACGATCGGTGCCGTGCCATGCGCGCGGAGCATCAGCCAGAGCTTGACCGCATCCGCGCGCTTCGAGCACTGAATGGTCATCTCCCCGATGTTGTCGGACCCGGCGTTAAACAGATACGGCGCGTCGGCCTCGAACGCGCGGCGCAGCCAGCGGCCGTCGCGCACCAGGATCGTCCCCAGCGACAGGGGCATGAACATCATCTTGTGCGGGTCCCACGACAGCGAGTCCGCGCGCTCGAGCCCGACCACCAGCCGCCGCAGCGGCTCGCTCAGGAGCACGGAGGCGCCGTGGGCGGCGTCGACGTGCAGCCAGGTGCGGAAGCGATCGCGCAGCAGGGCGATCTCGTCGAGACGGTCGAACGCGCCCGTCGCGGTCGAGCCGGCGGTGGCGACGATGGCCAGCACCGCGGCGTCGTCGCGCTCCTCCACGGCGGCCAATGCCTCCTCGAGCGCGCCGGCGTCCATGCGATGCTCGTCGTCGGTCGTGACCTTCAGCACGTCCGCGGCGGGGATGCCCATGATTGCCGCCGCTCGCGCGACGGAGTAATGCGCGTCCGCGGAGGTGAGGACCACCGGACGCTTGGTGATGGTGTGCGCGTCTGCGTTGAACCGTGCCCTCGCGGCGAGCAGTCCGGTGAGGTTTGCCGCCGAGCCGCCCGACACCACCGTGCCCTCGCTCGTCTCCGGATAGCCAGCCAGGTTCGCCAGCCAGCGCACGATCTCCTGCTCGATCGGCGTGGCGATGGGACTCATCTCCCACACCGCCGTGGACTGGTTGAGCATCGAGATCAGCAGATCGGCCGTCGCGGCGTCGGGCATCGGCGCGCAGACCTGGTGTCCCATGTACATCGGGTGGTGGAGCTGATTGGCGTAGCGCGCGACGAGGCCGGCCAGGTCCAGCGGATCGGCAGGCCCGGCATCGAGACGCACCAGCTCACGCAGGTCGCGAGCCGGCGTCCAATCGACCACCGGCCGCGACTCGATCTGCTCCACGTGATCGAAGAGCAGATCGACGAGATCGTGGGCGAACTGGCGCGAGGCGGCGGTCATCGGACCGCGGATTCTATGGCACTGTGCAGGTCGTGCAGGGCTCCGCGCCCGAGCCCTGCGGCGTGACGGTGGTGACCTGCTGCGTTTCGTTGTTGGTGACGGTCGCGAACGCCCAGGCCACCGCGTCGAGCGGGAACTTGATGTAGACGTTCACCCGCTCGTTCGCGCCGCCGGACGGCAGATCGAGCTCGGCGTAGTGATGCTGGTCCTCGCCGACGCGCTGGAGCGTGAAGTGGCGATTCACGGTCACGGCCTTCGTGACCGTGTTCCGGGCGACGATCTGGCCGCCCGTGCCCGGGCCGAACAGCGGATCGAGCGCGTACATGCGCAGCTTCACGCGGTAGCGCGGATCGAGCGGCACGTCGAGGAGGGCCACGTCGCCGCCGTGCGTGAAGTCGCGCTCCCGCACGACCGGCACCTGCGTTCCGAAACCCTCGGCCTGACGCGAGACGTCGCGCACGCGAAGCGCGAACGACAACTGCGGCGCCTCGTTGCGCGGGACGTGCAGCACGGCGCCGCGCGGGAAGCCGTCTCCGTAGCGCTCGATCGTGCCCGCGTAAAGACGCTCGCCGCACGGATAGACGAGACAGGGCCGGACCGGCGAGAGCGTGTTCGGCGTCTCGACGTCCCACGGCCGCGGGTTCGAGATCACGGCCTCGCTGACCCAGCGCGAACCGTTCGCGCCGTCCGCGATGAACAGCACCGGAAAGAGGATGCGCTCGAACACCGACCGCTCCGGCCGGTCGTAGAAATAGAGATGCGTGCCTTCGACGACGGCCGTGCCGCGTCGCACCACCACCCGGTGCAGTCCCACGGGCAGCGCCGACGGCTCGAACGAGATCACGCCGTTCGGGTCGCGGGTGACGTTCGTGGCGGGCTGACCGCCCACTTCCACGCGCAACTCGCCAGTGGATGAAGGAATGACGACGTTGGCGATGCGCACGCGCAGATCGCCGCCGAACGCCGGGACCGCGGACGGATGCATGTCAAAGTCGCGCGGCGGGACGTCGCGGACGATGAAGCGCGTCGACGCGTACACCGAGTCGTGGGGCTCGTAGAACACCTCGGCCCGGTACTCGCCCGCCTCCACACCCGGCAGGTCGATCGTGAAGAGCTGGGGAATGGGCAGCACGGCCACGCAGGAGGGATCGAGGAGGACGACCTTGAAGACGTTCCCGGTGCGGGCCACGGTATAGGTGCGGGGCTCGCATCCGATCAAGAGGTGCAGTTGCATCGGCTCGTTCGCGACCGGGCCGAACGGAACGACATGGACCAGCGCATCCTGCGCGAAGAGCGCGGGCGCGAGCAGCAGCAGAAAAGGCATGAGGACCCGGCGCATCACTGCACCTCCGGACGGCCGCCGACGCCGTCGGGCGTGACGATGGTGACCTGCTGGGTCTCATTGTTGGTGACCGTGGCGAAGGCCCAGGTGAGCGAGCCGGCCGTGGCTTGGCTGATATGAAGGTTCACGCGTTCTCCCTCGTTGCCGGGCGGAAGATCGACCTCCGCGTACGCCGGCGTCGCGGCGCAGGCGAGACCGGTGCACGCGCGGTGATACTGCAGCGGGAAGCCGCTGAACGTCTTCCCGCGCTGCACGTCGACGAACGTTGCAAACGCTTCAGTGTCGAACGCGTAGATGCGCAACTTCACGCGGTAGCGCGGATCGAGCGGCACGTCGAGCAGGGTGAGCGGCGCGTCGGCGAACATCCTGTCCTCGCGCAGCACCGGGATCTCCGTGCCGAAGCCTTCGGCCTGCCGCGCGACGTTACGCACGCGCAGCAAGAATGCGAGCTGGTCCACCTCGCTGCGGGGCACGAGCAGCGCCACGCCGTTCGGATGTCCGGAGCCGTCGAACGGAAAGAACCCGCCCGGCGACAACAACTGGCTGCATCCCCAGTCGATGCACGGCTCGGTGTCGATGCGGTTGAAGTTCTGGACGTAGGAGCGGCCGGCGTTGGAGATGGCCGCCTCGCTCACCCACTGCGAGCCGTGCGCGCCGGCGGTGTTGAAGAGCACCGGAAACAGAACCCGCATCCACAGCGACGGATCCGGCTCCTCGGTCGGGTCGTAGAAATAGAGGGCGTTCTTCGACGTGAAGGTCTGCCCGTTCGCGGTGATGGTCACGTCCGCGAAACCGCGTGCGTGCGCGGGCGCGTCGAAGAAGATCGCGCCGTCGCTCGAACCGCGGATACGGCTGGACGGGATGTTCACGCCGCCCACGTTCACCGTCACGTCGCTGCAGTTCGGGCCGGCGCATCCGAGCGCATACACCGCGCGCAACTGCAGTCCGAACGGCACGGTGGGGACGGCGAAGGGTGCGATCTCCACGGGGCCCGGCTCGGCGTTGCGGACGATGAACGTGCGCGTGAACTGCCGGTCGGCGAGGAAGACGTTGACGCGGTACTCGCCGGTGGGGAGTTTGCCCAGCGCGACGTCGTGGAGAAAGTCGACGGGCGGCGACGGGCAGGGATTCGCGATCGTCGTGGCGTTGATGCGGATCGTGAATCCGTCCCGCGTCACATCGGCCGCGGTCAGCGGCGCACAGTGGATGTTCAGACGCAGCGTGACCGGCGTCGCGGACGTCGGGCCGGGTGGAATGACGGCGATCGGAATGGCTGCCGCGGGAAGCGACAGGAGAATGAGGAGAAACAGGGTGAAGCGACGCACTGGCAGACTCGCCTCCAAATAAGTATATGCCAGAACACCATAACACGAATTCAGGGAGTACGGATGTACAGCTCCCGCGTCGCGAGGTCGAACGTCGAGGCCATGGCCCAGATCGGAGCGTCGGCGAAGAGCACCAGATCGGCCATGTCGGCGCCGATCACACCGGTGAGATCGACGCTGGCGAAGGCCGGATGGGTCAGGTCCCCGCCGGTCGTGCGCACCTGCCGCGAGAGCTCCCCGTCGGCGGCGGTGACGGTGATGTTCGCCGGCTCGACGGAGTAGATGCGCAGCGTAACCCGCTGTCCGCGCCTGGTGGGGACGTCGTTGATCCGCATCGACGGGCGGAACTCGGTCTCGGACACGACCGGGATCGGCGTGATGTTGCCGCGGGGCGGATCGGGCTGCACGCGCACGTGATAGGTGCGGCGCCGCTCGTAGCGGGGCGACAGAGTGACGAACAGCCCGGCCGCACCGTCGTTGCGATCGAGCGAGCGGGCGATGTATCCCCAGTCCAGCAACTCGACATCGAGCTCGCTCGACCACGTCGTGCCGTCCGCGACGCGCCCCGTCACCAGCACGGGCACGAGCAGGCGCGCGCCGAACGTCGAATAGGTGCCGGACGACAGCACTTCCACGGCGTTTTTCGCGACGTCGCTCTTCCCGTCCGGCCACACCACCTCGACGTCGTGCAGTCCCGGCGGGAGGTTGGCGCGGGGAAGGAACGAAAAGTACTGCTCCCAACTGCCGACGAACGCAGGCTGTCCGCCGACCCGGATCTCCCCCGGCAGGAAGCCGCTGGACTTCCACTCCGTCACCGCGGACAGAGAGCGGTTCACGATCCAAGGGAAGATGATCGGGATCGTGGTCACGTCGCGCACCTGCAGCGGGAACTCCTGGAGCACGGTCGGCGTGCGGTCGCCACGGATGACGACGACCTGGTAGTTGCCGGCCGGCAGATTGCCGAGGAGCACGGTGTCCTGGCGGCGCTGCGGCGGTGTCGGGCCGTCGAAGAGCGGGAAACGCACCTCGATGCGCGAGCCTTCGATTCGCACGCCCGGCGCAGAGACCGGCTTGCCCTCGAACGTCAGCACGACCGGCGTGAGGTTCGTGGGCGCGGTGGGGATGACGTGCACCTTCCCGATCGGTTGGGCGGTGAGCGTCGTCGTGAGCAGTACCGCAACGGCGAGGAACCGGACCATGGGCACCTCCTCATGCCGTTATAGCATGAGGAGGCCTCGAAAAGTTATTCGTTTTCGATCCGGTAGTTCGGCGCTTCCTTCGTGATCACGACGTCGTGCGCGTGCGACTCGCGCAGGCCCGCCGCGGTGATGCGCACGAACTGCGTCTTGGTCCGCAGGTCCTCGATGTCCTTCGCGCCGGCCAGTCCCATCCCCGAGCGCAGGCCGCCCAGGAGCTGCGGGATCATCGCGCCGATCGAGCCCTTGTAGGGCACCTTGCCCTCGATGCCTTCCGGCACGAGCTTGCCCACTTCGTCGGTCTCTTCCTGGAAGTAGCGGTCCTTCGAGCCGGCCTGCATCGCGCCGATGGAGCCCATGCCCCGATAGGCCTTGAAGGTGCGGCCCTGGTAGAGGATGGTCTCGCCCGGCGCCTCGTCCGTCCCGGCGAACAGCGATCCGATCATGACCGTGTGCGCGCCCGCGGCGAGGGCCTTGGTGACGTCGCCGGAGAACTTGATGCCGCCGTCGCTGATCACCGCCACGTCGAACTTCTCGGCCGCGCGCACGCACTCGATGATGGCCGTGAGCTGCGGCACGCCCGCGCCGGCCACCACCCGCGTCGTGCAGATCGAGCCCGGTCCGATGCCGACCTTGATCGCATCCACGCCGATCTCGCAGAGCTCCATCGCACCTTCGTACGTCGCGACATTGCCCGCGATGAGCGGCGTCGACGGGAACAGCTTCTTGAACTGCCGCGCGGTGTCCATCACGCCGACGGAGTGCGCATGCGAGGAGTCGAGCACGACGACGTCGACCTTCGCGTCGATGAGCGCACGCGCCCGCTCCAGTCCGTCCTTGCCCGCGCCGATGGCCGCGGCCACGCGCAGACGGCCGAGGGGATCCTTGGCGGCCTGCGGGTAACGGCGCGCTTTCTGGATGTCCTTGACCGTGATCAGACCTTTGAGGTCGCCGTTCTGATCGACGACCAGGAGCTTCTCGATGCGATGGTGGTGCAGGACTTCGCGAGCCTGCTCGAGGGTCGTGCCCACGGGCACGGTGACGAGGCTCTCCTTGGTCATGCGCTCGGCGATCGGCAGATCGAAGCGGGTCTCGAAGCGGAGATCGCGGTTGGTGAGGATGCCCACCAGTTTGCCGTTCGCATCCGTGACCGGCACGCCCGAGATCTTGTACTTCTCCATCACCTGCAGCGCCTCGGAGATGGACTGCCAGGGGCGCATGGTCACCGGGTCGACGATCATCCCCGCCTCGGAACGCTTCACCCGATCCACTTCCTCGGCCTGGCGATCGATGGGCATGTTCTTGTGGATGACGCCGAGGCCGCCGTGCTGGGCCATGGCGATGGCCAGGCGGGCTTCGGTGACCGTGTCCATCGCCGCGGAGATGATGGGCATGTTGAGGAGGATGTCGCGGGTGAGGCGGGTGGAGACGTCGACGAAGTTCGGATGGAGCTCCGAGCGCGAGGGCTTGAGGAGGACGTCGTCGAAGGTCAGGGCCAGCGGTATCTCTTCCGCGAAACGGTCCGCGGCCGCGGCGGGCTTCTCGACCTCGTGAAACTCGACTCGACCGATCACCGCTGCGTCGCGCAATACACGTTCGTCGCTCATGGCCCCTCCGAATTTCAGTATAGAACGCCGCCGCCATGCACCGGAATTGCACGCAACTTTCGCGTGATGATGCGTTTCACGATCGAGGAGAGGCATCTGACCGACACGGACGGCCGTCCCGTTGTCACCTCGGCCCCGGAGTCGGTCTCGTTTCACAACGTGGAGGCCGAGTCCGTGGACGACGCCGTCCGCCTCTACATCCGCGAGGACCACGCCGAGATCATCGGCACCGTCCTCAAGTTCCCCGGCTTCCAGGCCGTGGCGACCATCCGCAAATCCAGCGGCGTGTACACGCTGCAGTTCACGCCGGCCAGCCAGCAGTTCAAGTTCTAGTTGCTGGTTTTCCGCCCGCCGCACACCCGTTGCTGTGTTGCTTGCCACGAGTGCCCTTGAACCAGCAACCAGCAACGCGGCGTCAGCCGCTTCGGATGATCTCCTTGAGCAACTCATCCTGCAGGTTGTACACGCCGAACACCCCCGTGTTGTACCGGTTGAACAGGAACGAGAACGCGTACACCTTTCCGGACTGGGAGTGCACGTATCCGGACAGCCCGATGACGCCGGAGATGTAGCCGGTCTTGGCGTAGACCTGGCGGGCGAACGGCGGCTTGCGTAAACGATTGCCGAACTTCGAGTCGGGGTCGCCGGTGTAGGGCAGCGAGCTCACGAACTCCTCGCGCCACGGGCTCTTCCACATGTACCGTAGCACGGCGATGAAGGCGTTCGCCGAGGCGCGGTTGTCGCGGGACATGCCTGAGCCGTCGGCGGGCAGGAACTCGTTCGCGGGCACGCCGATCTTCGTCGTCAGCCACTCCTTCACTTCCGCGTTGCCGGCTGCCCAGGAGCCTTCCTTGCGCATCTCCGCGCCGACGATCTTCAGCACCTGCTCGGCGTAGTGGTTCTGGCTCTTCTTGTTGATCACGTAGATCAGGATGCTGAGCGGCGTGGAGTGCTTCGTCACCAGACGCCAATCGGGACGCGCGTCGCGCGCGGTGAGCACGATCTGGCCCTGGATCCGGATGCCCTGCCGCTGCAGCGTCTCGTTCGTGACCGCGGCGAAGTAGTGCACGGGATTCTCGACCGTGATGAACACCTCGGTGCGGCCGGAGCGGGCCGGCACGCCGCCGCGCACGATCACCGTGTTCGAGCCGCGATGGCGGGTGATGTACGGATAGCCGCGTCCGGTGAGGCAACTGTTCTGCACGGCCAGGTACGACGTCGGCGGCTCGAGCTGCACGACGCACGGTCCGCCGGCCCGGCTGGGCAGCACGCGCACTTCGACGCAGCCTTCCTGCATCGAGAACGCCGCGATCGGCGCCTCGTACCAGGCTGTGAGCTGATCGGCCGGCCAGGTCGGGTGGATGTACTCGAGGTCGAAGTAGCCGTGCTCGAAGATCAGGTTCCCGCGCACGGTCTTGATGCCGGCCGCCTTGAGGTCGGCGGCCCAGTCCTGAATGACCGCGGTCGCCGAGCCGTCGTGAAAGCGGCCGCCGATGGTCGGATCGCCGCGCCCGACGATGCGCAGGTCGCCGTCGAGCGCTCCCGACGCGTCGACATTGCCGCGCATGTACACGCCGGTCGTCACTTCGAAGGACGGCTTGAGCAGATCGATGGCCGCGGCGGTGGTGAAGAGCTTCATGTTCGAGGCCGGGGCGATGGCCATGTGCGGATTGCGCTCGGCGACGACGCGGCCGCTCTCGAGCTCCACGATCTGGATGCTGGAAACCGCCCCCCGCGCGACGTTGCTGTTGACCAGCGACGCGAGGCGCTCCTCGAAGGTGCGTCCCACCGGCGCGAGCGGCGCGGGCTTCGGTTTCGGCGGCGCCTTGCGCGTCGCCGCGGGCTTCCGCTTCGGAGTCGACTTCTTTTTCTTTTTCGATTGGCCCTCGAGCGGCTCGAGGAAGAGGGTCAGAACGGCGAGGATCGCGACCAGGCGCGTGGCTCGAAGAGACATTGGCGGCGAAGGATAGTGCAAACGAGGTGCTACACCAGCCGCTGCCACGGCTCGGGGAGGGCGAGGCGGATTCGCTCGTGCAACAGAGCGGGCAATCTTCGGCGAACGCCGTCGCGGATCTGCTCGCGCGAGTAGCGCCGCGAGAAGTGCGTGAGCACGATGAGCTGGTTCTCGAACTTCTCCGCGAAGTCGGCGATGTCGTCGATGTGGATGTGCCGGTAGAGCGCCGCGCGCTCCTGATGCCCGTCCTCGATGAACGAGCACTCGATCAGCAGCACCTCGGCCCGGAACACCTCGTCACACCGCTCCAGAATGCCCCGGTCCGTGTCCCCCGTGTAGAAGAGGATCGGCCAGGTGTACGGCTCGTCGACGGGCGTGCCGTTGCGATGGATGCGCAGCAGCTCCTCGCGATCCAGGCCGGCGAGCTCCTCGCGCAGACGGTGACGCACTTCCAGCAGCTCCCACGCCCGCGCGGCCACACGGTGCGGCGCGGTGTGCGCGCGCACCAGGTGCGTGCGGCCGAAGCGCACTTCGTCGCCGGCCTTCATCCCTCGGATCTCGATCTCGAAGTCGTGGCCGGTGAGCCGCTCCTGCACGCGCAGCAGCTCGCGCACGTCCTCCGCGGCCTCGTCGGGAACGTAGATCGTCCCGCCCCCCAGCTTCTGCAGCCGGCGCTGCGCGCCATAGAACGGGATGCCCGCCGCGTGATCGAGATGCGCGTGAGTGATGAAGACGTGCTCCATCGACACGACCGCGTCCGGCCCGCGGCCGATGTCCAGCGCGACGCCGAGGTCGCGAATGCGGAACCAGGTCTCGTGCCCCGCGCGCGAACGCCCCTCCAGCGTGAAGTGCTGGGTCTTGAGGGTGAAGAGCTCTTTATCCACGACGTGTCATCCGCGACCCGACGCAACACGTGTCATCCCGAGCGAAGTCGAGGGACCCCCTGCTGGAACCCCGTGCTCGCTCCGTAGGCGGGGGATCCTGTGCCGTCTGCGCGGCTCAGGATGACACCTCGGTGGATACCACGGTCAACAAATCCGCCAGCCGTGTCACCCGCGCATCCGCATTGATCTCCATCCCGTGTTCCACCGGCGGTGCCACGGCCGTGCCGCGCGTCGGCGGATCGAAGTGCACGCCGCGCATGCCGCAGCGTTGCGCGCCGTGCACGTCGACGTAGAGGTTGTCGCCGACGAACATCATCTCCTCGCAGGCGACGCCGAGGCCGCGGCGGAGCTCTTCGAAGATGGAGGGCTGGGGCTTGCACTGGCCGTGCTCGTTCGAGAACACCATCACGTCGATGTGCTGCGCGAGCCCGAGCGCGTCGAGGATGCCCCGCAGGACCGAGCCGGGCGTGCGTCCGGTGTTGCTGATCAAGCCGATGCGGAGGCCGCGAGCCTTCAGCGCCGCGAGTAGCTCCGGCGCACCGTCGACGACGCGCGGCAGGACTTCCAGTGCGGCACCGGCGTACGCGTCTTCGAGCGCCTCGAGCATCGACTGGTCCAGCGTTGCCGGGTCGAGCTGGAGCTCCTCGAGAAAGTGCTCGATCTGCCGGCGGCACGGGACGTCCAGATCCATCGACCAGTAGAGGTCATGGCAGCGATGCCAAAGCGCGCGATACCCGTGCTCGATGCGATCGGCCAGCGCGTCGTGTCCGTGCGCGGCGAGGATCTCCTCCATGCGCGTGAGCCGCAGCCGCTCCTGCTGGCGCGACAGCTCAGGAGTGTCGGTGATCAGCGTCTCCCAGAGATCGAAAGCGACGGCTTTGAGCATGTTGTCGGTTCTCGGTTGTCAGTTGTCTGTGGAGAGTGGGCTTCGGGCCATGCGCCGCAACGACAACCGACAACCGACAACCGACAACATCAATTCAATTTCACCCGTCCGCCGAAGCCTTCCTCGTAGCCGTGAAAGTATTCGAGGGCGGGCTCGGGGTGGCGCCAGCAGTAGTAGCCGCCGCCGCTGTCGAAGTCGACCAGCCACAGTCCCTTCACTTCCACGCCCATGGCCAGGATCTCCTCGGCCCACTCGGTGACGATGCGCTCGTAGGCCGCGGGCTCCTCGGAGACGACCGCATCGAGGCGCTCCACCGCGTCGTCCGTGATGCGGCGCACTTCGGGGAGAAGGGCGATCGCCTGCTCGTAGGAAAAGATTCGTTTTGGCACGCGCGGCGAATCATAAATGCGGTTTTGTAGGAAACGGGAGCGTGTGCTAAAAGGTGCGCTCTATCCAGAGGAGGGGCATAAGCCGATGTCGCTGCACGACCAGGTGAAGGAAATCATTGCGAACCAGCTCGGAGTCGAGCCGGACAAGGTCACTCCGGAAGCGAAGTTCGTCGAAGACCTGGGCGCCGACTCACTCGACACCGTCGAACTGATCATGGCGTTCGAGGAACAATTCGGCATGGAGATTCCGGACGAGGACGCGGAGAAGCTGCGCACCGTCGGGGACGCCGTCGAGTACATCAGCAGCAAGCAGAAGGGCTGAGGAGGACATCACCAATGTCGGTACAGGACAGGGTCAAAGCCATCATCGTCGAGCAGCTCGGGGTCGATGCCGAAGAAGTGACGGCTGAGGCTTCGTTCGTCGAAGATCTGGGCGCCGACTCGCTCGACACGGTCGAGCTGATCATGGCGTTCGAAGAGGAGTTCGGGGTGGAGATCTCCGACGATGACGCGGAGAAGATCCGCAAGGTCCGCGACGCCATCGAGTACATCGACAAGCGCGCCGGCAACGCCGGCAAATCGGCCTAGACACGACCGCGCGGGACGGAAATCGCTTCCGTCCGTGTTCCCATGGGGCGGGCTTCAGCCCGCCCTACGTGTCTCAGTAAAGGAGCTCTTCTTGGACAAACGTCGTGTCGTCGTCACCGGCATCGGAATGATCTCCCCCCTCGGCGTCGGAAACGAGGCCACCTGGCAGGGACTGGTGGAAGGTCGCTCCGGGGTCGGTCCGATCACGAAATTCGACGCCTCGGCCTACTCCGCGCGCATCGCCGGCGAAGTGAAAGGCTTCGATCCCGAGAAGTGGATCGACAAGAAGGAAGTGAAGAAGTCCGACACCTTCATTCACTACGCCATCGTGGCCGCGCAGATGGCCGTCGACGACGCCAGGATCGACACGAAGTCCCTCGATTCGGACCGCCTCGGCGTGATCATCGGATCGGGCATCGGCGGGCTGCCGCTCATCGAGCAGATGCACCAGAAGCTCATCGAGCGCGGACCGTCCCGCATCTCCCCGTTCTTCATCCCCGGCCTGATCGTGAACCTGGCCACGGGACAGATCTCGATTCGCTTCAACGCCCGCGGCCCCAGTTCCGCGCCGGCCACGGCCTGCGCCACGGGCGCGCACGCGGTGGGCGACGCGTTCAGGATCATCCAGCGCGATGAGGCCGACGTCATGTTCGCCGGCGGCAGCGAAGCGGTGGTCACGCCGCTCGCGGTGGGTGGTTTCGCGGCGATGCGCGCGCTGTCGACGCGCAACGACGACCCCGCGCGCGCGTCGCGCCCGTGGGACAAGGAGCGCGACGGCTTCGTCATGGGCGAAGGCTCGGGTGTGCTCATCCTCGAAGAGCGCGAGCACGCGCTCGCACGCGGCGCGACGATCTACTGCGAGCTCACCGGCTACGGCATGACCAGCGACGCCTACCACATCACCTCGCCGTCGGAAGATGGTGACGGCATGTCCCGCGTGATGAAGCGCGCCCTCAAGGACGCCAAGCTCGAGCCGACGGACATCCAGTACATCAACGCACACGGAACGTCGACTCCGGTCGGAGACCGCATCGAAACGAAGGCCATCAAGACCGTCTTCGGCGAGTACGCGTACAAGGTCGCCATCAGCTCGACCAAGTCGATGACCGGCCACCTCCTCGGCGCGGCCGGCGGACTGGAGTCGGCGATCGCGGCGATGACGGTGAAGACCGGCATCATCCCACCGACGATCAACTACGAGAATCCCGATCCGGAATGCGACCTCGACTACGTGCCGAACCAGGCCCGGCAGGCCGAGGTGACGAACGTGCTGTCGAACTCGTTCGGGTTCGGCGGCACGAACGCGACGCTGATCTTCTCGAAGCACGTGTAATTCACGCGCAACGCGCCCTTTCCCTCCTTGCGCGCACGCACTTTGCACTTTAAAGTGCTCACCGTGAAACACACCGACGTCGCCATCATCGGCGCGGGCCTCGCCGGCCTCCGCTGCGCCCGACTCCTCGCCACGCGTGGCCTGAGCGTCGTCCTCCTCGACCGCAAGCCGTCCGTCACCGCGCCCGTGCACACCACGGGCATCTTCGTGCGCAAGACGTGGGAGGACTTTCCGCTACCCGAGGAGCAGCTCGGGCCGGCGATCCGCGACGTGGTGCTGTATTCGCCGGCGCGACGCTCGTTCGCCATCCGGGCCCAGCGCGACGAGTTCCGCGTCGGGAAGATGTCCTGGCTCTATCTGCAACTGCTCGAGCAGTGCGCGCAGGCCGGCGTGCGCTGGATCCCCGGCGCGCGGGTGGTGTCGGTGAACCCTCTGACGTACGTGCGCAACGGACGGACGTCCGCGCTCGTGACGCGCTTCGTCATCGGCGCGGACGGCGCGCGCTCGCTGGTCGCGCGCGAGCTCGGCCTCGATGAGAACCGCGAGCTCCTCCTCGGCGTCGAGGAGATCGTGCCGCCGATCTCGAAGGAACCTGTGCTGCACTGCTTCCTCGATCCGCGGCTCGCGCCGGGCTACATCGGCTGGGTGGCGAACGACGGACACGAAGCGCACGTCGGCGTGGCCGGCTACCGGCGCGACGGGTGGGATGCGTCGCGCGCACTGCAGGAGTTCCGGGCCTCGATGCCGTTCCGCCTCGGACGGACCATCGAGCGGCGTGGCGGGTACATCCCCGTCAACGGCATCCTGCGACGCATCGCCTGTCCGCGGGGACTGCTCATCGGCGACGCCGCGGGCGCGGTCTCACCGCTGACGGCGGGAGGGCTGGACGGCGCGATGCGACTCTCGTCGTTCGCGGCGGACGTCGTCACCAACTATCTCGACAGCGGCGATGCCCGCGCGCTGGACGAATACACCGGCGACCGCTTCCGCGCGCGCATCATGGCCCGGCGCTGGATGCGCAACGCGATGCGCGTGTTCTCGTCCTCGCCCCTGCTCATGGAGTCGGCGTTCGCGGCGTTGCGCGTTCCGCTGTTCCGCGCGGTTGCGGAGCATGTGTTCTTCGCGAGAGGGTCGTTTCCGGATGTCGATGGGACCAATAGGACCTATGGGACCTATAGGACGAATGTGACCTAGCTCTGCTCGAGCCACTCCACCGGCGTAGTTCACCCCGAGCGCAGTCGAGGGGTCAACTTCAGCTACGCGCCTTCGAGCCACTCCGCCCGCCTAGCTAGTTCACCCCGAGCGCAGTCGAGGGGTCAGCGTCAGCTACGCGCCTTCGATCCACTCCGCGAACGCGGGGTGACCGTGTTCGCGCGCGATGTCCGCGGGGGTCTTGCCGTCCGAACCGCGCGCCGCGCGATCTGCACCATTCTCGATGAGCAGCTTGCCCATCTCCACGTCGCCGCGGCTGGCCGCGCCGTGGAGGGCGGTGTAGTCCATCTGCTGTTTCGCGTTCGCATCGGCGCCGCGCTCGAGCAATACGCGCATGGTCTCGCGATCGCGCACGGCCGCCGCAGCGTGCACCGGCGCGACGCGTTGCGCGTTCTCCGCGGCTGCATTGACGTCCGCTCCCTGCTCGATGAGCCAGCGCGCGAGCGCGCCGTTGCCGAAGAAGATGGCCATGCCCAGGCCGGGAAATCCATCCGCGGTCCGCGAGCGCAGCGCCGTCGGATCGGCCCCGAGCAGCTCGCGCACGCGAGCTTCATCGCCGAGGGCGCAGGCCTCGCCGAAGGAGACGGGCGCGCCGCGATCGACGAGGAGCTGCGCGATGTCCCGCTTGCCGTGGTACATCGCCAGCAGCAGCGGCGTGACGTTGTTCACGGCATTGCGCGCCAGGACCGGCGTCTCGGCCAGCAGCGCGCCGACGCGGGCCGTGTCGCCCGCCTTGATGGCCTCGATGAATTCGCTCATACGGCCATTCTACTTGCCGAAGACGAAACGTCCCGAATCCCCCCGGAACCCGCCCAAACCTCCACACGCGTTAGCAGAAAGCGTGTGGTAAGCGACTCAGCCGTACATTGAATGCGGCACACGGTTTGATTTGAATGGAGGAATGGAGATCCGCATGAAACCTTGCTCACACTGCGGTCACTCCCGGGCCGCGCACATCGACGGAATGCGCTGCGCCCTCTGCGGCTGCGTTCCGGCGCGGCAGACGTTCGTCCAGGACGCGTTCTCGTTCCGCTCGTCGCTGTCGACGCGCGTGACGGCAAACAGGCGAAAAAAGGTGAGCTGAGCCTCAGGATGATTTCGGCACGATTCGTCGTTGCTCTGATCATGGACGCGCAACTCAAGAGAACGCCAAAGCTCATCGCCGTCTCCGAGCGCAACCTGCAGAGCGCCGCCATCCGCCTCCTGCCCAAGCACAATCGCCTGGTGTCCTCGGAGGTCGAGTACCTCCGTCGCGTCCTCGGCGACAAAGCGACGCAGGCGGCGATCGACGAAAAGGTCCTGCTCGTGCGGCAGTTGCCGTGGAGCGAGATCGTCGGCGAGGCGTAGCGCTCTCTTAGTTCACCCCGAGCGCAGTCGAGGGGTCAGTGGAGCCTCCGCCGCAAGCACCGATCGTGTCCGCTGTGGCGCTTCTACTCGCGCCCGATGACTGAACGCTCGCCGTGCGCGTCTCTTACGACGTCCTCTGCCAGGCCGCCCGTTGGGCGCTCATCGTACCGTCAGCGATTTTTCGGGTCCATCGCCCCGCAACGACGCCTGCTGAATGTGCTTTCACCGCGACTGGTTTGCATCCGGTATTACGCCCTTTCTCGGTGTCCCGCACGCGCTCATCGCATCGATCTAACGCACTGATCGGCGGACGTTTCTTCCGCCCGTCACTCTTCGACGCGATGGACCATCCCGCGCTACGCGCCAGCAATGAGGTGCCCGTCTCACACATGCTGATCGCCCGAGCGGGCGGGCGCAGGGAGGCGGGCACGAACCCCAGCGTGACGGAAATTGCTACGTGGACCTGGCGAAGTAGGAGTGGGGCGGACGAGGGATCGAGTGGTTAGAATCGCACGGTGGCGAAACCCAAACGCACACTTTCGCAGGCACTCGCGTCTACTTATTCACGCAAAGGGATCGTGCTGGTGCTTGGCGCCGGCGTCTCGCTAGCTTCAGGCATACCGGCATGGGATCCGCTCCTCGACGAACTGGCAGATCACCGTCGCGCGAGAGCGATGGTTAACACGCTCCGGGCGCGTGGATTCTCGCTGTCCGTCATCGCCAGCGCACTCGAAGACCTCTATGGCGGCCGAGAAGAGTTCGTCTCGCATCTTCGCCGAACGCTTTATCGACGCACGCCGCTCGGCGACATCACCTTGACGCGTCCCACCTCGAAGGTGCTGGTCGATCAAGTGAAAAAGAACAACGCCACTCTTCGCGCCGTCGGGGCCATGTGTGCGCGTACCTTGCCCTCCGGGGTTGTACCCAATCCGCAGGTGCGCTGCGTCGTCTCCTTCAACTTGGATACGTTGCTCGAAGCCTTCACGCATGCTAGATACGGGGCCCCGTTGTTGCGACCAATCCACCATGCTGCAATCTCAACGACGCCGACACTCACGAGTGTCTACCATATACATGGCTACTTGCCTATGAGCCGAGAGCCCGCAGAGCGCGTTGTGCTGACGGAAACCGACTACTTCGATGTCTTCGCGGAACCGTTCGGCGCATTTACCTACACCTTTCTCTACTTTCTCCGTGAGTTCTCCTGTGTCTTCGTCGGCTTATCGATGAGAGACGATAACCTCCGACGGCTTCTGTACTATTCTGTTCGTGAGCGGCTGGCCAGCATGGAGGCCGCGCACTTCGGCGGCCGCCGTGATGCTCGCGTCAAGCGCCATTTCGCCATCCTCCGAAGAGACACGAACGACACCGATTTTGTCATCGAGCGTGGTCTTGCCCGTCTTGGCGTTCAAACGATCTTTCTAAACGACTACGACGAGATTGCGGATCATCTCGGCTTTGTCTATGAAGCCGGAGGAGATAAGTGGGGTGATGTGTTCTGATCGGTGACCACCTCCCCCGTGCGGCCGGGAACATGGGTGACAAATCAGACCGGGCACATAGGTTACACCTTGCGTCTTTCATTTGCCTGCACGACAGGCGACCTTTCGGACGCTGAGCGGCCAATTCCGCGGAGCGTCAGCACCTGATTCAATTCGCACGAGGCGCGGTGTCGGCACAACGATGGATCTTCGTGTGGACGTTCATCCGGGCCCTTCGTCAACCTGTTCGTTTTGAGAGCTTTCAGATTGACGAAAGTCGCCCGGATGAGCAATTCGCTTCAAGGAACAACGTCCTGGCACATCACAGCTAGCAAGCGCGAAGGACCGGGCATTGCGCGCCGAGCGCCGAGTCGACTCTCCGCGTGTCGATCCCATCGAGGTCAACACCATAGCGATGACCTCGGTCTGGAATACCATTGCTTCGTGAGCACGGAAGACGCCGCAGATGACAAAGTCGTGCTGTTTGTTGATGTTCTTGGCTTCGCCGCACTGATCGAGCAGCACGCGCTCGATGTTGGGTCTATCCGTCGGTTCGAGCGTCCCCTGTCGCTTGGCAGCTTCGACGATATCGCACGCATCCAGGACAACCCGCTGACGCGGACGTTCGGTGGATTTCATCGATCCATCAGGTGGGCGCTTGAGATGGCGAGCATGAGGCACGCGGCAACTGCAATCACGTTCTCGGATTCAGCATTCATTGCGACCGATCATTTTTACCAAGCTGCCGCAATAGCCATCGATCTGTTGCAAAGCCTGTTGCCGCAAGGGATTCTGGTGCGCATCGGAATCGCGGGCGGTTCGTTCGCTGCGGTGCGATTTCGATCGGACATCTCAAGCGACGGTGGCGACCATGCTGCCCACTTCCTCGGCACTGCCGTCGTTCGTGCGTATGGCACAGAGCGGTGCGGTATTAAGGGCGCACGAATACTTCTGCATCCGTCAACGGAAGCGCTTCTTTCAACCGCTTCACACACCGCTGCGGCAAGGCAGCCACCAGTCAACATAATCGGATGCGCAGCCGATGAAGTCGGGAATCGAGCAGGCGTACGGTATGAGGTCGACTACTGGACAATGAAGCCAACTGCCGAAACTGCGGCATGGCACGCGCTGCAGGACCAGTGGACCGCATCAGCGGAACGCTTCCATGACCATTATCGAGCAACCGCATCGGCGATCGATCGCATGCGTGTTAGCAGGGGTGCTGCACCATTACGGAATCTACGCCGGCGTACACTGCCGCGAAGTAAGCCGGCTGAACGGCCCTGAATAACCTCGATCAGCGTCGAGTGCCTGGGGAGCCGGGCGGCTTTGGTGTAGAGCTCGCACGGTCCGGCTTCGGCCCGCCGGCCGAGCCGGCTCCATCGCCGCCAGCGTGACGGCGTCACGGCGGTTGCAGTTCGCGACTCGCTTCTTCGAACGTCATTCGCGGCAACCGCCGCGCCGCTCGGCGAGCTTGGTGAGCGTGTACAGATCGGTGAGATACGTCTCGATGAAACGGGTTCGCTCCTTCACAGGACCGGTGACCTCGCACGGCATCACACACCCTCCCTTCCGGAGGATGAGTGTGACCCATGTTCCCGGTCTGGTTTGTCACCTATGTGCCCGGTCTGTACCCTCGGCATGGTCTCGGGGGAGGTGAACGTCAGCGTTCCACCACTTCTGGTATCGGAAGTCGCCTTGCGTCTGCGTGCGGCGGTGTGTGCGCTGCGCCAATCTGCTGCCTGGAGATCGGTGACATCATCTAACTTCATGGAGAGTAAGGACGTTATTGCGCAAGTCGCGCCCCGCTGAAGTTTCAGACCGCACGTGCCTCGAACATTACCGGCCTTAATTCCGCCAGCGTGAACCACGTATCCGTCGGCGCGGATAGCCGATCCGTCGGCGCGGATTGACGATCCGTCGGCGCGGATAGCCCATCCGTCGGCGCGGATTGGTGATCCGTCGGCGCGGATGACCGATCCGTCGGCGCGGATTGACGATCCGTCGGCGCGGATTGACGGTCCGTCGGCGCGGATTGACGGTCCGCGGGCGCGCACCGACGATCCGCACGCGTGACCCGGCGATCCGCATGGGTGAACCGCGTGTCCGCACGTGTGAACCCAGAGTCCGCAGGCGTGAGCCGCCAACTCACATGTGTGAGCGAATCGTTCGCAACGCCCTCCGCACTTTCCAAAGTTGCCCGAAACGAAACCGCTGCCGGAGTCACTACCTCTACGAAGTGACTCGAGGTGCATGATGAACGCACGAAAGCGATTTCTGTTCGGGGCCGTTACAGCTCTCAATGCCGTTGCGCTGGCTCTTTGCGTGGCTGGAAGCGGCACAGCCAGTGCCGCTGACGCTCCCGCCACTCACAACATGCTGATCGTCGGAACCGAGACCGTGTACCTTTCTCACCTCCCGATGTTCCAGCCGATGCTCCAAGAGGAAGAACAGCCACGTATGCCTCATCGCTATCAGGCGATCCTCGAGGTGACCATCGGAAAACAGAATGGGTACGTCAGGGACCGCCGCGAGCATGCATCGACGAGAATCTACACCCTGACCCCGGAGGACTTCGTACTGCCTGAGTTGGTTTCTTCGGACCCGCAAGGCAAGCCCCGTCGCTCGTTCAAAGCGGATGAGATTTTTCGTGGTCATCTGGAGAGGGACGATGGCATTCCCATTCTTCAGAATGTCAATGTCAGCGTGAAGAACGTAATCTATTTTCGGGAGTTTGATCCCAAGGACAAGAAATCTCCCCAACTGGAGTATCTCCTCTTCGGAAAGGGCCCGGAACTCTTCATGGCCCACGTGATCACCGCGGCGCCCGACTTCGATCAGGTCATGGCGGTGAAGGTCACCGGCCACAAGTTCACGAACGCCGAGCTGGCCAGGGGAGTGCGCGTCGTTTTCCCGGACAAAACGAACGCCGTTGCTTCGAGGCTGAGAGAGAAGCAGCGCGTTGCCGGGGAGATCAAAATCGATCAGGCGGCAGTACCGAAGAGGATTCAGGTCGAAGTCACCAGGGAGTTTTACTTCGAGGAAGGCGAACTCCGGCTCCCGGCCGACCCCCTCACCACCGCGGCGGAACAGCAGGCCGGCTTCCCATAGAGTCGGACGCGGTGCATCCGCGACGCATCGGATACCTGCGCCGCTTGCGCGTCGCAACCAGCCGTCGGAGAATCGCGTCATGTCTGCTGGCGGACCGGCATCCGTGGATCTCGCACGGCTCACGGACGAGTTGGAGTCCCTCTTCGACGGGGCAACCGTGTATGTGGATCGCAGAACGGGCGACGTCGTCACCCTCATGGATTCCGACGTGGGTGCGATCGAAGACGGAGAGACCGATTTCGAGCCCGAGGGTGGCGACGAGATCCTTCCTCTTTTTCACGAGATCGTCGAAACCACGCACTGGGTGGCCATGCCCGACAAGTTCGAGATCGACGAGTGGCAGATCATGAGTGACTTCGCCGACGCAATTCCCGATCGCATCGGCGACGAGCTCGCTCGCGCCATCCGCGGTCGAGGAGCGTTCCGGATGTTCAGGGACGCGATCTACCGCCACGAGATTCAGGACGACTGGTTCGAGTTCAAACGGAAAGCGATGGAGCGAATCGCGATCCGCGCGCTCGAAGCCAAAGACATTCCTTATCATCGCCGGCCGCATCCGAAGTTCCGGGAGAGCGCGGAGCGATAGACTCGCGTTCGTGACTTACGACGCCATCATCATCGGCGCCGGCGCAGCCGGCTTATCTGCCGCCCGCGCTCTGTCCGGAGCGCGCAAAAGAGTCTGCCTCCTCGAGGCGCGGCCGCGTGTCGGAGGGCGCATACACACCCTCCACCTCCCCGACCTCCCGTTGCCCATCGAGCTCGGCGCGGAGTTCGTGCACGGGGAGAGTGGCACCACGTTCTCCATCATCGACTCCGCCGCCCTCGCCGCCGCGCAGCTTCCCGACGATCACTGGTGGATCGAGAACGGCCGGCGCTCCCGCATCGAAGACTTCTGGGGAGACATCGACAAGGTGCGGGCGAAGATCGGTGCGCTCAAACGCGACATCTCCTTCGCCGAGTTTCTTCGCCGCCGCAAAGACCTCACCCCGCACCTGCGGGAGCTGGCCTGCAACTTCGTGGAGGGCTATCACGCATCGCATGCGGACCGCATCAGCTCCCAGGTGCTCCGCTCCGCCGACGAGGAGCAGGAAGGCGACAACCTGCAGTTCCGCATCGCTGACGGACAGGACGCGCTGGTGGCCTGGCTGCGCTCCGGACTCGATCCCGAGCACTGCCACCTCTTCCTCGGCACTGCCGCGAAACGCGTGCAGTGGTCGCCGGGCCGTGTGGTCGTCGAGACGGACACGCAACGCTTCCGCGCGAAGGCGCTGATCGTCACAATCCCGATCGGCGTCTGGAAAGCGGGCGCGATCGAGTTCGATCCGCCGCTGCGTGAGAAAGAGAAAGCGATGGAACAGCTCGAGGCCGGACACGTCGTCAAGATCGCCTTTCGCTTCCGCGAGCGGTTCTGGGACGACATCAACTTCCTGCACTCGAACGACCGCTTCATGCCGACCTGGTGGACGTCCGCGCCGTTCCGCGCGCCGGTGCTCACCGGCTGGGCGGGCGGACACGCGGCCGATGCGTTGCTGGCGCAAGGCGCCGAGGCCATGATCGAGCGCGCGCTGGACTCGATGAGCGCGGCGTGGCAGCAGCCGCGAAAGAAGCTCGACGCGCTGCTCGCGGACACGTTCACGCACGACTGGCAGGCCGACCCGTACTCGCGCTGCGCGTACTCGTACGCCGCGGTCGGAGGCGCCGGCGCGCACGACGTCCTGGCAAAGCCGATCCGCAAAACGCTCTTCTTCGCCGGCGAGGCCACGAGCAGCGATCAGACCGGGACCGTGGCCGGCGCCATCGAGAGCGGCGCCCGCGCCGCGCGTGAAGTGCTGCGCTGACGTGTCCACACCGACGTTCCTGTGGAGCGGCGGCCGCAGACACGATCCGATCGGCGATCGCGGGCGATAATGACGCGCATGCAAGAGCGCACGACCGATTACCCGGTCAAACGGATCATCTTCGCCTCCGGCCTCGGCACGATGATCGAGTGGTACGACTTCTACATCTTCGGCAGTCTGGCCGTGATCATGTCCGAGCTGATGTTCCCGGCCGGCGATCCGACCTGGAACCTCATCAAGACCTGGGCGCTGTTCGCCACCGGCTTCATCGTGCGCCCGTTCGGCGCGATCGTGTTCGGGCGCATCGGCGACGTCGTGGGCCGCAAGTACGCGTTCCTGGTCACGCTCACGATCATGGGTCTCTCCACGTTCGTGATCGGCCTCCTTCCCACCTATGCGTCGATCGGACTGCTGGCGCCATCGATCCTCCTCGTGCTCCGGCTGCTGCAGGGTCTGGCCCTCGGCGGCGAGTACGGCGGCGCGGCGGTGTACGTCGCCGAGCATGTGCCGGACGACAAGCGCGGCTTCTATACGAGCTTCATCCAGATCACCGCCACGCTCGGACTCTTCGTTTCCCTCGGCGTCGTGCTCGGCGTGAAGCAGATGATGTCGGCCGAGGACTTCAAGGCGTGGGGATGGCGCGTGCCGTTCCTGCTGTCCATCGTGCTCGTGGCGATGTCGCTCTACATCCGCCTGAAGATGAGCGAGTCGCCGCTCTTCGCCGCGCTGAAGAGTCAGGGGAAGACCTCGCTCGCGCCGCTGAAAGAGAGCTTCGGCCGCTGGTCGAACCTGAAGATCGTGCTGCTCGTGCTCTTCGGCGCGACCGCGGGCCAGGGCATCGTCTGGTACACAGGCCAGTTCTACGCGCTGTCGTTTCTGCAGAGCACGATGAAGATGGACATCGTGCAGTCCAGCATCGTCGTCGCCATCGCCCTCTTGTTCGGGATGCCGTTCTTTACCTTGTTCGGCGCGCTGTCGGACAAGATCGGGCGCCTCAAGATCATGATGGCCGGCAACCTCATCGCCGCTCTCACCTACCTGCCGATCTACAAGGCCATGGAGCGTTACGCGGATCCGAAGAATCCGAACATGGTCATGCTCACGCTGCTCGTGTTCATCCAGGTCCTCTACGTGACCATGGTCTATGGACCGATCGCGGCGTTCCTCATCGAGGCCTTCCCCGCGCGCATCCGCTATACGTCCTTCTCCCTCCCCTACCACCTCGGCAACGGCTGGTTCGGCGGCACGCTGCCGCTCATCGCCGGTCTGCTCGTGGAGCGCACCGGTTACAGGTTCGCGGGACTGTGGTGGGTGATGGCGATCGCGCTGATGACGTTCTTCATCGGGACGTTTTTCCTGAACGAGAGTCATCGCACGGAGATCTGGAAGGAGGCGGAGGAGGCGCGCCCGTCTTGAGCTCCGCCTTCTCCCAGGAGCCGTACACGGGATTGGGGACGTAGATCCGCGGCGTCGTTTCGTCCGCGGGGAAGTCGCCCATCGCATCGCCGGCGTACAGCAGCACGCGATAGCGAGTCTCGATCGCACTCCGCCGCGCGGTCTTATCGGTCGACGAGTCGGTGCGCACGATCACCGTGTCCTCGGTGAACGGGATGCCGAGCTTGCGCAGGTTCTCGAGTGTGGCGGCCTTGTGAATGGTCAGGCGATTGGTGACGTAGATCGGCGTGACGCCGCGGCTCTGCGCGTACCGGAGAAACTCGACGGCGCCCGGCACCGCCGTTGACGCGGACTCCTCCACCCAGGCCGTCCATTCGTCGCCGAAGGTGAAGGTCTTTCCCTGTGCGAGCTGGCGCGCGGCGTAGCGCGAGTTGTCGAGGACCGTTTCGTCGAGATCGAGGACGACGGCTGCCGGCTTCGTTGATTTCTGCGCGACTCCCTCATCGAGCGTTTGTCGCGCGATGGCGTAGCTCTGCAGCGTGGACGCACGATACTCCGCCGCGCTCTGCATCCACAGCGTCGAGTTGAGCAGCGCCTCGCCCGGATCGCACAGCGCGAGCAGGACGACGAGGATCATCATCCCGCCGTGCGCGCCATCGGCGCGGCGATGAGTGACAGCAACTCCTCGATCGGGGCCGGATAGCTGAAGTAGAAGCCCTGCACTTCGCGGCAGCCGGCCTCGCGCAGGAAGTCGAGCTGCTCGCTCGTCTCGACGCCTTCCGCGACGACACGCAGTCCCAGGCCGTTCGCGAGCTGGATCACCGAGCTGACGATCGCGGCGTCCTCGAACTGGTCGGGCAGGTCGGCCACGAAGGAGCGGTCGATCTTGAGCGCGTCGATGGGGAACCGCTTGAGGTAACTGAGCGAGGAGTGGCCGGTGCCGAAATCGTCCATGGCGATGGCCACGCCGGTCCGGCGGAACTGCTCGAGCGTGGTCATGGCCAGTTTCACGTTCTCCATGGCCATCGATTCGGTGATCTCCAGTTCCAGCGTCCGCGCGGGGATGCCCGAGTCGCGCAGCGCCGACTCGACGCTCGACGCCAGCGACGGATCGCGGAACTGGCGCGCGGAAAGATTCACGGCCACGCGGAAGTTGGGCATGCCGCGCTCGTGGAACCGCCGCACGTCGAGACAGGCCTGGCGCAGCACCCAGTCGCCGATCGGCAGAATGAGTCCCCGCTCCTCGGCCACGTGGATGAACTCCTCGGGCAGAATCACGCCGCGCTCCGGATGTCGCCAGCGCAGCAGCGCCTCCATCCCGACGACGTCCATCGTCTCGACGTCGATCTGCGGCTGATACAACAGCGCGAACTCGCCCGCTTCCAGCGCGAGATGCAGCCCGCTCTCGACGGTCATCCGCTCGTGCGTGGAGCGGCTCAGCTCCCGCGTCGACATCTGGTAATTGTTGCGGCCCTCGCCTTTGGCCCGGTACATCGCGGCGTCGGCGTTCTTGAGCAGCGTCTCCGCGTCTTCGCCGTCGTTCGGGGAGATCGTGATGCCGATGCTGGCCGTGACGTAGAGACGGTGGCCGCTGATCTCCATCGGCGCGGCGATGGTGCGCAGCACTTTCTGCGCGACGATGGCCGCCTCCTGCGGCGCCGACAGCTCCTGGAGGACGATGGTGAACTCGTCGCCGCCCACGCGCGCGACCGTGTCGCCGTCGCGGACCGCGTTCCTGAGCCGCGCGGCCACGTGCTGTAGCAACGCGTCGCCGACGGAGTGCCCGAGGGAGTCGTTGATGACTTTGAAATGATCGAGGTCGAGGAAGAGCACGGCCACGGTCTTCTCGCGGCGCTGTGCGAGGGCCAGGGCCAGCGAGAGATGCTCCTGAAAGAGGCGACGGTTGGCGAGGCCCGTTAGAGCATCGTGGTAGGCCTGGTACTCGATCTGCCGCTCGGCCATTTTCCGTTCGGTGATGTCGCGGGCCAGGGCGATCACGCCGGAGACCTCGCCCGTCTCGTCGTCGACGTACGGACGGACGACCGCGGAGACCCACCGCCCTCCGAACTGGAGATCGGGCGACGACACCGTCTCGCCGGCGAGCGCGCGGCCGAGCATCTCGTCCACCTGCTGCTCCTGCGCGAAGAGCTCCGCGGCAGGGCGGCCGATCGCGGCCAGGGCCTCGAGATCCGTCAGCTCCTGCATGAACTCGTTCCAGAGCACGCAGCGGAGCTGGCGGTCGAAGACGGCGATGCCGTCGCCGGCATTGTCGATGATGTCCCGCGCGAAACGTTCCGCCTCGGACTGCGCGCGCGCACTCCTCACCAGGGCGATCTGACGATAGACGACCGCCACCGTCGCGACGACGACCGAAACTGCAACCAGGATCTCCAAAGGGGTCATGACCGAGTGTGTTGGGTGCAGCGTATCATCCCGGCCGTGCCGTCCTATTGCGACATCGCGCCCGGGCATCCGGACCACGGTCCGTATCACGACACCGAGTACGGATTCCCCGTCCGCGACGACGATCGGCTCTTCGAGCGCCTGGTCCTGGAAATCAATCAGGCCGGCCTTTCCTGGCTGACGATCCTCCGCAAACGCGACGCGTTTCGCGAGGCCTTCGACGACTTCGCGCTGGAGCGCGTCGCACGTTACGACGCACGCCGCCGCGCGCGGCTACTGGCCAATCCGGGCATCATCCGCAACCGCCTGAAGGTCGAGGCGGCGGTGGAGAACGCGAAGCGCATCCTCGCGCTCCGCAAAACGCACGGCTCATTCGCGCAGTGGCTGGACGCACATCACCCGCGCACGAAGGAAGAGTGGGTGAAGCTGTTCAAGAAGACGTTCGTCTTCACCGGCGGCGAGATCACGGGATCGTTCCTGCTGAGCACCGGCTACCTGCCGGGAGCGCACGAAGAGTGGTGCCCGGTCTACAAGCGTCTCTCGGACCGCCGGCGTCCCGCCGGCTGACCCGGCGGCGTCCCGCCGCCGGACGGAGAGCGCAGGCGCGACGCCTGCGCGTCAGCCGGCGGGGACGCCGGCGGTCCGCATGTAGTGCTCGTACAAACAGTGAAAGTGATGCACGCCGTTCTCGCGCTTCGGTGAGTACCGGCCCGCGTCGTACGTCTTCGAGCGCAGGCCGCGCTGCACGGTCTCGCAGATGTCGATGTCCTCGAGCTGGATCTCGTCGCTGAAGGCCACCGTGTCGTCGATGGTCTGCTGCGGCGCGTCCTTGAAGTACCAGTCGAACAGCGTGGCCGTGCGGTTCGGCCCCAGCGGCACGATCAGGTTCGTCGAGAAGTTGTCCGCGTACACGTTCAGCATGAGGTTCGGGAAGATCCAGAAGTAGCGCACGTCCTCGTCGCCGCGGATGCGTTCCGGTCGCCGCGTCGGCGCCACCTGGATCGAGTAGTTCCTCTTCACGTCCGTCCGGTACTTCGGGTAATCCAGCTCGCGGAACAGCCCCGGATGCACGATGGGGATGTGATAGCCCTCGAGATAGTTGTCGACGTAAACCTTCCAGTTGCACTCCAGCTCCCACGTCTTGTGGTGCGCGAGCCGGAAGCCGCGGTAGTCGTGGCGCGGCATGTCCTGCAGCAGTTCGCCGAGGAAGTCCCGCAGGGATTCGGCGCCCGGGTCGAGGTTCACGAAGACGAGCTCGTTCCACTCCGCGACCAGGAACTGCGGCAGCACGCAGTTGGCGCGGTCGAAGTCCTGCACGCCGTCGAACTCCGGCGTCGTGTGCAGGCGTCCCTCGAGCGTGTACGTCCAGCCGTGATAGCCGCACTGCAGGACGGGACGCTTCCCCTCCCCGCGCGCGATGGGACCGGCGCGATGCCGGCAGACGTTGGACATCGCCCGCAGCACGCCGTCGTTGCCGCGCACGATCAGCAGCGGCTCTTCCGCCACCACGGTCGTGAAGTACTGCCCCGGCTCGGCCACCTGTGCCGCGTTCCCCACAAGCTGCCACGTGCGGCCGAAGAGGTTGCGGTTCTCGGCCGCGAGCACGTCCGCATCGAAGTAGAAGCGCGACGGCAGCGTGGAGGCGTATTCGAGTCGGGGATCGATCATGGGTTGAACTTTCGGATCAGTGCATACACCGGAACGCTGAGCGCGAGCAGGAAGATCGCCCAGGCGCTGTTCCACAGGTCGCTCACCGACGCGGCGATGAGGAACACGACCGACGCGACGAGCGCCAGTCCGGTGGTGAACGGATGCCCCCACGCGCGATACGGGCGAGGCGCGTTCGGCTCGCGCGCGCGCAGCACGAACAGCGTGAGGAACGAGAGCGTGTAGTTCGCGACGAAGAAGAACGCCAGCTTGGCGATGACCGTCTCGAACGTATTTGTGACGATGAACGCCGCCGCGACCACGCTGCTGATGATCAGCGCGACGTCGGGGGTCCCGCCGCGATTGACCTCGCGCGCGCCGCGCCAGAACAGCCCGTCCGTGGCCATGGCGTAGATCACCCGCGGCGCCATGAGCACGTTCGCGCTCACCGCGCTGAGCAGGATCAGCACGACAAGCGAGCGCAGAATGGTCTGTCCCGCCGTGCCGAACATCCGGTCGACGACCACACCTCCCGCGAAGTTGCTGCCCGCGATCGTCGGCAGCGCCACCACGGCGAGGAAGGCGATATTGATCAGCAGATACAGCACCGCGACGCTGACGACGCCACTGAGCATCGCTCGCGGGATGTTCTTCCCGTGGTCCTTCACTTCCTCGGAGAAGTAGATGACCGCCGTCCAGCCGTCATACGTGTAGATCACCGACTGCAGCGCGACGACGAAGGCCAGCAGCAGCGACGTCTCCGCGGGTACGTTCATCGCCGTCGGCGCCATGGGCCCGCGCGTGCCGAACCAGAAGCACGCGGCGATGAACGCGAGCAGCGCCAGGGCTTTCAGCACGCTGGTGACGTTCTGCACCGCACTGCCGCTGCGCACGCCGAACCATTGGATGATGGTGAAGATCGCGACAACGGTCAGCGCCACGACCTGCTTCGTCCGCAGCTCCGGGAACAGGTTCACCGCATACTCGCCGACGACGATGCCTACGGCCGCGGCGGTGCCGCAGGTCGAGATCCAGTCGCTCCAGCCGACGACGAAGCCGGCGTAATCGCCGAGGCCCTGGCGAACGAAGACGTATTGTCCGCCGCTGCGGGGCACGAGCGTGGCCAGCTCGGCGAGCGCGTTCGCACCGAGGAGCGCGTACAGCGCGCCGGCGACCCAGACGGCCATGTACGGCCAGAAGGTGGGAAGCTGTTCGGCGATGACGCCGGGCGTGCGCAGGATCCCCGCCCCCACGGCATTCCCGATGACGACCGCCAGGCCGAAGCCGACGCCGAGAACGGCGAGAAGGTGGCCGCGGGAGGCGGTGGTCACGAGGGCAGAGTTTACCGTGCTGAGTGCCGAGAGTGCTGAGTGCTGAGTCCCTCCCAGCACTCAAGAGGATCACAGGTGTGTCATCCCGAGCGTAGTCGAGGGATCCCCTTCCAAAGCACGCGGGATGCAGCCCGTAGGGGATCCCTCGACTTCGCTCGGGATGACACAGCGCTCAGCACTCAACACCCAGCACCCAGCACCCAGCACCGCGAAGCTACTCGTCTTTGACCGTGACCGGGCCGTTCACCGTCGACAGGCGCACGTTCACCGGACCGCTGCCCAGCTCGATGCGGCGCGGCTCGTCGCTGTCGTCGTCGTGATTGCGCAGGAACTGCGCGCAGCCCTCGGCGCGGCAACTGATCGGGCCGCGGCCCTTCGACTCGACGACGACGCCCGAGGAGTAGTCGCGGGGGAGCTTCACCGTGAGCGGGCCGTTTTTCGTCGACGCGTCCAGCGTGCCGTTGAACGAGCCGCCGGCGAGGTTCACCGACAGCGGGCCGTTCGATGCCGAGGCCTTGATCGTGCCCGAGCCGCCGGAGATGCTGATCGGACCGTTCTGGGTCTCGGCGTCCACGTTCCCGCCGACGTTGCGCAGCGCGAGAGGTCCGTTGTGCAGGCGGGCCATGACTTTGCCGTCGACGTCGTGAATCGAGAGCGGGCCGTTCTTCGCGGAGAGGTCGAGGTCTGCGCCACGGGGCACGCGGACGTGATAGGTGACCGTCCAGTTGCGATCGTCATCGCGGTCCGGCCCGTAAGTCTTGAGCTCGTTCCCTTCGAGCACCACCCGGATCGCGCTCAGATCGGCCTCGACCTCGGCCGCCTTGCAGACCGTGATCGAGTACGCCGAGGCTCCGCCTTCGACGGAGATGGGCGCGTTCTTGACGCTGAGCTTGAGCGAGCGCAACGAGCCCGCGTCGATCGTTTCCTGTTTGACGAACGCCCGCGCCTTACCGAAACGGAAGTGCTTGTCCGAGCAGTCCTCCGCGGAGTCGTGAGCGAAGGCCGCGGTGGCGGCGAGAGTGAGCGCGAGCGCGATAGCGAGATGTCGCATCGTTGGTGAGTCCCCTTTCGTTTGGTGAGATAGACGAATTTCGGAGGAAAAAGTTAGGGGGACGTCAACAGTCCCCTCTCCCCGCGCTAGTGGGGAGAGGGTCAGGGTGAGGGGCCGTTTTCTTCGGGCGAGGCACGACCCCTCACCCTAGCCCTCTCCCCGCAAGCGGGGCGAGGGGACCGGAGGGACGAGATCCGGGGCAGTAGAGTCTGCATTGGCGTCCTTGGCGTCTCGGCGGTTCACCTCGCCGAACGTCCGCCTCCGCTAGGGAAGGGTGGTGAGCTCCTTCACCGTGACGTAGGGCTTGAAGCCGAGGTTGAGGGACTCGCGGGTGGCCCATTCGGCCAGGCGGGTGTCGCCCACGGAGGCGTATTCGATGGTGAAGACCGGTCGATGGGCGACGGCGCGCGCTTTTTCGATCTGGGTCAGCTTCCAGGTGCGCTCGATCTCGGTGCTCTGCCGGTAGAGCCTGCGG
>DATLOL010000186.1:0-32690 GCA_035536275.1 Thermoanaerobaculia bacterium
CGACGCCCGCTGCAGATCGTGGACGATGTCGCGGAACTCCTTGACCGCCTTCGAGGCGCGACCGGGGAGAAACGAGAGATCGTCTTCGATGACACTCCAGAGAGAAGTATTGCGCTCCGCCGCCTTTTCCGTCAGCGCCGCAAGCGTCGTGTCGCCGATGCCGCGCGATGGAACGTTGATGACCCGCTCGATGGAGGGCGTGTCGTGCGGACGCACCGCCAGCCGCAGGCAGGAGAGGATGTCCTTGATCTCGGCGCGCTCGTAGAACTTCACGCCGCCAACAACGGAGTACGGCAGATTCGCCCGCAGCAACTCTTCTTCGAAGGGCCGCGACTGCGCGTTCGTGCGGAACAGCACCGCGAAGTCGGTCAGCTTGTACTTCGACCGCAGCGACGAGATCTTCTCGAGGACGAACTGGGCCTCTTCGCGATCGTTACTGCAGGTGACGATGCGGACGGGATCGCCCTTGCCGCCTTGGGTGAAGAGGGTCTTGCCCTTGCGGGCGATGTTGTTCGCGACGACGCCCGTGGCGGCGTCGAGGATGTTGCCGGTAGAGCGGTAGTTCTGCTCGAGCTTGATGATTTTGGCACCCGGAAAATCATGCTCGAAATTCAGGATGTTATTGATGTCCGCACCACGGAATCGATAGATGCTCTGATCCTCGTCTCCGACCGCGATGATGTTCCCGGCTTGGCCGGCCAGGAGCTTCACCAGGACGTACTGGGCCTTGTTCGTGTCCTGGTACTCATCGATGAGCAGGTGCCGGAAGCGCTCGTGGAGCTCGTTGCGGACGT
Source organism: Thermoanaerobaculia bacterium (assembly GCA_035536275.1). Taxonomy (GTDB): domain Bacteria; phylum Acidobacteriota; class Thermoanaerobaculia; order Gp7-AA8; family Gp7-AA8; genus QHVT01. The sequence goes on from DATLOL010000186.1 coordinate 795, forward strand.
CCTCGTGCTGCTCGAGCAGCAGCACGTAGTTGCCGATCAGGTCATCGAAGTCCATGGCGTCGAACTCGCGCAGCCGCTTCTGGTAGAGGCGGTAGATCTCCGCGACCCGGGCGCCGAAGAAGTCGTGGTTGTGCTTCTCGTACTGGACGGGGTTGATCAGCTCGTTCTTCGCGTGGGAGATACGGGTGAGGACCGATCGCGGCGGAAAGGCGTCGTCGTTCACATTCAGCTCGCGCATGCAGCGGCGGATGAGCGTGAGCTGATCGGACGTGTCGTAGACGGCGAACGACTTCGTGAAGCCGAGGCGGTCGGCGTAGCGGCGGAGCATCCGCAGGGAGGTGGAGTGGAAGGTGCCGACCCACGGCCGGTAGCCGCCGGCCGGGACGAGCTGATCGACGCGATGGAGCATCTCCGCGGCGGCCTTGTTGGTGAAGGTGACTGCCAGGATCTGCTGCGGCGGAACGCGCATCTCGCCGATGAGATGAGCGATCCGATAGGTGATGACGCGGGTTTTTCCCGAGCCCGCGCCGGCCAGGACGAGGAGCGGTCCCGAGCCGTGGATGACGGCTTCGCGCTGCTGGGGATTGAGTCCGGAGAGGTCGAGCATCAGAGGGCGGATGGTAACAGTGGAACGGATCGCGGGGTCGCGCTGTTTCCCGTCTGGTAAACTCCTTCCCGCTTCGGCCCTTAGCCCTTGGAGGCGTGATGCTCATGTTCGGTTTCGGTCCCATGGAATTGGTGCTCATTCTCGCGATCGTGGTCGTGATCTTCGGCGCGAGCAAACTGCCGCAACTCGGCAAAGGTCTGGGCGAAGGCATCTCGAACTTCCGCGACGGCCTCAAGGGGAAAGACGACCCGAAGGCGCTTCCGAAGTCCTCGACCACTGACGACAAGGCGTAGTGCGCTGGTTGATTACGGGTGCCGGCGGGATGCTCGGCACCGACCTGCAGGAAGAGCTGGCCGCGCGTGACGAGCAGGTCGTCGCGCTGAGCCGCGCCGAGCTCGACGTCACCGACTCCCGACTCATCAACGCCGCCGTGCGCGAGCACGCGCCTGACGTCATCGTCAACTGCGCCGCCTACACGAAGGTCGACCTCGCCGAACAGGAAGAGTCGATCGCCAACGCCATCAACGGCTCCGCGGTGGAGCTGCTCGCCGCCGCGACGAACGAGAGCGGCGCCCGCCTGATGCACGTTTCCACAGACTTCGTCTTCGACGGGTCGAAGACCTCGCCGTACGAGGTGAACGATCCGACCGGTCCGGTTTCCGCCTACGGCCGCTCGAAGCTCCTCGGCGAGATCGCGGCCACGCACGCCGAGAAACACTGCATCGTGCGGACGTCGTGGCTGTTCGGCGTCCATGGTCCGAATTTCGTCGAGGCCATCCGCAATCAGGTCCGCAAGGGCACGACCCCTCTGCGCGTCGTCAGCGACCAGCGCGGGCGTCCCACGTACACGCCACATCTGGCCCGGGCCATCGTCCGCCTGGCGATGCAGGAGGCGCAGGGCGTCGTCCACTACGCGGATGCGGACGAATGCTCGTGGTTCGATTTCGCGTGTGCGATCGCGAAAGGGTCGGGGACCGAAGTCGTCCCGGTGTCGACGAGCGAGTTCCCCCGGCCAGCGAAGCGTCCGGCCTACTCGGTGCTTTCCACCGAGCGCTACGAGCGGCTCACGGGAGTCACTCCGGAGCCGTGGCGGGAGGGGCTGGAGGAGTATTTATCGAAGCGTGCATGAGGTACTCGACGTTGCCTTCTGCACCGCGAACCGGACTCTCGATCACACCCTTCACGTCGAACCCGGTGTCTCTCGCGAAGGCGATCACGCCGTCGACCGCGGCTTGACGCTTTTCGACGTCGCGCACGATCCCGCCCTTCCCCACTTCGTGTTTCCCTACCTCGAACTGCGGCTTGATCAGCGCGACGAGCTCGCCCTTGAGAAGACTCGCGATCGCAGGCAGCACGAGCTTGAGTGAGATGAACGACACGTCGACCGAGACGAAGTCGATCGGCTCCTCGAAGTTCTCCGGCTGCAGGTAGCGCGCATTCACCTTCTCCCGGTTCACGACGCGGGGGTCGTTGCGGAGGGAGACATCGAGCTGTCCGTAGCCGACGTCGATGGCGTATACCTTCGCCGCGCCGTTCTGAAGCATCACGTCGGTGAATCCACCCGTGGATGCACCGATATCAGCACACACTTTACCGTTCACATTAATCGCGAACGCTTTCAGGGCATGCGCGAGCTTCATCCCGCCCCGGCCCACCCACGGATGCTCGAGCTCCGCGACCCGGACCTCGTCGTCCCCGGCCACCGTCGCCCCGGCCTTGTCGACGAACTGGCCGTTCACGAGAACGCGCCGGGCCATGATCAGCGACTGCGCCTTCGAGCGCGTCTCCACCAATCCCCGCTCGACCAGCACGACGTCGAGGCGCTGCTTCTTCATTGGTTGACGACGGTGAACCCTTCCTGGCGGAAGTGATGGTCGTTGGTGAGGACGTCGGTGATGCCGCGCTGTTTCATGACCACCATGGACATGCAGTCGACCAGCGAGTACTCCTTGTCGCGCCGGGACTCGTACAGGTCGAGCGCGAGGAGAAAGAGCTCGCGACTGACGTGCTCGACGACGAACTCCCGGAGTGCGCGCCGCACTGATTCGACAGCGCGCTGCCGAATATGCGAACCCGCGGCGGACGCAGAGGAAAGCACCTCTGTGAGGACCGCGTCATGGGTGACGATCCTGTAGCGACGGTTCGCCATCGCGCGAGCCACCGCATGGTGGCCATCGAAGCGGTTCGTCAGAGCGATGAAAAACCAGGTGTCGGCGAGATACTCCTGCATTACTTCGCCACGCGGCGCGGCGGAATGCCGTACACGACCTCGTCGATCCGGTCCGACCCGGGGAGCTTCCGCAATTCTTCCTCGGGCACGTCACTCCAGATTTCGTCCATCATTCGAACGAAGTCGCCCACGGTTCCGTTGCCGGACTGCCCCACGAACTCCCGCACCCGCTTCGCGATCCCCTCTGGGTGCAGGTCGTACTGCGCGCGGAGGACGTCCTGCGCTCCGTGGTGCACGTACTCGTCGGGAATGCCGATGCAGTGGAACTGCACGTTCTGGATGCCAAGCTGGGCGCAGCGCTCCATGATCGCGCCGCCGAAGCCACCCGCCAGCGAGCCTTCCTCGACGGTAATGACGCGCGAGTAAGGCTGGCAGTATTTCGTAATCAATTCATCATCCAAAGGCTTGATGAATCGAGCATTGATTACCGTGACGTTAATGTCTTCCTTCGACAGGATCTCCGCCGCTTCCAGCGCCGGATGGACCTCGATGCCGATGGCGAAGATCGTGGCCGCGTCGCCTTCACGCAGGACCTCACCTTTGCCGATCGGAAGGGCCCGCATCTCCTCGAGCTTCACACCCACGCCGTTGCCGCGCGGGTAGCGCAGCGACGCCGGATGGCCGCACTCGAAGGCCGTCTTCAGCATGTGCCGCAGCTCGTTCTCGTCCTTCGGCGCCATGCAGACCATGTTCGGGAAGACCCGCAGGTAGGCCATGTCGTAGATGCCGTGATGGGTCGGGCCGTCGGCGCCGGCGATGCCGCCGCGATCGAGGGCAAAAACGACCGGCAGATCCATGATCGCCACGTCGTGGAAGACCTGGTCGAAGGCGCGCTGCAGGAACGTCGAGTAGATCGCCGCGACCGGCTTCATCCCCTGCGTCGCCATGCCGCCACAGAACGTCACAGCATGCTCCTCGGCGATACCCACGTCGAACATGCGCTCCGGGAAGGCCTTGCCGAACTTGTCCAGCCCCGTGCCTTCCGGCATCGCCGCGGTGACCCCGATGATCTTCGGATCCTGTTTGGCCAGCTCGATCAGCGCATCCGCAAAGACGGCCGTGTACGTCGCCGGCTGTACTTTGTCGGACTTCTTCACCTCGCCGGTGACCGCGTCGAACGCCGTGACGCCGTGCGACCAGATCGGCTTGTTCTCCGCCGGTGTGTAGCCCTTCCCCTTCTTCGTGATGACGTGAATCAGGATCGGGCCGTCGTAGTCCTTGTTCTCGTTGAACACGCTCAGCAGCAGCTCGAGGTCGTGGCCGTCGTACGGTCCGAGGTACTTGAAGCCGAGCTCCTCGAAGAGCGTGCCCGGCACGACCATGTTCTTGAGCACCTGCTCCATGTCGTGCGCGAGGCCGTGGAGCTTCCCGCCGATGAGGGGGATGCGGTCCATCACGCCCTTGGCCAGGTCCTTGGCCTGGTTGTAGCGCTGCCCCTTGATGATCTGGTTCAGGTAGCCGGACATCGCCCCGACGTTGGTCGAGATCGACATGTCGTTGTCGTTGAGAACGATCATCAGGCGGCGCTTGAGATGGCCCGCCTGGTTCAGGCCCTCGAGGGCGATCCCGCCGGAGAGGGCGCCGTCGCCGATGATGGCCACGACGCGATAGTTCTCCCGCCGGAAGTCGCGCGCCACGGCGATGCCGAGGGCGGCCGAGATCGACGTCGAAGCGTGGCCGGCGTTGAAGACGTCGTACTCCGACTCTTCGCGTTTGCAGAAGCCGGAAATTCCGTTGTGCTGGCGGATCGTGTGGAAGGTGTCGCGGCGGCCGGTGATGAGCTTGTGCGGATAGCTCTGGTGGCCCGTGTCGAAGACGATCTGGTCGCGGGGCGTGTCGAAAGCGTAGTGCAGCGCGAGGGTGAGCTCGACGATGCCCAGGTTGCCGCCGAAGTGGCCGCCGACGCGCGACACGACGTCGATGATCTGGTCGCGAATCTCCTGCGCGACCTGGGGAAGCTGCCTGCGATCGAGCTTGCGCAGATCGCGCGGCGTGTCGATCGAATCGAGAAGTCGTGTCATGTTTATCGTCCGGTCCGCCTACGAGCGGCGTTCGCAGATGTAACGTGCGATCGCGCCGAGGCTATTCACAGGGCCGGCGATCATATCAGCGCTCTCTAGAGCGTCGCGGAGCAGCCGGTCCACCTCTCCACGTGCAGCATCGACGCCGAGAAGCGCGGGCCAGGTCAGCTTCCCCTGAACCACGTCCTTTCCAGCAGTCTTCCCCAGTGTCGCAGAGGACTCTTCGATGTCAAGCAGGTCATCCACGATCTGGAAGGCCAGACCGAGCGCGTCTGCATAGCGGCGAAGGGCCGTGAGCTGCGCGTCCGTGGCGTTGCCGAGGAGGCCGCCCAGCATCACCGATGCTGTGAAGAGCTTGCCGGTCTTGTTGCGATGGATGAATTGCAGCTCGCGCAACAGCGCGTCGTGATCGCTGTTCATTTCCTGCGATCGTTCGGCGACGAGGTCCGCGACCTGACCGCCGATCATGCCCGTCGAGTCGACCGCCGCCGCCACCTCGGCGATCGCACGAAGCTGCCGCGCCGCATCGACGCCCTCCACCGGCCGCGCCAGCCACGAAAACGCCTCGGTGAGCAGCGCATCTCCGGCGAGGATGCCCATCGCCTCCCCGAACACGACGTGCGTTGTCTTCCGTCCGCGCCGCAAATCGTCGTTGTCGAGCGGAGGCAGGTCATCGTGAACGAGAGAGTAGGTGTGGATCAGCTCGATCGCGCAGATGGGAACGAGCAGCGGAGTGACGCCGGCGCCGCACGCCTCCGCGGCGGCGATGGCGATGATCGGGCGGATGCGTTTACCGCCGCCGAGGACGGCGTAGCGCATCGCCTGGTGAATCAGCGGCGGTTGCGTGTCTGCGGGAGGGAGATGAGCGTCGAGGGTGCGATCGACGAGAGCGCGCTTCTCGTTCAGGTACTGCGACAGATTCACTCGACGGCGTCCTCGGATGAGCGCAGTTCATCGTCCTGCAGCTCCTCGTCCTCGAACGGCTCGACGATCGGCTGCCCCTTCGCGTCCGCGAGGATCAGCTCGATCTTTTTCTCGACTTCCTCGAGGCGCTGATGGCAGAAGCGCGAGAGGCGGATGCCTTCCTCGAAAAGCTGCAGCGATTCATCGAGCGGCAGCTCCTCGCCCTCGAGACGCTGCACGATCTTCTCGAGGTTCTGGAAGGCTTTCTCGAACTCGTTGGGACGGCGGGTCGCCATGGCGCGCGGTTATACCTTACGACTCGATTTCCGGCCACAAACTCTCCACCCCAAGCGTCCTCGAGTCCACGGTGGCGTTGAGCCGTCCCTTCTTGAGTTGCACCTCGATGTGCTCACCCACGTGGACCTGGCTGGAGTCGAGGATGGGGCGGCGGCGGCGTTTCGTTCGCGAGAAGGCGATTGCGTAGCCGCGCGAGAGGACCGAGAGCGGCGACACGGCCTGCAGCGTCGCGACGCTCGCGCTGAGGCGCTGCCGGTCGCGCTCGATCCGCGCCGGGTAGCGCGCGAGCGGCTCGTCGCAGCGCACCAGCCGTCGGCGCAGCGACTTCGCCCGCGCATCGAGCAGGCGATAGAGCGACACGCGCCGGCGCTCCAGCCGCTCCCGCTGCATGCGCACGCGGCGCACCACGAGGCCCAGGCGGTCGGACGACGAGAGGTGCCGCAGCTCGTGGCGATAGTTGCGTACGCGGCCTTCGATCACGTGCCGCACCCGGCGCACCATGTGGTCGACCTGCGTGCAGATCTCGCTCTTCGCGCGAATGACGATCTCCGCGGCGGCGGACGGCGTCGGCGCGCGCAGGTCGGCCACGAAGTCGCAGATCGTGAAGTCGGTCTCGTGACCGACGCCGGAGATCGTCGGAATCTCGCACGCGGCCACGGCGCGGGCGACAATCTCCTCGTTGAACGCCCACAGGTCTTCGAGCGAGCCTCCGCCGCGGCAGATCAGCACGACGTCGTGCATCTGCCAGCGCGAGAGATGTTTGATCGCGGTGGCGATCTCGCGGGCCGCGGTCGCGCCCTGCACGCGCACCGGGTAGATCTGCAACGAGACGTTCTCGAACCGGCGGCCCAGGACGTGGAGGATGTCGCGGATGGCGGCGCCTGTGGGACTGGTGACGACGGCGATGCGCTGCGGCAGCATCGGGATCGGTTTCTTTCGCTCGGCGTCGAAGAGTCCCTCTTCCGCGAGCCGTTTCTTCAACTGCTCGAACGCGAGCTGCAGCGCGCCGAGGCCGGCCGGCTCCGCTGCGACGGCGTTGAGCTGAAACTCGCCCTTCTGCTCGTAGATCGTGAGCCGTCCGCGCACGATGAGCTGCAGTCCGTTCTCGAGGCGGAAGCGCAGGAAGCGCGCGTGCGTGGCGAAGAAGACGATCCGGATCTGCGCGCGCGCGTCCTTGAGTGAGAAGTACATGTGCCCCGCCGCGGAGCGAGTGAAGTTCGTCACTTCACCCTCGACCGAGACGTCGTGATATCGGAACAGATCGAGATTGATCTGCTTGATCAGCTCCGACACCGAATACGTTCGCGGCTCGCCCATCGGGACGAATCATGACACGCGGCCGAGGCCGGCACATTAATAATAACTAGGCACTCCCTTTGCCTTGCAGATGAGTGTCGGCCACCAACGTGTGGCCTTGAACACTCGAGCAATGAACTCAAAGGAGTTTGATCATCATGATGAAAAAACTGATGCGTACGACCGTGGCCGCGGCGGGATTCGCGGCCCTCATCCTCACCGGCGCGTGTGCGTCGAATCAGGGTCTGGGCGACCAGACCGATCCCAGCGATCAGATCGCTGAAGTCCGTCCGGAACAGACCGGTTCGGAACCGACCGTGGCCCCGGCTCCGGGACCCGCGAAAATCGACAGTGACGGCAACGTCTACTCCTCGAGCGCCGCTCCGGGCAGCGGTAACGCCTCCGGCGTCGGCACCAACACCAACGTGAACATCGTTCCCGAGCGCAGCAGCGTCATCGTTCGCGACCTGAACACGGTCGACACTACGGCCGACACGACGGCGGACATCTCCACGGAGACGACGGTCGACACGACCCCGGTCACCACCGAGTCGACGACGATCCGCACCGAGACCACGACGGTCCCGATGACCTCGTCCGTGCAGGAGTCCACGCGCACGACGACCACGACCACCACCACGGACACGGACACGGACGACGACGACACCCCAGCGCCGACCCGTACCCGCATGCGCAAGGACTAATCGCTCTCGCGTAAGTTGTGGGCTTCACGCAGCGGCGGGCCTGACGGCCCGCCGTTTTGCGTTCATCGCTCGCCGTCCGTCAGCGGTCCGTCCGCGCGGCCTTCGATGAACTGCTCCACGATCGGGTTCGTGCAAGCCTGAAACTGCTCGGGCGTCCCCTGGGCGATGATGTGGCCTTCGTGAAGCATGGCCACGCGGTCGGCGATCTTGAACGCCACCTTCATGTCGTGCGTGATCGTGACCGTGGTCGTGCCGAGCTTCTGATCCATCTCCACGATCAGATCGGCGATGACGTCGCTGATCACCGGATCGAGCCCGGTCGTCGGTTCGTCGAAGAGAAGGATGTCCGGCTTGAGCGAGATCGCCCGCGCGAATCCCACGCGCCGCCGCATGCCGCCCGACAATTCCGATGGCCGCTTCCTCTCGACGTTGTGCAGGTGCACGTCCTCGAGGCACTCCTCCACACGCGTCCGGATCTCGGCCTCGGTCATCTTCGTGTGCCGCCGCAGAGGAAAGGCGATGTTCTCGTAGACCGACATTGAGTCGAACAGCGCGCCCTCCTGAAACGACATCCCGAAGTGACGGCGGAAGCGATTCAGCTCCACGTCGTTCATGCTCGTGATGTCCTGATCGGCGACGAGCACGCGGCCCTTGTCCGGCTTGAGCAGGCCGATGATGTGTTTCAGGGTGACGCTCTTGCCCGTGCCCGACCCGCCGACGATCACCAGCGACTCGCCCTGATCGACGTCGATGGACATATCGCGCAGCACCGGTTTGCCGCCGAACGACTTGTGCAGGTGCTGCAGCGAGATGACCGGCATGTCAGAAGAGGATCTTGGTGAGGAAGAAGTCCGCGAGCAGGATGATCAGCGACGCGGAGACGACGGCATTCGTCGTCGAGCGTCCCACCCCTTCCGCGCCGCCGGTGGTGTGATAGCCGCGCACGCAGCCCGTGAGCGTGAGGATCAGTCCGAACACGCCGGCCTTGATCAAGCCGCTCCAGACGTCGTTCATGGAGAGGAACTGGAAGGTGTTCTGTTTGTAGATCACCGGGTTCGTCTTCAGCAGCTTCACCGCGACCAGATAGCCGCCGTAGATCCCCAGGGCGTCACCGAGGATGCAGAGGAAGGGAAGCATGATCACGCCTGCGATGACGCGAGGGACGAACAGGTACTGGATCGGCTCCGTCGCCAGCGACTTGAGCGCGTCGATCTGCTCGGTGACGCGCATCGTGCCGATCTCCGCGGCCATCGACGATCCGATGCGGCCCGCGACCATGAGGCCCACCAGCACCGGCGCGAGCTCGCGCAGCATCGCCAGAGACACGACGCTGGCCACGAACTGCTCCGCGTTCACGCGCTGAAAGCCGGTGAAGGTCTGCAGCGCGAGGACCATCCCCGTGAACATCGTGGTCAGGAACACGACCGGGATCGAGTCCACGCCGACGCGCACCATCTGCTTGAACCACTCTTTGACGTCGTACGGCGGGCGGAATCCCCAGGCGATGGTGCGCCAGAAGGCATCGAACCAGATGCCGGTCTGCTCGAAGAACAGAATGAACCGGCTTCCGATGCGATCGAGGATCGTGATCATGAGAGGTAGACGCGCGGCACGCGCGCGCTGACGTTGCAGAACACTTCGTACGAGATCGTATCAAGTTTCGCCGCCAGCTCTTCGGCAGTGATCCCGTCGCCGAGAAGGACCACATCGTCGCCGGCGGAGACGCCTTCGACGTCGGTCACGTCGACCGTGGTGAGGTCCATCGACACGCGTCCCACCACTGGCGCGCGCTGCCCGCGCACGAGCACTTCGCCGCGGTTGGAGAGGCGGCGGTTGTAGCCGTCCGCGTATCCGACGGGCAGCGTGGCGATCAGGCTCGCACGCTTGGTCGTGAACGTCGTGCCGTAGCCGATGGCGTGACCGGGCGGGAGCTCTTTCAGCCGCGCGACCGCGGTGCGCCAGCGCATGACGGGTTCGGTTGGCGGTTGGCGGTTGGCAGTTGGCGACGCGTCCAATGCCTCAGCGCCGTAGAGAGAAATCCCCGTTCGCACGAAGTCTCCAGGCGTAATTCCGCGCATCGTCGCTGCGCTGTTCGCGGCGTGATGCCTCGGCGCTTCGATCCCTTCCTGACGCAGAGTCTCGACGAGTGTGTGGAAGCGCGCGACCTGGCGCTCCGTGAACGGATCGCTCGGATCGCTCGCATTGGCGAAATGCGTGTACAGGGCGTCGACGTGCAGTCGCGGCGCGGAGCGGATCAGCTCGACGACACGCGGCAGCTCGGTCTCGACACAGCCCATGCGGCCCATCCCCGAGTCCAGCTTCAGGTGGATGGCCACGTCGCGCTCGCGCGCGACGCGGGCCACGAGCTCGAGCTCCTCCGGCCCGGGCACTCCCATGGTCACATCGTGCTGGATGGCGGTGCGGACCTGCGTCTCGCTCAAAGGTCCGAGGACGAGGATGGAAAGGGTGATGCCGGCGTTGCGCAGCTCGAGCGCCTCCTCGAGCAGGGCCACGCCGATCATCGCGACCTTCTGCGGCGTGCAGCGCCGCGCGAGCTGCACCGCGCCGTGGCCATATGCATTCGCCTTCAGCAGGGCGATGACGCGCTGGCCCGGCACGCGCGCGGCGATCGCATCGAGGTTGCGGTCAAAGGCGCGGAGGTCGATCTCTGCCCACGTGGGGCGGATGTCAGGCATACGAATTTATCCCGCGCGTAGACGCGGGATCTCGGGTGCACCTGCGTCGCACGTGCCTCCGGCGCCGCGCATGCACCGGAGATCCCGCGTCTTCGCGCGGGATAAATTAAGAAGAGAAGACATTCAGATTCTGCCCATTCATCGGGCGCGATCGGTCCGATGCAAGAAACAGGATCGCCTCCGCCACCTCCTCGGCCGACATCGACGCAGGCGCGCCGCCGCTGGCCTCCGCCCACATCGGCGTGTCGACGGCGCCGGGGCTCACGCAGTTCACCCGCACCCCCCGCGACTTCACCTCCACCGCCAGCGCCTCGGTCAGCGAGATCACCGCGCCCTTGCTCGCGCAGTACGACACCCAGCCGGGAAACTTCTCCGGCCCGGGCACGCCGGAGATGGACGCGACGTTCACGATTGCGCCGCGGCCGCGCTCGAGCATCGACGGCAAGGCCCGGCGGCAGGTGAGGAACACGGCGTCGACATTGACCGCGAACATGCGCTGCCACTGCTCCTGAGTCGTGTCGATGAGCGGCGCGGGATCGATCATGCCCGCGTTGTTCACGAGCAGGTCGCATTTGCCGAAACGCGATTCGGTCATCGAGAACAGGCGCTCGACGTCGGCGAGGTCGCTGACGTCGCCCTGCACCGCGAGGATCGACTCGCCGGCGAGCGCGCGCAGCTTGTCCGCGGATCGGGCCATCACCGCGACGCGCGCGCCGCGCGCGGCGAGCAGTTCCGCGGTGCGCCGTCCGATGCCCGACGACGCGCCGGTGACGATAGCCACTGTTCCCTCGAATTCACTCATATAATCGCCCTCAGGCTACCCCAACCAAATTCCGAGTGAGGAGAAGCCCATGAATCCCGAAATGAATAGCACCATGCAGGCCGTGCTCCGATGGGCGCACGTCATCGCCGGCATTCTCTGGATCGGTCACCTCTATTTCTTCAACTTCGTCAACGGCCACGTGGCCAAGGCCCTCGACGGTCCCACGAAGAAATCGGTCGTGCCGGAGCTCATGCCCCGCGCGCTCTACTGGTTCCGCTGGGGCGCCGCCTGGACCTGGATCACGGGCATCCTCCTGGGCGGCTTGATCTACTACCACGGCAAAGTCGTCTTCGAAGACCCGAGCCAGGGCAATCCGTGGCTGTGGCTGGCGATCGTACTGGTGATCATGATCGTCGGCTTCCTCGTCTACAACGCGATCATGAAGGCCATCAAGAACGTGGCCTTGGCGAGCGCGATCTGTCTGGCGCTGCTTGCGCTGGTCTACTGGTTCCTGGCGGTGTACGGGCGCTTCAGCGGCCGCTCGCTCTACATCCACGTCGGGCTGATCCTCGGCACGATCATGGCCATGAACGTGTGGATGGTGATCTGGCCGTCGCAGCGGAAGATCATCGCCGCGACCGCCGCCGGCACCCCGCCCGACGCGAACCTCGTCGCGCTGGCGGGCCTGCGCTCGCGCCAGAACACGTACATGTCGGTGCCCCTGCTCTTCACGATGATCAGCAATCACTACCCGACGATGTACGGCGGCACGTACCGCGACGTCTGCATCGCCGCCGTCATGTTGCTCGGCTTCGCGATCGTGTGGTGGCTGTACCGGCAGTCGGCGGGCAACGGTCCGAAGACCTATTGATGCGGCTCTACCACATCGACGCGTTCACCGCGCAGGCATTCCGCGGCAACCCCGCCGCGGTCTGCCTGCTGGACGCGGAGCGCGGCGATGACTGGATGGCCGACGTCGCGGCGGAGATGAATCTCTCCGAGACGGCGTTCCTCCTTCCCCGCGGCGACGACTGGTCGCTGCGGTGGTTCACACCGGCCGTCGAGGTCGATCTGTGCGGCCACGCTACGCTGGCGAGCGCGCACGCGTTGTGGGAGGAGCGCGGACTGCAGTCCGTACGGTTTCACACGCGCAGCGGCGTGCTGACCGCGGATCGCAACGGCCACACGATCGAGCTCGATTTTCCGGCGACGCCCGCAAAGCCGTGCGCCGCGCCGGCCGGACTGCTCGAGTCCCTCGGCGTTCAAGATCCGCTGTTCGTCGGCCGCAACGCGTACGACTACATGGTCGAGGTCGAATCGGAAGAAGAGCTGCGCGCGCTGGCTCCCGACTTCGCGCGGCTGCGCACGATCGAGGCGCGTGGCGTGATCGTCACGGCGCCGGGCCGCGACTACGACTTCGTCTCGCGCTGGTTCGGCCCGCAGTCCGGCGTTGATGAGGACGCGGTCACCGGCTCCGCGCACTGCGCGCTCGCGCCGTACTGGGCGACGAAGCTCGGCCGCGAATCGATGACGGCGTATCAGGCCTCGAAGCGGGGCGGCGTCGTTCGCGTGCGGCTGGCCGGCGATCGCGTGAAGCTGGGCGGGCAGGCCGTGACCGTGTTCCGCGGAGAGCTCCTTTGACCATTCGCGAGATGCTCGAGCGGATCGAGTCCGACACGCTCGTTCCGCAGGCCGCAAAGAGCGCGGAGACGCGCGGCCGCGATCGCGCCGAGGCAGAGGACGACATCCGCCCCTCGTACCAGCGCGACCGCGACCGCATCATTCATTGCAAGGCTTTCCGCCGCCTCAAGCACAAGACCCAGGTGTTCCTCGCGCCGGAGGGCGATCACTACCGCACGCGCCTGACGCACGTGCTGGAGGTGACGCAGATCGCGCGAACGATCGCGAAGTCGCTGCGGCTGAACGAAGTCCTCGCCGAGGCCATCGGCCTCGGGCACGACCTCGGACACTCCGCGTTCGGCCACGCCGGCGAGGCCGCGCTGAACAAGCTCGTGCGCGGCGGGTTCGATCACTATCGCCAGTCCGTCCGCGTCGTGGAGAAGTTGGAGGACCTGAACCTTACGGTCGAAGTGCGGGACGGAATCCTCAAGCACTCGAAGGGCGAAAAGGGCGAGTTGCTGCGGAAACGGCCGAAGGCGCGCGCGCTGACGCTGGAAGGCGACATCGTCCGCATCTCCGACATCATTGCCTACGTCAATCACGACATCGACGACGGCATCCGCGCCGGCATCATCCGCGAGTCCGACATTCCCGCCGACATCCACTCCACCCTCGGCAAGACCACGAGCGATCGCATTGACCGCATGGTCCGCGACGTCATCGATGCCACGCTGGCCTGCGATTACGAGGCGATCCGGATGACGCCCGAGGTGCTGGAGTCGCTCGAGGCGCTGCGGACGTACATGTTCGAGAACATGTACCTGATCCGCGAGGTGCGCGGCGAGTTCGAGAAGGCGCAGAAGATCCTGACCGCACTGTTCGAATACGTGGTCGCCCATCCCGAGGAGTTCCTCGACACGACGAGCGAGGAGCCGGTGGAACGGCTGGCCATCGACTTCATCGCCGGCATGACCGACCGCTACGCGCTCAATCTGTACGCGCGTTTGTTCCTGCCGAAGCCCTGGGTCTCGTGAGCCGCTCAGGGGGACGACGGGAGCGCCTCCGGCGGGCCGGCCCGGCCGGCAGCGCTGACGGAGCACGTGCATTCACACGAGGCGCGTTTCCCGCGAAGGCGTGCGGACGGCCTGAGGCAATCAGCGCTGCCGCCCGGGGCGGCCCGCCGGAGGCGCTCCCGGTCGGTCTCTGAACACCACGAAGCCGGCCGCGCCCAGCGACAACACGGCGAAGAGGGCGAGCGCACCGTACATGCCGGGCATCTCGTGTTTCAGTTCCGCGCGTTCGGGGCGTTCCGGGCGATAGAGCATGTCGAAGCGCTGGCCGATGCGCCAGGGCGATCCGCTCCCCGCGTAACGGCTCTGGAAGCGATGAGCGTTGCCCTGCGCGTCGCGAAACTCGATGATCGCGCGATAGACCGGCGCACCGGTCGACTCGGTGCGCACATCGACGAGATCGACGACCGTGCCCGTCGTTGCGACCGCGCCGTCAGTGAAGAGAACGTGTCGCTCCTCGAGAAAGTACGCGAGCCCGCCGGCGGCGAGCCCGATCAGGACGAGGAGAACCGCAAGGGCGCGTCTCAGCGCTTCGCTTTTCCTCTCTTCGGAGCGTTCAGCAGGTCGCGCAGGTCCTTGCCCGCTTTGAACCGCACGTTCTTCGAGGCAGGGATGGTGATCGTTTCCTTCGTGCGCGGGTTGCGGCCTTCGCGGGCCTTGCGCTCGGCAACGGAGAAGCTGCCCAGCCCGGGAATGGCGCAGCGCTCGCCGCTCTGGCACGTGTCGGAGATGTAGCTGACGAACGCGTCGAATGCCGCCGCCGCTTCCTTTTTCGAGATACCGGCCTGCTCGGCGATGGCATTGATCACGTCACTCTTGCCTGGCATCCAGTTCCTCCTGAATTGTGGGGTGAGACTGCAATCTAGGGTTGAGGGGATCGAATGTCAACGCGACGATTGCGTTCATCTTTCCCGCTTCGCGGAGAGGCAGGCCTGCACCACGGACACGACCTGCGCGTGACTCCACGTGAACGGCGCGACCGAGAGATGCTGGCCGTCGTACGGATCGATCTGCTCGGGGAGGATCATCGATTCCGTCGCCTTCGCCCGAGCCCAGCGCACGCGGTCCAGTGCGGCCTGCACGCCTTCGCCGTCCGTGGCCGTGGCCACGCCGTGCTCCGCGAGCCAGAGCGTGCAGAGGATCCATGGATTGCCCGGCACGCGGTCCGATTCCGCGGAGATGCGGTGATAGGCGTCGTTCTCGTAGCGCGCGACGCCGCCGACGTCCGTCTGCACGGACAACTGCTCGCTCACCGCGCGCATGGTGCCCTCGACCAGCGCGCTCTCCGCGGGGAACACGCCGAGGTAGAACGTGGCGAAGGCGGACGCATCGACGGTGCGATCCAGCTCGCCCTCGATGATGCCGCGCGCGAACCGTCCCTCGCTTTCCAGCCAGAGGCGCTTGCGCATCGCGTCGCGCACCTCGTCGGCGGCCTTCGCCCACCGCGCGCGGCGCTCCTGATCGCTGAACAGGTTCGCCAGCTCCGCCGCCGCAGTGAGTCCGGCCCACACGGCTGCGCAGGTGAACGTGAAGACGCCTTGCCGCTCCTCCCACAGGTCGAAGCTCGGCAGCGGCAATCCGGTCTCCGGATCGCGGTAGCCCTCCAGAAAATCGGCCGCCGCGACGACGAGCCGCGGATAAACGGCGCGCAGCGTATCGAGATCGCGCGTGCGCGCGTAGTGGCGCGCCACGAGCCAGGTCACGAGCGCGGTCTCGTCTTCCTGGATCGGGAGTTGCGGCTTGCCGTGGCGCACCCACGGGTGCCAGAGCGGCGCCGGCGAGCCGTCCGGGTTGTACTTGTGGAGAAAGTAGCCCTCGTTGCGGATCACGTCGTTCGCGAAGTGCAGGAAGCGTGTGCCGATCTCCGGAAAGCCGGCGCGGCCCATGGCGTCGCTCACGAACGCGCCGTCGCGCATCCAGACGTACGAGTAGTGGTCATTGTGGCCCCACTGGATGTCGGAGTCGTTGGCTGCGAGGACTCCGCCGCCGCGATCGCACTGCGTGGCGATGACCAGCAGCGAGCGGCGATAGAGGTCGATGATCTCGTCGGGCAGCGGCGACAGGTCGTCACCGCTCTTGTTCACCCACGTGTACCAGTGCGAGCCGGTGCGGGCGAGGACATGCGCCGCGCCTTCGTCCCGCACCATCGCGTCGAGGCCGCGCACTTCCGCGTCCGACTTGCCCGCGCAGATCCAGTAGAACACCGTCGCCGATCCGTTCGGGTCGAGATGCAGCGGCACGGCGATGGTCGCGTCGACGGAGCCCTGTGCGATCGCCGTCATCGACAGCTCGCCGTCCTCCGCGTCGCGCCACGTCCCTTCCGCGCCCGTGGTGGCGCCGCGTCCGCATGCGTACTCGGGAACGCCGTGATCGGTGTTGATCAGGATGTAACGGCGGTTCTTGTACTGCACCAGCGCATTCGAGCGCGGATCGAACAGGATCGTGTCGCCGACCGAGTTCCCGTAGA
The DNA here is from genome assembly GCA_035536275.1 of Thermoanaerobaculia bacterium. GTDB lineage: Bacteria > Acidobacteriota > Thermoanaerobaculia > Gp7-AA8 > Gp7-AA8 > QHVT01. The sequence goes on from DATLOL010000186.1 coordinate 17,469, forward strand.
GCGCGAAGTCGTGATGCAGCATCAGCTTCACGTCGCGCGCCTCCTCGCGCAGGTTGCGCACGACGATCTTGCGGAGATAGACGTTGGCTTCGGGATCGACGGCGTCGTAGCAGCGGAGGCGGATGCCGATGGTGTCGTTGCGGAGCAGGACGTCCGTCACCAGCGTGTCCCGCAGGTAGTCGAGCGTGCGGTGCCACGCGTCCTCGTCCGTGGCGTGCAGCGCACCGTCGCACCAGATGCCGAGGCGGAACTTCGCACCGACCTGGTTCTCCATCCCCACGCGCGGGTAATAGAAGTCGGCCAGGCGGTACTGCGAGTCGAACGCGACCAGCAACGTGCCGTTGCCGATGGGTAAGTCACGCGGCATGCGCGGAGGCGTTTAACACGAACGCCGTGAATCCGTCAGCACCCGACTCGGGGGTCAACCGCAAAACCCCGTTCTCCACCCACGACCGCGCGCCTTCGGGCACGAACGGCGTGATGTCCACGTGCTCGCTGCCGACGACGGCGTCGTTCTCTTCCGGCTCCAGCGAGCAGGTGGAGTACACGACGTACTGTGAGGCCAGCGACAGTGCGCTCTCGAGGAGCTCGCGCTGCAGTTTCGCGAACGCCTGCAGCTCTTCCTCGCGCAGGCGCCACTTGATCTCGGGATTCTTGCGGATCGTGCCCGTCGCGCTGCAGGGCGCGTCGAGGAGCACGACGTCGAAGCGGCGGCGAAAGGGAGGGCGCCGTCCGTCGCTCACGACTGTGGAGCGGTGGCCGCTTCGGCCACCGTCGGCGCCCGAAGCGGGCGCCGCTCCACGAAGGACGCGAAGCCTGGCAATCGAGACGTCGTTCGACACGACCCGCGCGCCGTGATGCTCCATGTAGATCGTCTTTCCGCCCGGCGCGGCGGCGAGATCGAGCACGTCGTCGCCGCACGCTTGCGCGATCGCGGCGATGACTGCGCTCCCCTCGTCCATCGGATAGAAGCGCTCGCGATCGAGCTCCGCTGTCCCGCCGTGCAGCTTCCAGAGAGTTGGCAGCAGCGACGAGCGTTCGCCATTCGGCGGCTCTTCGTCGCCGAGGGCGAGCACATCGGGATACGAGAGCTCTTGATTGGCGGCGGCGATCTTCTCCGCGCGCTCGGAGCCGAACGTCCGCGCCCAGCGCTCGAACAGCCACTGCGGGTGGCCGTGCCGCGTCGCCGGGTCGCGCGGCTCGGGCACGCCGTCGCGCGTGACGCGGCGCAGGATCGCGTTCACGAATCCGCGCGCGCGCTTCGGCGCGAGATCGACCGTCTCCGACACGGCCGCGTACTGCGCGACGTCCATGTACAGCAATTGATAGAGGCCCACCCTCAGCACGTCGACGACAGGCGGATCGAGCTTCTTCACCGCGCGCTGGGCCAGCTCGGCGATCACGAAGTCGAGACGCGACCGCCAGCGCAACACGCCGAGGACGACCGTGCGCACGAAACCCGACTCGCCGAGGAGGAGGAGAGAGGCGTAGAGCTGCTCACGCTCGATGCGCTGGAGGAGGTGCAGCGCGCGGGCGCGCTCAGAGGACATCGCCCGCTTTCCATCCGAGACCGCGCGCGACCGCGGCCGCGGGAGTGCGCGGCTTGCCGGGCCGCTGCATCTCCAGCACGCGGATCGCGCCTTCGCCGCAGGCGATGGTCACGGCGTCGTCGATGGCCACGATCGTTCGCGGCGGTGCGGCGCCATGGGACGGTCGCATGTCGGTCAGCTTCAGATCGCGGAAGAAGATCCCCGGCCACGGGTCGAAGGCGCGGAAGCGGTCGTAGATCTTCTGCGCCGGCTCGTCGAAGGTGATCTCCGCTTCGCTCTTCTCGAGCTTTGCCGCGTGTGTGGCCTGTTCGTGATCCTGCTCCACGGCGTCGGGCATCTCCCGGAGCACGGTTGCAAGCGCGTCGCCGCCGATGCGCGCGAGGCGCTCCGCCAGGGCGGGCGTTCGTTCGTTCGGACCGATCTCCGTGGTCTCGATGCGGAGCATCGGACCGTGATCGAGCTGCTCGTCGACGCGCATGATGGTCACGCCGGTGACCGTGTCGCCCGCCTCGATGGCGCGCTGGATCGGCGCGGCGCCGCGCCAGCGCGGAAGGATGGAGCCGTGCACGTTCAGGAAACCGTGCGCCGGAATCTCCAGCAGCGCGGCGGGAAGGATCCTGCCGTAGGCGACGACGACCCCGACGTCCGGTCTTTCGTCGCGGATCTGATCAAGAAACTCCTCCGTGCGAATTTTCGAGGGCTGCAGCAGCGGTAGCCCGAGCTCTCTCGCGCGCACCGCCACGGCCGGTGCCTGCATCTTCATCCCGCGGCCGGCGGGCTTGTCTGGCTGCGCGACCACGAGCGTGACGTCATGCTCACGCGCGATAGCGTCCAGCGATGGAACGGCAAAGTCGGGGGTGCCGAAGAAGACGACGCGCATCGAACGCGCGCGATTCTAGCGCTACGTAGTGGTCGTGGTCGGCGGCGTATCCGACATCGTCGTCGCCGTCGTGTCGGTCGTCATCGCCGTGCCCTCGTTTCCCGTCGACGGCTGCGGCGTCGCGTCGCCCATGCCGTGCGCGGCGGGCGTGTCGGTCTTCGACTGTGCGGCGTTCCCGACGTCGGGCGGCGCGTTCTGGTAGTCGCGCGGCACCGGCTCGCCGCGGCACGCGGCCAGGGCGAACAACGCGGCTACAATCAGTTTTCGCATGACCCGGAAGAGCTTCAACGCACGTGCCACCGCCCTCGCGCTCTTCCTCGCCCTGCCCCTTTGCGCGCAGGTCGCCGAGGGAGACAAGCACTACGCAATGCGCGCCGAGGGGGCGCAGGGGGCCCGTGCGAAGGCGACGCAGATCGACGCCGCGATCGCCGCGTATCAGCGCGCCGTGGCCGCAGACCCGAACGACATCGAAGCACACTGGAAGCTGCTGCGCGCGCTGCGGTTCAAGGGTGCGTTCACGACGTCGACCCTCCAGCAGAAGCAGCAGATCTATGAAGGCGCGAAGAAGGCCGGCGAGAAAGCGATCGCCGCGACCGATAAGAAGACCGGGACGAACGCGAAGACGCCGGAGCAGCAGGTCGCCGCCGCGGCGCGGAAGGTCGAAGGCGCCGCGGAAGTGTTCCTGTGGGACGCGGTGAACTGGGGCGAATGGGGGCTGGCCGTCGGCAAGATGGCCGCGGCGCGGCAGGGCGCGGCCGACCGCATCCGCCGCCAGGCCACCATCGCCCATCTCGCAAGCCCGCGCATCGAGGACGGCGCCCCCTCCCGCGTCCTCGGGCGTCTGCACGACCAGACGCCGCGCATCCCCTTCGTCACCGGATGGGCCTCGTCCAAAGAGGCGGTCCGCTTCCTCCGCGAGTCGCTCAAGATCGGCCCGGACAACAAGCTCACCATGGTCTTCCTGGCCGCGGCCATGGTGTCGAACGACTCGTCGACGACACCGCAGGCAGTGAAGATCCTCGAAGGCGTGATCAACAGCCCGAACGATCCCAACTATCCGGTCGAGGATGCGGCCGCGGTCGAAGAGGCGAAGTCCCTCCTCGTCAGACGGTGAGCGCAGTGGATCACTGCTGCTCCGCGGGAATGGCCGCGATGAACTCGGAGTCGCCGCTCTGCTCGACGACCGTCGCGAATCCCACACCCGTCCCGGCGATGACGGTGATGCGCACCGTGATCGACTCGTCGAGCTTCACGCCCAGCGCCGCCTCCAGGTCGTTCACCAACCAGACCTGATCCTCGGGCACCCCGCTCTCCACGCTGCGCCCCACCATGCGCCCGTCGCGCGTGCGCGCGGAGAAGCGGAACGTCGCGGGGATGATGCCGATGTTGACCACGCCCGCGTTCACGCGCCGCCCGGGGACGGTGGCGGACGGGATGCCGATGATGGCCAGCTCCGCGCTCTGGCTGGCGGCGGTCGCGGAGTCGAGCTTCGTGAGCGGTGCCTCGAGCGACGGCTTCGCGCCGTGCGCGACGTCGGAGGTCTTCACCACCGCCACCGGCGCGCGTCCCTCGCGATGTTCGAGCCACAGCGTGCCCACGCTGTTCGGCCGCGCGAACACGGCACGCACCACGTCCGGCCAGCGCAGCGTCTGTCGCGGTGCGATCGTCAGACGGCGGTCGATGCCCGTGTCGCCCGTAACATAGCGCAGCGTCACCCGCATCGGATCGCGAAACGGATTGTGGACCGTGAGATCGGACTGCCAGTACGAGCCGCCGACGCCGGGAATGCTTCCCACCGCGGGGAAGACCATGCGTGCGACGCCGGTGGCCACGAGCTCTTTCTCGCCTGGCACGCGAATGCGGCCCAGGTACTCCGCGATCGCGCGCGGCTTCGCGTCCTTGCGGCGCGTCCACAGCTCCACGCCGCGCACGCTGCGGTAGAACGCGTACGTGTCGTCGAGATACGCGGACACGGCCTGCGCGCGCAGGTCGTTGGTCACACCGTCGAACTGGTCGAACAGCTCGGGCGACCGGCGCAGCACGACCTTCGGCTTCGAGCGCTCCAGCGCGCGGATGGTTTCTTCCTGAAACGCGCGCGGCGAGAGGATCGGCACCTGATAGAAGCGGGTCGGGTTCGGCCGGTCGGCGAAGAAGTAGAACGCGGGCTGATTCGAGAAGTCGAAGAACGGTTCGTTCTTCCTGGTCAGCTCGCGCACGTTGTTCACCACGTCCGTGATCCGCCACTGCACCGCCTCGGCATTCGGATCACGATCCACACGCAGTACGCGGCCGTAGTAGCGCACGAAGTCCTGCAGTCGCGCGTTGACCAGGTCGGGAATCCAGAACAGCACGGCGACCACGGGAACGGCGGACACTGCCAGCGCCGTGATGAACGCGCGCGTTCCCTCGTCGCCGCGGCGCCACATCCCCCGCATTGTACGTACGAGGATCACCGCCAGGAGCACGATCAATGGGCCGATGAGAAACGCGGCGAAGTACTGGTGGCGGAACGACACGCGCCCGAACGCGGTGCGTTGCGCGACCGCAGCGAACACGGTCAGCACGAGCAGGGCGAAGTCGATCGTGTCCGCGCGGCGGCGCTGCCAGCGCACGATGAAGTAGATCAGCGCGATGACGATCACCAGTGGGCTGAGGATGAGATGGAACTTCTCCCACAGCACGAAGTCCGCGAGCGTGTGCAGGTTCAGGTTCTTGCGGAATGTGGAGACGAGGTCCGGAAACGGGAGCGACCAGACCGCGTCGATGATGTTCGGCAGGGTGACGAACGACGTGACGGCGAAGTCGTCGAGCGCACCGTGCATGGCCAGCCAGATCGCGAACGGCGCGGCCCCGAGGATGACGCCGAGGACGAAGAAGAGCACGGCCTGCATCGGCGCGAGTCCGGTCCACTGCACGCGCTTCGATGCGACCCACACAAGCAGCGACGCGAGCAAAGCTCCGACGATCGAGTACGCGCCGATCTCGTAGCTGAAGAAAAGCGCGACGCCCGCGAAGATACCGCTGAACACGGCCGACGTACGGCTCCGCCGTCGCAGCGCGTTCCAGAACAGTGCCGCGGCCGCGACCTGGAAGAAGGTCCGGTTGTTCTCGGCCGTCGTCCACGACCCCATCGCCACGCACAGCAGCGCGAGCGGAATCGAATCGAAGACGGCCAGGCCGAGGAACCAGATGGCGACGCCGAGGAAGGCACCGATGACGACGGTGCGGGCGACGGCGACGTCGAGCGAGCGCCCGAAGAGCTGCATCAGCCAGGCGTCGAGCTGTCCGTCCTCCATCATCCCGTGCAGCGTGAAGACATCGCGGAACGGCACCTTGCCCCGGAGGTAGTCGGACGCGGGACCGATCGACTCGCCGCGGTGAAAGAGATCGATCCACTGCGAGAGCTGCGCGGTCGAGGCGTAGCTGAAGAGGTAGATGAGCGCGGGGAGCGCCGCGTACGCGGCCAGCCGCCACGCCGTGCGCGGACGCATCGGACGCACGAAGCTCAGCGCGGCGCAGAGCAGCAGTGTTGCGATCATCACCGGCCGCGCGGGCTTCAGCGGAATCCACACCGCCGCGAGAAACGGCAGGAGCACGATCGGCAGCGCGGCGACGGCGATCCGCGCGAAGGTCTCCTCGCGATCGCGGCCGAAATTCAGCTCCGCGAGCCGCGCGATCAGCAGCGCCGCCGCCCAGAACAGGGCCATGAACAGCGCCACGAACACGACTTCGAGAAAGAGCGTGGGGATGTGCGCGATGCGCCGCGCCGTGACCAGATAGCGATAGAACAGCCAGGCCAGGGCCTCGCAGAAGAGGAGCGCGTGGTACGGGCGCAGCTCGGCGCGGAACATGTCCCGGATCCACTTGCGCGTCCGGACCACGCGCAACAGCCGCGGGGCGCCGAGGGAGAGGGCGATGGGGATGCCGAGGATCCAGCCGACTTTGCCGGTGGTCAGGTAGAAGAGCGGCGAGAAAAAGTAGGGGACGGTGAAGAGCACCTTCTCGGCGAAGGTGCCGTGCTTCGCTTTCGAGAGCAGGCGCTGCAGCCAGATCGTCAGCGGCGGGACGAGCAGGAAAAAGAGCGCGGCCCCGGCGTAGTCGCGGACCTTCGAGTAGCGCTGGATGGTAACCAGCCCGATGGCCACGGGGTCGGTCGGCGGGAGGTTGCGCAACAGGAGCGTGAGCGAGAGGAAGACGCCCGCGGCCAGTGAGAACGCCGCGATCCAGACGAGGGCCGCAACGATGCGGTCAGCGAGCTTCACGCGCGGCGAGTGTAGCAGCCGTGCGCAGCAGGCATTCGATCTCGGGATCGTCGGCCTTCGCCTTCCGGAACCTGGCCAGAAAGGCCGCGACCTTCGACTCGCGATAGAGGTTCGCGCGCTTTTCCTTTCTCGCGAGAAGCGCCAGTCTTCCCAGCCGGCCCTCCCCACCCCCGCCCCAGAACGGATCCCGCTCGACATCGCGGGCCGCGTCGGGTCGCGGCGGCAGCGGCCGATTCGCGCGCGTCACTTTCGCGTCGCGTTTGCGCGCCGCGAGGATCACGTAATCACACGGCACCACGCCGCGGTCGACCAGCATCGCCTCGATGGTGCAGAGCATCTCCAGGATGCTGCGCTCGCGCGGGTTCTCGAATCGGAAGCCGGCGATGGTTTCGTACAGCAGGTGCTGGAGGATCGTGCCGCCAATGTTCTTCCTCTCCAGCACCTCGAAGTGCCTGTCCGTGAATGCGAGCAGTTCCTCACTGCGCACGGCCTCGGTCGGATCATTCGCGATCATCTCCTCGACCGTCGGCCGCTTTTTCGGTGGCTGACCAATGCACGCCAGGAGCGTGTTGATGATCGCGAGGACGTCGTCGGAGTACTGAAAGCGATTCGGGCCCACGTACTCGTTGAGGATCAGCGTCGCGTTCGGGCGCATGGCTCGCTCGATCTGCGCGTACGCGTGCTCGAGATTCGCGACGTGATGGAGCACCGAGTGCGCGACCACGACGTCATACGTGTCCTGCGGCAACTCGTCGCGATCGAGATCGGCTACGCCGTAGTGGATCTTGTCGATGTCCTTCGCCGCTTCTCGCGCGCGAGCGACCGCTTCCACCGCCAAATCAACGGCGTCGATGCGCGCGACGAACGGCCACCGCGAGACCGCCCGCTCCAGCCACCCCTCGCCGCAGCCCAGCACCAGCACCCGCAGAGCGTCACCGGCAAACCAGTGGTGCGCCCACGACGACAGCCAGTCGCGCGCGGGATCGCCGGTCGCGCGCTCGTTGAGGTGCATGAGGACGGCGGTGTTGGCCATCCAGGTGTTGTGCGCGAGGTGACTCGCGTGCGATTCGTCGTTCCAGACGGTCATCGACGATTCAGAATCGCATCGCGCAGCGAGGCGATGGTCGCGTTCGCGGCCTCGATGTCCGGCTGGCGGCCGTGTTTGCGGATGGCGTCGCTGGTCGCCGGTCCGATGGAGGCCAGCAGCGCGCGGCCGGGAGTGAGCTTCGCGAAAAAGTTGTCGACGGTCGACGCGCTGGTGAAGGTGATGACGTCGACTGCGTCCTGCTCGATCAGCGCGCGCAGCTCGTCGACGTCGATGTCCGCGGCGACGGTGCGGTACGCGACCGCGAGATGCACGGTGCCGCCGCGGCGCCGCAGCTCGTCAAGCAGCTCGTCGCGGCCTTCCTCCGCGCGCACCACGGCCGTGCGGATCCCGGTCTGATCCGCGGGAAGCAGCGGCAGCAGCTCGGTGGAGATGAAGCGCTCCGGCATGACGTCCGGATGAATCCCGCGGGCGAGGAGATGGTTCGCCGTGAGCTGCCCGACGGCCGCGACCTGCGTTCCGGCCAGCGCGCGTGCGTCCTTGCCCATGGCCGTAAGGCGGCCGAAGAACGACGACACGCCGTTCGCTGAGGTGAAGACGAGCCAGTCGTAGTGCGAGGTGATGGCGGCATCGAGCGACTCCCACGACTCCGGCGGAACGATGGAGATGGCCGGGAATTGCAGCACCTGTGCGCCCTCGTCTTCCAGCAGGCGTTTCAGCTCGGAGGCCTGCTCGCGGGCGCGGGTGACGACGACTCGCTTGCCGTAGAGCGGGCGGGTCTCGAACCAGTTCAGAGTGTCGTGCAGGTTCACCACGTCCCCCACCACGATCAGCGCCGGCGTCTCCAGCTTCGCCTCGGACACCCGCGCCTCGATGTTGCGCAGCGTGCCCACGATCGTGCGCTGGTCGGGCAGCGTGGCCTTCGAGATCACGGCGCAGCCGCGATCGCCGCTCATGCCGTGCTCGATCAATCGGTGGCAGATCGACGGCAGATTGGCGAAGCCCATCATGAAGACGATCGTGCCGTCGAGCTGCGCAAGCGCGGGCCACTTGATGCCGGTCGAGCCGGAGTCGGCCTCGTGCGCCGTGACGAGCGTGACCGACGTCGCGTACGAGCGGTGCGTCACGGGGATGCCGGCGTAGGCCGGGCCGGCGATCGACGACGAGATGCCCGGCACGATCTCCACCGGCACGCCCGCCGCCAGCAGTTCCTCGGCCTCTTCCCCGCCGCGGCCGAAGACGAACGGATCACCGCCCTTGAGGCGCACCACCATCCTGCCCTTCTTAGCCTCGTCGACCAGCAGCCGGTTGATCTGATCCTGCGGCACCGCGTGGGCCGCGGCGCGCTTGCCGACGTACACGATCTCGGTCGTCTTCGGGATCATCGCGACGATGTCTCGCGATACGAGCGCGTCGAGCGCGACCAGGTCCGCCTTGCCGATCAGCTCCGCAGCGCGGAGCGTGAGCAGGCGCGCGTCGCCCGGACCGGCGCCGACCAGATAGACGATTCCGCTCATGCGAACAGGTCCCCCGCCCCCTGGGCCATGAGCGTCGCGTAGACGTCGTCGACGCCGGTGCCCTCCGCGCGAATGGAGCGCGTGCCGTTCGAGAAGAACGCACGCACCTTCGCATCGGATGCATGCACCGCGACGGCCGAGTAGCAGTCGAGCTGCGTGCCGAACTTCTGCAGCACGCCACGCTCGGTCAGCGCCGAACGCTCGCTGGGCTCGTGATTGATCGAGCGGACGATCTCGATGGCGTACGCGTTCGACGCCAGGCACTCGATGCCGACGATGCCCTGTCCCGCGGCGGGGACCATCTCTTCGGGTGAAAAGTACGACGTGATCTCGCTCGCGCGTCCCAGTCGGGTCAGTCCGGCGCTGGCGAGGATGATGCCGTCGTATTTTCCGTCGTGGGCCTTGTTGATGCGCGTGTCGACGTTGCCGCGGATGTCCTCGACGCGGAGGTGCGGGAACAGCATCGCCAGTTGCGCGCGGCGCCGCGGCGCGCTGGTGCCGATGACCGAGCCTGCGGGTATGTCGGCGATCGCGCGGCCGCCCGGGTGCACCCACGCGTCACGTGGATCGGCGCGCTCCAGAAATCCGGCCAGGGCGAAGTGCTCCGGGATGATCGACGGCACGTCCTTCAAGCTATGCACGGCGAGGTCGACGTCGCCACGCTCGAGCGCTTCCTCCAGCTCCTTGATGAACAGTCCCTTGCCGCCGATCGTCGCCAATGAGACGTCCGTGCGCTTGTCGCCGGTCGTTTTGACGATGTGCAGCTCGGAACCGTAGCCGGCGTCACGCAGCAGGGCGGCGGCCCGGTTGGCCTGCCAAAGCGCGAGCTCGGAGCCGCGCGTGCCGATGCGGATGGGGTTCACCATCCTCGAGTACTCGTGTCATGCCGAGCGTAGTCGAGGCACCCCGTGCGTACGGAGCGCATCGCGTGCAACCGCCGGGGGATCCCTCGACTTCGCTCGGGATGACACGTGAGTGCTTCCTTCATTTCGCGAGTCCGAAGATCCTGCGGATGGTCTTCCGCAGCGACTCGCGCTCCTGCGGCTCCTCGGCTCCGTCGCGGAGCTCGAGGATCGGGTAGTGCAGGATCTTGTTGACGAGCTGCGAGGAGAACAACTCGATGGCGGCGCGCTGCTCGGGCGTCATCGGGCCGACCTTGCGCAGGCACTTCTCCAGCTCCGAGGTACGGATGGTCTCCAGGCGCTGCTGCAGCTCGAGAATCGTCGGCACTGCATCCTGGGCGACGAGGCGCTTGAGGAAGTTGTCCACCTCGCGCACGACGATCTGCTCCGCACTCGATGCTTTCTGCTGGCGCAGCTCGCGGTTCGCGTCGGCTACCTGCTGGAGATCGTCGACGTTGTACAGATACGCGCCCTCGACCGAGGCCACGGCCGGATTGATGTTGCGCGGCACGGAGAGGTCGATGAGGAAGAGGCTGCGCGCGCGGCGGACGTCGAGCGCGCGCGTGACGTGATGCGGCTCGATGATGTGGTGCGGCGCGGCGGTGGAGGCGATGACGATGTCGCACGTCGCCAAATGTTCGTCGAAGCGGTCGTAGCTGACGGCCGCGCCGTCGAAGCGCGTCGCCAGTTCCGCGGCTCGATCGAACGAGCGGTTCGCGACGAAGACCTGCTTCACCTCCTGCTGGTGCAGGTGCTCGGCGGTGAGCTCACCCATGTCGCCGGCGCCGAGGAGCAGCACCTGCAGTCCGCGCAGGTCGCCGAAGATCTTCTTCGCCAGCTCGACAGCCGCGTACGGAACGGACACCGCGTGCGCGCCGATGCCCGTGTCGGTGCGGACCTTCTTGGCCACGCGCATGGTGTTCTCGTACACCTGGCCGAGGAGCGGGTCGAGAGTGCCCAGCTCTTGGGCGGTGACGAAGGCCTTCTTCACCTGCCCGCCGATCTGCGGCTCTCCGACGATCATCGAGTCGAGGCCGGAGGCGACGCGGAAGAGGTGCTTCACCACGTCGCCGTGGCGGAGGACGTAGAGATGCTTCTCCAGCTCCGCGCGCGCGGCCGAGGCGCGCGTCGACATCCAGTCGACGATGGACTGGATGACGTCTTCGTCGCGCGCGGAGACGATGGCTTCCACGCGATTGCACGTGGAGAGCAGCGCCGCGCCCTCGACGCCATCGATGCCGCGCAGCGAGAACGTGGTGTCTTCGAGCCTCGGATCGGGGACGCTCAGGCGCTCTCGGACGTCGACGGGCGCCGTGCGGTGATTCAGTCCGACCAGGATCAGCGGCATCGCACACTCCAGCCCTGAGCGAGCAGCGCGAGTCGAAGGGCCAGCTTGGCTTCCGCCTTGATTCCTCGACAAGCTCGGAATGAAGTGTTGGAAATCAAAGGCATCGTTATCCCCTGATCCCCAGCATGGCCACGACGATGGCCACGAACGCGCCCGCGGACACGAACAGCATCCGCTTCCGGCGATAGGTATTGCTGATGTAGGACTGCAGCAGGATCCCGAACAGGATCCACGCCGTGACCGCCGCGAGCTGCTTGACGCGCAGATCCATGAGGCCGGCCGTGGTCCGGTAGGACCAGAGCACGCCGGCAATCAGCCCGATGGTGTAGATCGCGAAACCGATCGACAGCGTGCGGAAGCTGACGCTCTTGCAGACGTCGAGACTGGGGATCCACTCCCAGAGCCGCCCGTGCCGCTTGGTCTTCAGCATGCGGTCCTGGATCAGCGCCAGCACTCCGAAGGCGAGCGCGATGAGCAGACAGGCCACGCCGACGGTCGACATCAGCAGATGAACGGTGAAGACGTTCGAGCGAAACTCGGGATCGAGCACGGCGAAGTTCTCACCGGCGACCGCGGACGTCGTCAGCAGCAGGAGCACGAGCGGGTAGACGAAGAATGTCGCGGCGTAGACGCGATAGCGGAACTGCAGCACCAGCTGCGCGAGGAAGACGACCCAGGCCACGAAGCTCGTCGCCTCGGGCAGGTTCGTGAGAGGAGGATGGCCGGTGGCGGCGCAGATGGTGCCGATCCATATGGTGTGCGCGATCCAGCCTCCGACCATGAACCCGAGGCCGGCGTAGCGCAGCCCCTTCCCGCCCACGAACAGCGTGGCCAGCGCGGCCAGCGTGCCGAGCGCGTAGAGGCCGAGAGCAAGATAGAGGCTCATTGCAGGTTCTTCGAGAACACGACTTTGTCGTCCTCGATTCTGTAGAAATCCTTGATGCGCGAGATCTCACGGTACCCCGCGCGCTGGTAAAACCGCATCGTCGGTGCGTAGCTGCGCTTCGACGACGTCTCGATGAGCAGCATCCGCCCATCCTGGCGCCGCGCTTCATTCTCCACGAATCTCAACAGAATCTGGCCGAGTCCCTGTCCCTGCTGCCTCGGATCCACCGCGATCCAGTACAGATCCCACACTCCCTCGGCCATCGGCGTCGGTCCGAACAGCACGTAGCCCTGGACGCAGCGGGCGACGTCTTCGATGACATGCGCCGTGTACTCGCTCTTCGCGCCGGCGGCGGCAGCGTCCACCAGTTCCATGGCCCACCCGACCTCCTGCCGCGTGAACCGCGCCGTCGCGATCAGAATCTCCAGGATGCGCGCGCGGTCGCTGGTGCCGAGGGGACGGATGGTCATGGCCGGGCTCAGGCGACGGATCGCGAGCGCCGGACGATGTGCTCCTTGAACAGATGCACCGCGTCCTTGGGCACCCAGGCCGTGATCGCGATCCCGGCGTCGTTTGCGGTCTGCTCGTGAATCTCCGCGAGCTCGTGCAGCCGCGCCACGAGACGCGACTCGGTGTGCGGGATCTGGAGGTGCAGCAGCTCGCCGCCGTCGCGCTCTCGGTCGCGGATCATCTCCACGAGCCGGTCGGTGCCTTCGCCGGTGAGGCCCGACACGACGACCGAGTTGCGACGCCGCATGGCGAAGTGCTCGTCCACCTGATCGATCTTGTTGTAGACCTCGAAGACGCGCTCGCGGTCGATGCCCAGGTCGGCCAGGACCTGCTCGCCAACCTCACGCTGCTCGGCGTACTGGGGATGGCTCGCGTCGATGACGTGCAGGACGAGATCGGCGGCGACGGCCTCCTCCATCGTCGAGCGGAACGATGCGACGAGATGGTGGGGCAGCTTGCGGATGAAGCCGACCGTGTCGATGACGACCGTCTCCCGAGGCATCTCGGCCTTGATCTTCGCCGACTTCGCGTCCAGTGTGGCGAAGAGCTGGTCCATGGCCATCGAGTCGCCCCGGGTGAGGCGGTTGAAGAGCGTCGACTTGCCGGCGTTCGTGTATCCGACCAGGGCGACGGTGAACACGGCCTCGCGCGACTTGCGCTGCGTCTCGCGGGTCTTCTCGATGTGCTTCAGCTCGTCCTTCAGCTTGGAGATGCGCGTGCGCACGATACGGCGGTCGAGCTCGAGCTGCGTCTCACCGACGCCGCGCTTCGCGCCGCCGCCCGCGCCGCCGGCCTGCCGCTCGAGGTGCGTCCAGGCGCGGGTCAGCCGCGGCAGCATGTACTCGAGCTGGGCCAGCTCGACCTGCGTCCGGGCCTCGCGGGTGCGGGCGCGCCCGGCGAAGATGTCGAGGATCAATGCGCTGCGGTCGATGACCTTCACGCCGATGATCTTCTCGAGGTTGCGGACCTGCGCGGGCGAAAGGTCGTCGTCGAACACGACCAGCGTTGCCCCGTGTACCTCGACGAGATACTTGATCTCCTCGGCCTTTCCCTTGCCGATGTAGGTCCCCGCATCCGGCGCCTGGCGCTTGCCGAGAATGCGGTGGACGACCTTAGCGCCTGCGGTGTCGATGAGCTTCGAGAGCTCCTCGAGGTGTTCTTCGGCGACGGTGCGGGAGAGGTTCGGCAGGATCAAACCTGCCGCGATGGCGGGCTGTGGTGTCTGTGGCATTGGCTGTGGTTGAACAATGATAGGTCGGATTTGTCATCCCGAGCGGAGCGCGAAGCAACGTGTCATCCCGAGCGAAGCGCAGCGAAGTCGAGGGATCCCCTGCTGAAACCCCGTGCCCGCTCCGTAGGCGGGGGATCCCTCGACCGTCCTCCGCTGCGCTCCGGCGGCTCGGGATGACACCTTGGCTTTATGATTCGCGCCCATGTACGTCCTGTACGAGGTCCTTCTCTACCTCGTGCTGCTGCTGGCCCTGCCGTACTTTCTGCTGACGGGCGTGCTGCGCGGCAAATACGTCGTGAACTTTCCGGTGCGGGCGGGCTGGTTCCGCCATCGGGCCGAGGAGCATGACCTCTGGATCCATGCCGTGTCGGTGGGTGAGACCATCGCCGCGCGGCCGATCGTCGAGGAGATCGTGCGACAGCGGCCCGGGACCTCCATCGTGTTCACCACCACCACCCTCACCGGACAGGCCCAGGCGCGCCGGATGTACCCCGACGCCACGGTCACCTACTTTCCGTTCGACTTCGCATTCGCCGTGAAGCGCTTCCTCGAGCATCACCGGCCACGGGCGTTCGCCACGATGGAGACCGAGATCTGGCCGAACGTGAGCCGCCTCTCCCGGGCGCGCGGCCTGCGGATGATCCTCGCCAACGGCCGGATCTCCGATCGCTCGTATCCGCGCTACCGGGCGTTCCGGTGGGTGGTCGGGCCGGTGCTGCGCAAGTACGATCGCATCCTGGCCCGCGAGGAGACCGACCGCGAGCGTTTCGTGGCCATGGGAGCGCCGGCCGAGAAGGTCGAGGTCTCGGGCAACGTCAAGTTCGACTACGAGCCTGACGACACGCCGATCGAGGCGGCCTCGGAGCTCGAAGCGCTCATCGCCGGGCGGCAGGTGCTCGTCTTCGGCTCGACGATGGAAGGCGAGGACGAGGTGCTGCTGCCCGAGATCGAGTCGCTCCTGGCGCAGCACAATGTGTTCGTGATCGTTGCGCCGCGCAAGCCGGAGCGGTTCGAGATGATGGCCGGGCTGCTGGCGACGTCGTCGCTGCGGTTCGTGCGGCGGAGCGATGTGGGTGGAGCGGCGGGGGGGG
>DATLOL010000187.1:0-11340 GCA_035536275.1 Thermoanaerobaculia bacterium
CCCCCCCCCGCCGCTCCACCGGCAACGATCAGCATCCCGATCGCGGCGAGCTTCAGCAGCATCAGCACGGTCTGCGTGTTCGTGCCGCTGCGCACGCCGAGGCAGTTGATGAGCGTGAGGATGGCCAGGGTGCCGGCGGAAAGCAGCCACTCCGGCATGGCCACGCCGGTGAGCTCGAGGGTGTAGCGCGCGAACGTCACCGCCACCGCCGCCATGCCCCCGCTCTGGATCACGAGCAGCATCGCCCAGCCGTACAGAAAGGCGACCGACGGATGCCAGGCGTCGCGGAGGTACGCGTACTGGCCGCCCACTTCCGGCCGCAGCGCCGCCAGCTCCGCATAGACGAACGCGCCGATCAGGGCGATGGCGCCGCCGATGGCCCACGCGCCGAGGATCAGAAACGGCGTGTCGACCTGGCGGGCGACGACGTACGGGTTGATGAAGATGCCCGAGCCGATGATGCCGCCCATCACCAGCATCGTCGCGTCGAAGGCGTTCAGCCGGCGCGCGAGGGTCGTCACTTCACGAACTTCGTGTACGCCATGAACAGGTTGAAGGCGATGACCAGGCCGGGAAGGATCAGCGCGGCGATCGCGCCGACGCCGCGGCCGACGAGCTCACCGTGCTCCAGCCGCGGACGCGCCGGCGCCTCGTCGAGCACGTACGCCTTCTCCGGGTCCTGCGGGTCGTACAGCAGCGGTTCGCGCTGCTCGTCCTCGAGACGTGTCGTGTCCGTGGCGCGCGCCGCGGCCTCGCGACGCTGTCCGTTGCGGTCGATGAACTCGAACGTGAGCTCCCACACGCGCCGCTTGTTCACGGTCATGTTGGTCGGCTCGCGGCGAATGAGCGTCCCGGTGGTGAGGATGCCCTCGCGCAGCAGCTCGTTGCGGCGGATGCCGCTCTTCGTGGAGAAGTAGAGGATGAGGAAGCCGATGGCGGGGAAGATCATCACGATCGCCGCGAACGGCCCGAAGGTCGCGCGGCGCATGCCGCTGATGCGCGAGCGCCGCGGCGACCCCTCGTCGTAGTCGACCGGCACTTCCTCGCCCACGGACGCATTACCGCCCGTCGAGTACGAAACGCCCTGGAAGGCCTGCCCAGCCACCGAGTACTCGTAGTGATGCGCGTAGACGCGCTGCTCGTTCTCGGACGCGCCCGTGGCCTCGACGGACGTGATGCGGCCGTGGGTCTCGCCGTCGACGTGGAAGGTCGCGAACGAGAAATCCGCATGGGCCGCGAAGAACCACGCGAAGATCATCCCGAAGCCGAACACGGCCCACCCGAGCTGCGCCGCCCCGTTGAAGAAGTTCAGGACGCGGAGCGAGAGCGGAACGCTGCGCGGCGGAGCCGCGAAGTGCATCGGCGTGGTGTGCATGGCGAATGGTAACTCGCTGCCGCCGGAGGCGCTCCCCGTCGTCCTCCGAGCGCAGCGATCCACGCTATCATGTGCGCGTCAGTCCAATGGTCAAGAAGGTGCTTCTCGCAGTCGCGGCGCTGGTCGTCGTGGCCGCCGGCGTCATGGTCTACAGGATCGGCCCGCGCAACGTGGTCGGCATGATCCGCTACGACCAGCGCCGCGACGGCGATCTGAAGGTCGGCGACCGCGCCCCCGCTGGGATGCTGGTCGCGCTCGACGGCACCTCGCGCCAGCCCCTGTTCACCCCCGGCCGCCCGACGGTGCTGATCTTCGGCAGCTTCACGTGACCCCCCTTCCGCCGGTCGGTCGACCGGCTCACGAAGATGCAGCAGCAGTGGGGCGACCGAGTGGACTTCCAGACCGTGTATATCCGCGAGGCGCACCCGCTCGACGAATGGCAGATGGACTCGAACGAGAAAGAGAACGTCTGCTATCGCCAGCCGAAGACGCTCAAAGACCGCGTGGTCATCGCCAACGATTTCGTGAAGCGCTTCCGCTACCCCCTCCCGCTCGCGATCGATGAGATCGACGACCGCGTCGAGAAGGCCTGGGCCGGCTGGCCGGAGCGCTTCTACATCGTCGACGCGAAGGGCACGATCGTCTACAAGGGCGAGCCCGGCCCGTTCGGCTTCCACCCCGAGGAGGTGGAGGTTTGGCTGCGCTCAAACACCTAGCCCCGAGCGTAGTCGAGGGGCCAAAGTAGCCTGCGAGGCACGCTCCTCGTGACGAAGCTGGCCCCTCGACTGCGCTCGGGGCTGACGGGGGAGTGGTTGCTTTTTACGCGTCACCGCCGTCCTATACCGCGTGATGCGAAAGATCGCCGGCCTCTCACTCCTCGCGCTCCTCCTTTTCTCCCTCAGCGAAGCGCAGACGCCCTCCTACACGAAGCTCAAGGCTGACGCCGAGCGCGAGTACGCGGAGAAGTCGTATCGCCGCGCGCATGAGCTGTACGAGCAGGCGGCGAAGCTCGAGCTGCCGGAGAGCGAGCGGCGGTGGGTGACGTTCCGGCTCGCCGACACGGCGGTGCGCGAGGCCATGTCGAGCGGCACCGATGCGGCCGCCGCGCGCGCGGCGCTCGAGGAATTCATCGCCAAGTCGGAGCACGACGAGATCTGGGCGGCGGCGAACGAGACCCTGGCCGAGCACACCCGCGATGCGCGCTACTTCCGCCACGCTCTCGACTTCTGGGCCGGGAGCAGCGATCTCCCGCGGGCGCGGCGCCGCTATCTGGATCTGGTCTGGAAGTGGGTGGGCGACAACAACGACATCTGGAGCGTCCCCATGGACGTCCTCGTGAACGCGGTGCAGATCGCGGAGACGCCCGAGGACCGGGCGCGGGCGCGGTTCATCCTGGCGCAGCAATACCTGTCCCGTGGCAACGCCGCGGACCGCGAGCGCGCCCTGGAGCTCCTCGAAGAGATCGTCGCCCTCGGGCGGAAGACCGATCTGTACGACGACGCGCTCTACCACCTCGCCGCGAACGCGCAGGACTACGTGCGCGCGCTGAAGCTCTACCGTCGCATCCTGCGCGAGTACCAGCCGAACGATTCCGAGTTCTACGCAGCCGCGCAGGAGCAGATCAAGGCCATCCTCGACGTCAACGTCAACGCGTCCGTCAGCGGCACGTTCCTGCCCGATTCGGAACAGGCCGTCCATCTCTCCTGGCGGAACACGAAGCAGATCGAGCTGACCGTGCGCAGCGTCGACCTCACCAGGCCGACCCGTTTCAACTACGTGCACCAGTGGATGGAGGCGCTTCCGACCGACGGTCCGGTCGTGCGGCGGTGGACCTACGACACGAACGACACGGGCGAGCATCTCCCCGGCGCGACGGAGCTGCGCATCGAGCCGCGACTGCCGGTCGGCGCGTACGTGCTGACCGCGCGGACGGGGACGGAGTCGTCGCGGCAGTTCCTGCTGGTCACCGACGCGCACATCCTCGTGCACGCGGGACGCGAGCACATCGACGTGTTCGTGTCCGACGTCGAGACCGGCGAGCCCATTCCGAATGCGCGCGTGCACCTCGCGCAGCAGCTCGCACGCGACAAGGTCCATCACGCCGACGGGCAGACCAACGCGGACGGACTGGCGCGCATCCGCCGCGCGGAGGGCGAGGCGTCGATGCTCGTCACCGCCGCCGCGGGCGCGCGGCAGGCGTTCCATTTGACCTACGCGCACTACTACGGCGGACGGGACACGTCGCCGCGGTGGCGCATCTACGCGTTCACCGATCGCCCGGCGTATCGCCCCGGCGAGACCGTGCAGTGGAAGATGACCGCCCGCGTCCGCGAGCGCGAGCAGTGGACGACGCCCGGTGGCGCGCAGCTCGATTACTTCATCAACAGCCCGCGCGGCGAGAAGCTGATCAAGGGCGAGGCGAAGCTCAACGCGTTCGGGAGCTTCTGGGGCGAGGTCCCGCTCACCGACGCCATGCCCCTCGGCATCTACACGATCGTCTTCCACACGAAGGGCAACGAGACCGATCTCCGCGGCGCCGCGCAGCTCTTCCGGCTCGAGGAGTACAAGCTTCCCGAGTTCGTGGTGAAGGTCGACACGCCGCCCGGCAAGCAGTACCGCCTCGGCGACGAGATCGAGGCGACGATCGAGGCGAGCTACTACTTCGGCGGCCCCGTCGCGAATGCGACCGTCGAAGCGGTCGTGTATCAGCAGCCCTTCCATCGCTACTGGTATCCGTCGCGTCACTATCACTGGTACTACGACCGCCCGCCGATGCACGGCGGGGGCACGATCGTGCATCGCCAGACGCTGACCACCGACGCGCAGGGCCGCGCCGTCGTGCGGATCAACACGCCGCGCGACGGCAGCGACTCGACCTACCGCATCGAGGCGCGCGTCGTCGACGCGTCCCGCCGCGAAGTGCGCGGCGAGGGGACCATCCGCGTGATGCGCCATCGCTACACGGTGATGGCCCAGCCCGAGCACTACGTGCATCGCCCCGGCGACAGCGTGTCGATCGACTTCAAGGCCGTCGACGCGAACGACAAGCCGGTGCAGGTCACGGGCACGGTCAAGGTCGTGCGCCGGCAGTGGAAGACGCGCTACGTCGACGAGGAAGTGACGACGGCGAAGGTCTCGACGAACGCGGAAGGGGAGGCCACGTTCACGTTCACGCCGCGCGAGACCGGCTACTACGCGATCCAGTGGCGGAGCGAGGACGGCCCGCGTGCACGCGACGTCATCACCGCCGAGACCGCGGTCTGGGTCACCGACCGCGCCACCACCAACCTCGGCTATCACAGCAGCAGCGGGCTCGATCTCATCCTCGACAAGGACACCGTGCGCACCGGCGAGACCGCGTCGATCCTCGTCGTGACGCCGGCCGGCGGACGGCATGTCGTCTTCAGCACCGGCACCGACGACCTGCTCGACACGCAGGTGCTGCGGATGGACGGCACGGTCAAGCTCGTGCAAATCGCGATCGGCAAGCAGCACATGCCGAACTTCCACGTCACCGCGTCGACGGTGTTCGATCGCGCTTTCGCGACCGACACGGAGCAGATCGTCGTGCCGCCTGCCGAACAGTTCCTCGACGTCGAGGTGAAGAGCGATCGCGAGGAGTACCAGCCGCGCGAGGAAGGCACTGTCACAATCACCACGCGCGACGCGAGCGGCAAGCCGGTCGTGGCGGAAGTGGCGCTGGCGGTGTCCGACGAGGCGGTGACCGCGATCCAGGAAGACCTGGCAGGCGATCCACGCCGCACGTTCTACGGGGAGACGCGCGCGAATCCGATCGTCGTCAGCGCCGGCGTGCAGACGCAGCAGTACGTGAAGCTGGAGAAGAAGGACCTCGAGGAGCAGGAGAAGCGCGAACGTGATGAAGAGGGGATGGCGAAGCTGCAGCGTCGGTTTGGCGACCGCGCGATGGACGCCGTGAGCGAGTCCATCACCGCCACCGCCGCGAATGCACCGATGCCCGTCCCGCCGCCGCCACCACCCGCTCCGGCTTCCGTTTCACCGCCCGCCGAACCTGTGGTCGGCAACGTGGCCGGCGCGCAGCAGGGGATTGAGGTGCAGGTCCGCAGCGACTTCCGCTCGACCGCATTCTGGAAGCCGGACATCGTCACCGACGCGAGCGGCACGGCCACGGTCAAGGTCAAGTACCCCGAGGCGCTGACGACGTGGCGGGCAACGGCGAGGGCGGCGACGGCGGGCGCGGAGTTCGGCATGGCCTCCTCCACCGCGCGCACCAGCATGCCCCTGCTCGTGCGTCTGCAGGGTCCGCGATTCTTCGTCGCCGGCGATCGCGTGGTCGTCTCCGCGGTGATGAACAACAACACTGATGAAACGCTGACCGTGAACGCATCGCTCGAAGCAACCGGCGTGAGTGGAGGACAGGCAATCGTGCCGGTCCAGATCCCGCCGCACGGCGAAGCCCGCGCCGACTGGACCGTCGTCGCCGAAAAACCCGGCGAAGCGAAGCTCCGCGTCACCGCGAAATCGAACAAACACGGCGACGCCATGGAGCGCTCGTTCATCGTCTACGAGCACGGTATCGACAAGCTGATCGCGCGCTCCGGCAAGGTGCGCGGCGACGAGGCGAACATCAAACTCGAGTTGCCGCGCGAGCGCCGCGCGACCGATCTCACGGTGCAGGTTGCGCCGTCGATCGCGGTGACGATGCTCGACGCGCTGCCGTACCTGATCGAGTTCCCGTACGGCTGCACCGAGCAGACCATGAGCCGCTTCCTTCCCGCCGCCATCGTCGCCCGCACCGTCGAGAAGCTCGGCCTCGGCCGCGCCCGCATCGCCGGCAAGGACCTCGACGCGGTCACCGCGGCCGGCATCGCCCGCCTGTACGACATGCAGCACGGCAACGGTGCGTGGGGCTGGTGGAAGGAGGGGCCGGACGACCCGTGGATGACCGCGTACGTCGTGTGGGGCTTCTCCATCGCCCGCGACGCCGGTCTGAAGATAGACACGTCGCGCATCGATCGCGCCGCGCGCTGGCTGGAGACGAGCCTCGTCCGGCACCAGACCGCGTACAACGATCAGGCCTGGATGCTCCACGCGCTCTCCGCGTGGAAGTCGACGGCGGCCGAGCCGTCGCGGCGCGCATTCGAGAACGTCTACAAGAACCGCGAGAAGCTGACGTCGTACTCGCGCGCCCTGCTCGCGCTGACCGCGCATCGCTGGGGCGAGGCCGAGCGCGCCCGCCTGCTCCTGCGCAATCTCGAGGACGGCGTGACGCTCGAGAACGCCAGCGACGACACGGCCGAGTCGATGCAGACCGCGCACTGGGGAGCAGCGCACCGCTTTTGGTGGCGCTGGTACGAGTCGCCGGTGGAGACGACCGCCTTCGCGCTGCAGGCCTTCGTGACCATCGATCCCGAGCACAAGCTCGTCGAGCCGGCCATGAACTGGCTGGTGAAGAACCGCCGCGGGACGCGCTGGAACAACACCCGCGACACGGCCATCGCTCTGCTCGCGATGAACGTCTATCTCGAGAAGAGCGGCGAGCTTCTCGGCGACGTCTCGTACGAGGTGACCGTGAACGGACGCGTCATCGCCACGAAGACGCTCACCGCGAAAGACGTGCTGAACGCGCCGAGCCGCTTCTCCGTCGATCCGGCCATCCTCGCCGACGCGACCCAGGAGATCCGCATTCGCCGCACTGCCGGCAAGTCGCCGCTGTACTTCGCGGCCGAGGCGCGATTCGTGTCGCTGGAGGAACCGGTGAAGGCGGCCGGGAACGAGCTGTGGGTGAAGCGCCAGTACTTCCGCCTGGCCCCGCGCCAGACGCTGCTCAAAGGCACGCAGTACGACCGCGTCCCGCTGCGCGACAACGAATCCATCGCCAGCGGCGAGCGGGTGGAAGTGCTGGTGACCATCGAGACGAAGAACGACTACGAGTACATGCTCTTCGAGGATCTCAAACCCGGCGGCTTCGAGGCCGTGGCCCTGCAGAGCGGCTACTCACTCTCCGCCACCTCTGCGCGCGCATCGGTGCCGGTCTACCAGGAACTGCGCGACCGCAAGGTGGCGATGTTCATCGACCGCCTGCCCCAGGGCACCTGGGAGATCCGCTACGAGCTGCGCGCGGAAGTGCCGGGCACGTTCCACGCGCTGCCGCTCCTCGGACAGGCGTTCTATGTGCCGGATGTGCGCGCGAACTCGGATGAGATTCGCGTGACAGTTCGTGAATAGGACCTATGGGACCTATGGGACCTATGGGACCTATGGGACGTATAGGTCCCATTCGTCCCATTCGTCCCATAGGTCCCTCAGGCCCTGACCACCACCATCGTCACGTCATCGCTGGTGGCGAGTTGTTCGAGCACGCGCGCGGGCGACTGCCCGCGCGCGAGCATCGCCCGCAAGCCCCGCACGCCCAGCTCCTCGCCATCCACCAGCGCCTCGGTCACTCCATCGCTGTAGAGCACGAGCGTGTCTCCGGGCTCGAGTTGCACGGTCACCGAGGTCCACGATGGTGCGGGCAGCACGCCGAGGATTGGGCCGGTCGAGCCGATCTCCTCGATCGTGCCGTCGGCGCGGACGATCAGCGGCGGACAGTGTCCCGCGTTTGCGATGGTCAACACGCCGTCATCGCGCAGCCAGGCGATCACCGCCGTCGCGAAGCGGTTGCGCGGGAGGAGCGGCGCCAGGAACTCGTGCAGGCGCGTGGCGGTGCGGGCGGGATCGCACTCCGCCGATGCGCAGGAGGCGATGCGCTCCTCGAGCTCTTCCTGGATCATCGCCATCACCACCGCGGCGGGGAGGCCTTTGCCGGCGACGTCGCCGAGGGCGAGCCAGAGGCGGTCGTCGTGGCGGTGGGTGAGGTAGAAGTCGCCCGTGAACGTCCGCGCCGGACGGGAGATCGCCTCGACGGACGTCAGGCCGCGATGAAGGGCTGGCAGCGCTTGCATGGCCGGAATCCTTTCTCCACCGCTTCGTCCGCCGCCCGAAAAGGGACGCGGTTCTCATCGCGAATGCGTTTCGCGTCCTTGCACGTGGGGAAGCAGACCACCTTCGACGTCTTCGAGCCGATGTAGCGCACGCGCTCCCGTCCGAGCTTTTCCAGCGCGTCGACGTCCACACCTTCGCGGCGCAGCAGATCGCGTTTCATGTCGCTCCCGTACGCGTAGTTGCCGACGCCGCCCGACGCGGGCACGACGCGGTGACAGGGCACCACGAACGGGACGTGGTTGCGGGCGCAGACCGTGCCCACCGCGCGCACCGCCTTCGGCCGGCCGACCTGGCGGGCCACCCACTCGTAGGTGCGCACCTCGCCGCGGGGGATCTTTGTCAGCGTGTCGAGCACCTCGCGCTCGAGGTCGGACACCTCGTCGTCCCAGTCGATCTTCGGACGGGACACGCCTTCGCCTTGCAGCGCGGACGTGACCTGCTTGCGCAGCGCGTCGGGCATGGGCTCGGGCTTCAGGGAACAGCCTCCGCGCTCGGTCCAGGCGGCGCGCAGATCGTCGAGCGTGCCGCCGCGGCGGATCATCTTCAGGCCTTTGTCCGAGAACACCACCCAGACGTCGCCGATCTGTTCGTACGAGTCGGCGATGGCGTCACGACAGGAGCGCGGCGGCGGTGCGAGCATCGAGCGCAGGCTGTGGGCCAGCTTGTCGACGTCGCTCACGGAGTCGTCGCATGATTTGCACGTACGGAGGTGCTCGTGCACGGCGCTCCGCTCGCCGGCCTCGAGCTCGCCGGTGCGCAACGCATCGACGCGAGTCAGCACGGATCTACACTGCATGGGCCACTCCTCTCTTTTCCAGGGCATCGCGGAGCAATTTCAGCGAGCGGAACACCTTCCCCCGCAGCGCGGCCTCGGTCGCGCCGACGGTTTTGGCGATGTCCGCATAGGACATGTCTTCCATGAATCTGAGGACGATCAGCTCGCGCGCCTCGACGGGCAGGCCCTTCATGGCGTCGCGGAGCAGTTGCGCGTCCTGCTGGCGCTCGAGGTCGGAGCCGTGCTCGCGCACGAACGGGCCGATGCGGCCGTCATCGAACGTGTCCAGCGGCGTCTCGAGGGCGCGGGTCTTCGATCGGCGTTTGTTGAGACTGAGATTGCGGACGGTGCGGAACAGCCAGGGCCGCAGCGCCAGCTCGCGACATCGCGCCTCGTCGTACTGCTTGGTGAGGGCCCGATGCGCGCGCAGCATCGCGTCCTGCACGACTTCCTGCGCGTCGAACGTGTTCTGCAGGATGCCGTGCGCGTACGCGTAGAGGGCGGGCTCGAAGCGGTCGATGAGCCGCTCCAGCGCCCCGCTCTCCCCGCGATGCACCGCCACCGCAAGGTTCTCCTCGGGGTAATCCAGGAGAGCGACGGCGCTGCCGCCGGACCAGCTGTTCTTCATGATGGTCATAACACGGCCTGTGTGCTTCGCGTTCGCTAAAAAGTTTATCCCGCGTCTTCGCGCGGGATAAACTACAAAAAAGTGCCCGTCCTGCTCACCGCCGAAAACCTGAATAAAGCCTACGGCTCCCGCCCCCTTTTCGAAAACCTCTCGTTTACGCTCGACGAAGGCGACCACGTGGGCCTGGTCGGACCCAACGGATCCGGTAAGTCCACGCTGCTCAAGATTCTGGCCGGCGTCGAGGACGCGGACTCCGGCACGACCGCCGTCCGCAAGGGCGTGCGCATCGGGTATGTGCCGCAGGACGCGGTGTTCTCGCCGGGCAAGTCGGTCGAGGAGGTCCTCCTCGAGGCCCTCTCCGATTTCACCACGCTCGACGACCACGAGAAGCACGGCCGCACCGCCGTGGCCCTCGGCAAGGCCGGCTTCCTCGATCGCGAGCAGCAGACCGACGTCCTCTCCGGCGGCTGGCGGAAGCGTCTGGCCATCGCCCGCGAGCTCGTGCGCGAGCCGGACGTGCTCCTCCTCGACGAGCCGACCAACCATCTCGACGTCGAGGCCATCGTCTGGCTCGAAGAGCTGCTCCGCAGCGAGCCGGAGGCGTTCATCGTCGTCAGCCACGACCGCTACTTCCTCGAGAACATCGCCCGGCGCATGCTGGAGCTGAATCGCGCCTATCCGAACGGGCTGCTGCAGAGCGACGGCACGTACAGCGACCTCCTCGCGACGCGCGACGAGGTGCTGAAGAACGAGGCCGCGTACCAGGAGACGCTGGCCAATCTCGTGCGCCGGGAGATGGAATGGCTGCGTCGCGGACCGAAGGCGCGCACGACCAAGGCGAAGGCGCGCATTCAGAACGCGGAACGCCTGATCGACGAGCTCGCGGAGAGCCGCGATCGCGCCCAGACCTTCGGCACCGAGATCGACTTCACCGCTTCGCAGAGGAAGACGAAGCGGCTCTGGTCAGGCAAAGGACTGTCGAAGCGCGGTCTCTTCCGCAACCTCGACCTCTTGCTGACACCCGGCACGCGCCTCGGCGCCCTCGGTCCGAACGGCTCGGGGAAGACCACGCTGCTGCGCGTGATCGTCGGCGAGCTCGAGCCGGATACGGGCACGATCGAGAAAGCCGACGGACTGCGCGTCGTCTACTTCGAACAGAACCGCCAGTCACTCGATCCCACGCTGACCTTGAAGCGCGCACTCGCGCCGGAGGGCGACAGCGTTCTGTATCGAGATCGCGCGATTCACGTGGCGGGGTGGGCGAAGCGGTTCCTGTTTCGCTCCGAGCAGCTCGAGACGTCGGTGTCGCGATTGTCGGGCGGCGAGAAGGCGCGCATCGTCCTCGCGCGGCTCATGCTCCAGCCGGCGGACCTGCTGGTGATGGACGAGCCGACGAACGATCTCGACATCCCCACGCTCGACGTGCTCGAGGAGTCGCTGCTGGAGTTCCCCGGCGCGCTGGTGCTGGTGACGCACGACCGCTACCTGCTCGATCGCGTGTCGACGCGCGTGCTCGCGCTGGATGGCAAGGGCGGCGCGGAGTACTTCGCCGATTACAACCAGGCCCTCAGTGGAGCGGCGGGCTTCAGCCCGCCG
>DATLOL010000188.1:0-2838 GCA_035536275.1 Thermoanaerobaculia bacterium
AGGACGGCGGGCTAAAGCCCGCCGCTCCACTGGACCTGTCGCCCTACCTCCAGAAGCTCGATGAGACATTGCGCGAGCTGCAAGCGGCCCGCCTCCCCATCGCCGCGGCGCCCGCGGAGACGAAATCCGACGCGAGCCTCATCTCGCGCGAGGCGTACCTCATCAACGGCACGCTCATCCCGTTGCTGCGGTTCATGGCCCATCGCTTCCGCAGCTACAAGTCGATCTCCGATCCGCGGATCAAGCAGGCCATCGCTCATCTCGAGCGCGTCGACACTCTGGAGAACCTGGTGACCACGCTGGAAACGATCAGTGTCTCCGCGCTCTCGACACTGACCGACGACAAGCGATAAAACGCATCCATGACCGGGAACCGCCTCCTCGACCTGCTGCCCAAAGAAGAACTGGACGGGTTGCAGATCGAGCGGATGACCGTCACCCACGCCTATCCGTTCATCGTGCCGAACGAGCCGATCAAGTACGTCTACTTTCCGATCAACGCCCTCGGCTCGCTGGTGACGGTGCTCGAAGACGGCTCGACCATCGAGGCCGGCTCGGTCGGACGCGAGGGCATGGTCGGCATTCCGGTGATCCTCGGCGCCGAGTCCTCGCCCATGCAAACCCTGGTGCAGATCCCCGGGGACGTGTGGCGCGTCGAGAGCGCACTGGCCAAACGCGAGTTCGACCGCCAGCGCACGATGCACAAGCTGCTCAATCGCTACGTGCACACGATCTTCGTGGTGGCCTCGCAGTCGACGGCGTGCATCCGCAAGCACACCGTCGACGCACGCCTCGCCCGGTGGCTGCTCATGAGCAGCGACGGCATCGACTCGAACCAGCTCCCACTGACGCAGGAGTTCCTCGGCACGATGCTGGGCGTGCGCCGCGCGGGGGTGACCGAGGCGGCGATGCGGCTGCAGACGGAGGGGTGGATCCGCTACAGCCGCGGCTACGTGGAGATCCTCGACCGCGCCGCACTCGAAGCCAACGTGTGCGAGTGCTACCAGAACATCCGCGGTGAATACGAGCGGTTGTTTGGGCCGTTGTAGGCGCGTCGTTGCTGGTCGCTGTGTTGCTGGTTGCTGGTGCGGCACGTAGCGGAACGCCGGCGTCCTCGCCGGCTGGCCCGCAGGCGTCCCGCCTGCGCCCCTCGTCCGGCGGCGGGACGCCGCCGGGCCAGCCGCCGAGACGGCGGCGTTCCACAGTGCTCCATGCAGCACGAGCAACCAGCAACCAGTCACCAGCAACAACCCGTCGTTGCTGGTGACTCGCGACGCATGGCAGCGAATCCATGTACCCAGCGGACCGCCGGCGTCAACGTAGTAGGAACGCCGGCGTTGCTCCATGCAGCACGAGCAACCAGCAACCCAGTAACCAGCAACAATCCGTTAGTCTTCTCAAACTCATACGAGAGATCGCACGAACCGCATGGCGCGCGAGGGCTCCACTGATCCCTCGACTTCGCTCGGGATAAACTGCAAAAAAAACCATGCTCGACTACCACCGCGAGCTCCTCGCCGACGAAACGCGAACGAACGCGTTCCGCGAGGCCATCGCGAAGACGGTCCGTCCCGGCGATGTCGTGGTCGATCTCGGATGCGGCTCGGGCATCCTCTCCTACTTCGCCTGCGAGGCCGGCGCATCGCGCGTGTATGCGATCGACTCCACGCGCATGGCCGACGTGACGTCGCTCATGGCCCGCCACCTCGGGTTCGCCGATCGCGTCACCGTGATCCAGAAAGAGTCGCGCGAGGTCGAGCTCCCCGAGCGCGCGGACGTCCTCATCAGCGAGACCCTCGGCGTCACCGGATTCGACGAGGGCATCGCCGGCTCGGCAATCGACGCGCGGGCGCGCCTGCTCAAGCCGGGCGCGCCGATCATCCCCTGCCGCGTCGGCGTGTCGCTGGTGCCGGTGGAGCTGGAATGGGACTACGACCGGCACGTCGCGTTCTGGAACGAGCCGCGCTTCGGATTCGATCTCAGCCCGCTGCGTCTCTTCGCATCGAACTCGATCGCGTTCGCGCACATCCGCAGCGGCGCGTATCTCGCCGAACCGAAGGAGATGTTCTCGCTCGCGATCGGCGAGGCGGCCGACGCCGCGGGGCACGCGAGCTTCACCGCGGGCCGCAACGCGCTGCTGCACGGATTCGGCGCGTTCTTCACGGCCACACTGGTGGAAGGGCTCACGCTCTCCAATCAACGCGCGCGGGAGACGTCGTGGTCGCAGGCGCTGCTTCCGCTGGAGGTGCCGGTGCAGGTGCACGAGGGAGACCGCATCGACGTCGAGCTGGGCATGGACGACGGGCGCGCGTGGCGGTGGCGCGGCGACGCCGCCGGCGAGGCCTTCGATCAGACGTCCTTCCTGGCCATGCCGCCGCCGGGGATGTGATGAAAGCGATCCTCGCACTCGACCAGGGCACGACCAGCTCGCGCGCGATCCTCTTCGACGAGCGCGCGAACGTGCTCGCCGTCGCCCAGCGCGAGTTCCGCCAGATCTATCCGCGGCCGGGCTGGGTGGAGCATGACGCGGAAGAGATCTGGGAGACGCAGATCGCCGTCGCCGCGGAGGCGATCGCCAAAGTGCCGGACGTGGAAGTCGCGGCCATCGGCATCACCAACCAACGCGAGACGACGGTGTTGTGGGACCGCGCGACCGGGCGCCCGCTGCACAACGCCATCGTGTGGCAGGACCGCCGCACCGCGGAAATGTGCGACGCGCTGCGCGAGCACGAGCCGCGCTTCCGGGCGAAGACGGGACTCGTGCTCGACGCGTACTTTTCCGGGACGAAGCTGCGCTGGCTGCTGGATGCTTGTGGAGCGGCGGGCTTCAGCCCGCCG
>DATLOL010000189.1:0-18642 GCA_035536275.1 Thermoanaerobaculia bacterium
GCGGGCTGAAGCCCGCCGCTCCACCAGGGAACGCAAAAAATGGCGATCTGGGCAGACAAGAATACGAAGGTCATCGTTCAGGGCATCACCGGCCGCGAGGGGACGTTCCACGCGATTGGCTGCCGTGATTACGGAACGCAGGTCGTCGGCGGCGTGACGCCGGGCAAGGGCGGCACGACGCATGAGGGCTTCCCGGTCTTCAACACGGTCGCCGAGGCGCGGGCGGAGGCGGGCGCGAACTGCTCGCTGATCTTCGTGCCGCCGCCGTTCGCGGCCGACGCGATCATGGAATCCGCGGACGCCGGCATCGAGCTGATCGTCTGCATCACCGAGGGCATCCCGGTGAACGACATGATCCGCGCGCACGATTTTCTGAAGAAGCTGAACGAGCGGCGCATGGCCGCCGGCGAGTCACCGTCGCGCCTCATCGGACCGAACTGCCCCGGCATCATCACGCCGGACCAGGCCAAGATCGGCATCATGCCCGGTCACATCCACAAGGCCGGCCCGATCGGCATCGTGTCGCGCTCCGGAACGCTCACTTACGAGGCCGTCGGCCAGACCCGCAACATCGGGCAGTCGACCGCGGTCGGCATCGGCGGCGACCCGCTGCCGGGCACGAACTTCATCGATTGCCTGGCCGCGTTCGAGGCCGATCCGCAGACCGAGGCGATCATCATGATCGGCGAGATCGGCGGCAGCGCGGAGGAAGAAGCGGCCGAGTTCGTGAAGGCGAACATGGCCAAGCCGGTGGTGGCATTCATCGCCGGACAGACCGCGCCTCCCGGACGCCGCATGGGCCACGCCGGCGCGATCATCAGCGGCGGCAAGGGCACAGCCTCCGAGAAGATGGCCGCGCTCGAGGCGGCCGGCATTCACGTCGTGAAGGCGCCGTCGGACATGGGCCGCAAAATCGAAGAAGTGTGGCGAGGCCGCGCCTAGGGACCGCTCTCAGTCCGCCCACCCGAGGGACGACGAAGGGCCTCCGGCGGGCCGGCACGGCCGGCAGCGCTCATCGAAACACGTGCGGCCGCCGAGAGCCGCGTTCAGTGGGTCAGGCGTGCGGTCTGGCTAGGCCAACCAGCGCCGCCGGCCGTGCCGGCCCGCCGGAGGCCTCCCGGTCGTCTCTCTTTCGTGGGCGGACTGAGTGCGGTCTGCTTAGTTGCCCTGGAGGACTTCGGGCCAGCGCACGAAGTTGCCGTTTGCGTAGACGATGTCGCAGTCGGGATTCTCGCCCGAGCCCTGCTCGTAACTGTCGGCCTCGTAGACGCCGTCGCGGCCGGACGAGCGGATGGCGTAGACCCTCCCGGCCGCGCCAAACTGCAGCGGGCGTCCCCAGCCGTCGACGCGCGGGATCGATTGCATGTACGTCGGCACGAGCTGCGTGCTGATCCTCTCGAAGGTGATCGCGGCGGGGAAACTGAGACCGGCGGAGAGATAGCTGCCGGACTCGGAGTTGGCGGTCTCCCAGGCCACGGCGATATTGCGGATGTCGGCCATGGTGCGCTTCTGGCGTGCGCGCTCGAGCGAGCTGAGATAGTTCATGATGGCGATTGCCGCGACGATCGCGATGATCGCGACCACCACGAGCAGTTCGAGAAGCGTGAACCCGGAACTCCTGCCCCGACGCATGGAAACCTCCACTCTTAGACGAAACTCTTACCCGTAAACTAACGCTGACACAAGTGCGATGCACGAAGCGATTCGTCATTTTTTCGTCAAGGAAGGCATCGGGCCGGAACGGATCGTGGCCGCGGTCTCCGGCGGCATCGACTCGACGGCGCTGCTGATCGCCCTCCACGAGCTCGGGCTGGACGTCGTCGTCGCCCACGTGAATCACCGTCTGCGCGGCGTGGACTCCGACGCCGACGAGGCGTTCGTCCGCGACCTCTGCTCCCGCCTCGGCATCCCGATCCGCGTCGCGGACGGCACGCTCGATCCCGGATCCGTGCGTGCGCGCGGCATCGAGGCGGCCGCGCGCGAGGTGCGCTACGCGGCGCTGGGACGCATCCGCGACGAGGAAGGCGCGCGCTACGTCGCCACGGCGCATCAGAAGAACGACCAGGCCGAGACGGTCCTGATGCGCCTCCTCACCGGCAGCGGCATCGCCGGACTGCGGGGCATCCACCCCCATCGCGATGACGACTTCATCCGTCCTCTGCTCGAGGTCGCACGCGCGGAAATCGAGGCGTTCCTGGCGGAGCGCAACGTGGTCGCGCGCTTCGACCGGTCGAACGACGACCCGCGCTTCCTGCGCAATCGCGTGCGCGCGTTTCTGCGCGAGATCGACGCCGTCGACAATCTCGCACGCGTGACCGATCAGGCGCGGGCCCAGTGGCCTGTGCTGGAGCGGGCCATCGACGAGGCCGAGGACGCGGAAGTACGGGAGGACGCGACGATCTTCCGGACGTGGCCGGACGACGAGTGGCTCCGCGGCGCGCTGCTGCAGCGCCACATCCGCAGACTCGATCCGCACGCGCGCGACTTCGACGCATCACGGATCGCGAACGACGAGGCGAAACGCATCAGCGTGACGAAGCACCTGGAGCTGATTCGCAAAGGCAACGAAGTGATCCTGCGGAAGCGCATCCGGCCCGTCGAAAACTTCGAGCTCGAAGTGCGCCTGAACGAGAGCGTCTACGTCGAACCGATCCGAAGCACCATCCACCTCAGACAACCGACAACCGACAACCGACAACAAATCGAGCTCCCAAAAGGCGCCGACCCCACCTTCACGATCCGCAACCGCCGCGACGGCGACCGCTTCCACCCTCTGGGCATGTCCGCGCCGAAAAAGCTCAAAGACTTTTTGATTGATCGTAAAATCGACGCGGACGTTCGGGACCGCCTCCCTCTCCTGGTCTGGAACGGCGAGATCGTGTGGATCGCCGGCGTGGAAGTGTCCGAGCGGTTCAAGGTGCGCGGAGCCGGCGGGATGCTCTGCGAAGTGTGGATCGATGAGCGAGACAGTCCGTCCGGTTTTCAGCGCTGACGAGATCGCATCGCGCGTACGCGAGCTCGGCGCCGCCATCCGCGCCGATGCCGGCCGCGCCGAGGTCTTCCTCCTCGGCGTCCTCAAAGGGACGGCGCTGTTCACCTCCGACCTGCTCCGCGCGATCGAGGGAGACGTCAGTTACGCCTTCATCGACGTCGTACGCGACATTTCCGACAGCGAGACCGCCGACGCGGTGGAGATTGACTTCCTCAGCTTCCACGACATCCGCGCGCGCAACGTCTACCTGCTGAAGGACGTCGTGGCCACGGGCGTCATCGAGAACTACCTGCTGACCCAGTTGCGGACGCACGAACCGGCCTCGCTCAAGCTCGTGGCGCTGCTGGACCGCCCGAACGCGCGGACGGTCGACCTGAACGCCGACTTCCGCGCCTTCACCATCGAGCAGGACGGCACCTGGGCCGGTTACGGGCTCGAGCAGCGATCCCGGTTCGGGAACCTCCCCTACATCGGCCGCGCAGGCTAACGGAACGCCGGCGTCCCCGCCGGCTGAGCAGGGAGCGTCTCGCTCCCGGGCGGGCGGCGGGACGCCGCCTGCTCAGCCGGCGAGGACGCCGGCGTTCCAATCCGGTTACTGCTGCAATAATCGAACGCTCGCGTTCCGTTTCGAGACGCAATAGTGTACGTGGCACGCGCGAAGCATCCGCGTCGTCACGTTGGAGGCAATTCGTTGAATTCCACAGTCAAGACCGCGCTCCTGTGGGTGGTGATCATCGTTCTGGTGTTCCTGCTCTGGAGCCTCTTCAACACCGCGAAGGGGGCTAGCGAACAGATCCCCTACAGCACGTTCATCGACCGCGTGAACCAGGGCACCGTGGAGAAAGTCACGGTCCGCGGCGACGAGATTCGCGGCGAGATGAAAACCGCCGCCCCGGGCGGCAAGCGCGAGTTCAATACCGCCGGCCCGGCCACCTGGCCGGATGACCTGTTCAAGCGTCTCGAGGACAAGGGCGTCACCGTCGAGTTCGAGCCGAAGAACGACGCTCCGTTCGTGGCCGCCCTCATCACCTGGGCGCCGTTCCTCTTCCTGATCGGCCTCTGGATCTTCTTCATGCGCCAGATGCAGGCCGGCGGCAACAAGGCCCTCTCCTTCGGCAAGTCGAAGGCGAAGCTGCTCTCGGGCAGCGCGAAGAAGGTCACCTTCAAGGACGTCGCCGGCGTCGACGAAGCGAAAGTCGAGCTGGCCGAGATCATCGAATTCCTCAAGGAGCCGCAGAAGTTCACGAAGCTGGGCGGCAAGATCCCCAAGGGCGTCCTGCTCATGGGTCCCCCGGGCACGGGCAAGACCCTCCTGGCCCGCGCCATCGCCGGCGAGGCCAACGTTCCCTTCTTCTCGATCTCCGGCTCGGACTTCGTGGAGATGTTCGTGGGCGTCGGCGCCTCGCGCGTCCGCGACCTGTTCGAGCAGGGCAAGAAGAACGCGCCCTGCATCATCTTCATCGATGAGATCGACGCCGTCGGCCGTCACCGCGGCGCAGGCCTCGGCGGCGGACACGATGAGCGCGAGCAGACCCTCAACCAGCTCCTCGTGGAGATGGACGGCTTCGAGTCGAACGATGGGGTGATCCTCATCGCCGGCACGAACCGCCCCGACGTCCTCGATCCCGCGCTCCTGCGCCCGGGCCGCTTCGACCGCCGCGTGGTCGTCGACCTGCCGGACCTCAAGGGCCGCGAGGGCATCCTCCGCGTGCACACGCGCAACATCCCGCTCGCGGAAGACGTGGACATGCCGGTCCTCGCGCGCGGCACCCCGGGCTTCAGCGGCGCCGACCTGGCGAACCTCGTCAACGAGGCCGCTCTGAACGCCGCCCGCTACGACAAGAAGAAAGTCCAGATGGTCGACTTCGAGTACGCGAAGGACAAGGTCATCATGGGCGTCGAGCGGAAGTCGATGATGATGTCCGACCGCGAGAAGAAGAACACCGCCTATCACGAGTCGGGACACACGATCGTCGCGGCGATGCTTCCCGCCGCCGATCCTCTGCACAAGGTCACGATCATCCCCCGTGGCCGCGCCCTCGGTCTCACCCAGCAGCTCCCGACCGAGGACAAGTACTCGTACTCGAAGAAATACCTCGAGTCCATGCTGGCCGTGCTGATGGGCGGCCGGATCGCCGAGGAGGTGTTCCTCAACGAGATCACCACCGGAGCGGGCAACGACATCGAGCGCGCCACGAACATGGCCCGCAAGATGGTCTGCGAGTGGGGCATGTCCGACCTCGGCCCGGCCACCTTCGGCAAGAAGGAAGAGCAGATCTTCCTCGGCCGCGAGTTCGGCCAGCACCAGGACTATTCGGAGTCGACGGCCGTCGAGATCGACAAGGAAGTGCGGCGCATCCTCGACCGGGCCTACGCCACGGCCAAGGACATCATCACCAACAACAAGTCCTCGCTGGACCGCATCGCCCGCAAGCTCCTCGAGCGCGAGACGCTGGACGGCGCGGAAGTGAACCAGATCATCGTCGAGGAAACGGGAACGGACTACATCAAGCTCAAGGAGTACTACCCCGAGCAGAGCCCCGGCGAGACGATGACCATCGCGCCGGGCAGCGGCCCGTCGACCGACGTGACGGCGCCGGCCCTACCGTCGCCCGATCGTACGAATGCCTGAGGAGTTCCACGAAGGTGGAGGACAGGCAATCCTGCCTGTCCCTCCTCCCCCCGCCGAGACCGGGGACAGGCAGGATTGCCTGTCCTCCACTCCCCGCTGGCGCCCCGCCGCCGAGCCCACCTGCTGCGGCTCGGGCTGCGACGACTGCCCGTTCTAGGGCAACCGGTCCCACCTTTTCGCGGCATTCGTGTCTAATCGGTCAGTGTCCGCGCGACTCGACGCCCTCATGGACGAGCAGCAGCGCACCTCGATCGGGCGCCGCGTGTTCGAGGAGTGGGCACACACACGCCCCGGATCTCCGAGCGACACGGACGCGCTGATTCACGACGTCGCGTTGACTGATGACTACATCGGTCTCTTCGTGACTCAGTGGCAGGGACGTCGGGCGGTCTGGAAGAGCGTTCCTTCATCAGGTCAGGTTCGGCCGCAATCGCGATCCCTTTCAATGCAGGTCGACGCTTGGGCCATCGATGAGCTGGAGATCCGCCGCCAGAGCGATCACGTGGCCGTTTGCAGCGCTTGCAACGGCGAAGGAAAGGTTAGCTGCGCGACGTGCGGCGCGAACGGCAAGGTCCTCTGCATGGAGTGCAACGGCGCACGGAAGATGTACGGCTATGCATCGAACGGAGCGCGCAGATTGCTGAACTGCACGCGCTGCCGCGGCAAAGGGGAAGTGGATTGTGCGACCTGCCGGCGCGGGATCGCCGTCTGCGCGACGTGCAATGGTGAACGCCGCGTCCAGCGCTGGATCGAGGTCGAACGCTGGTCGCGGGCAGATGCGGGCGCGCATCCGGCCGCGCTCGCGCGTCATTACGGTTTGACCGGTCTTTCCGCGAACCGCGCTATTGAACCCGTAGGCGCGGTTATCAAAGAGATCGAGCGGCCGCACGGGATCGAGGCAGCCGATGCGCCTGGAGTGCCGCGGCAGTGGCTCGAGATCCTTCCTCGCCCGCAACCGGGCGAGCGCGTCGTTCAGCAGAAGCTCCGGGTCGTGCGGATCCCGCGGCTGACCGTGAGCTACACCCTTGGCCGAGCTCGTGGAGAGGTCGAGTTCTCGGGCTTGAACCTTCGTCCGCCCGCGCCCGGCACATCTGACATTTTCGCCGCGCGCCGATCGACCCTTCGGAACCTCGCTGGCCTGCTGGTTCTGATCTTCATCACCGCGGCGATCTTCGTCGTTGCACGCGGCCCCTTTTACTGGAGTCTTCCGTCCGCACTCGCGCTGGCAACAATTCTCATCACATTCGTGTGCATCTGGTTCGCGGTCGCGAACGCGACAGGGGCCCGCCGCCACGTCGTGGGTTGGTCCGCCGGTGCGTTCGCGGCGCTGCTGCTCGCGGCACTCTTCACGTGGATCGGCCGTCCGACAGAGGAGCATGCGGCACAAGCGATCGCCGCCGGTTCGCTCGATGCAGCGGCGCAGGAGCTTGCGGCACTCGGAGCCGGCGAGGACGACCCTATCTGGGCCGATCTGCATCTCGCGCGCATCACGCAAACGAGCGATCTCGGCGCGATCCGACGCGAGCTCGCGCGCATTCCGCGCCATCTACCGCAGCACGCCGCGGCCGTGCGCACCTACCTCCCCCGAGTCCGAGATGCCGCAGTGCGAGAGGCCGAGCGTGCGAGAGCACTCACCACGGCTCGTGAACGTCTGAACGCGAGACTTGCGGCGGAGCGGCTCTGGATGGAGTGGGAGCTGGCGTCCGGCCGGTCCGGAACACCAGAACTGATTGCAGTGCGCACCGAGATGGCGCACGATTTAACGATCCTCGAGAAAGAGCAACGATGAAACGCTGGAAACAGGTCGTGTGGGATCTGCTCGACGTATTCTCCGTCCGCCGGCTGACCGCCCACGTGGCGCTCAGTGCCGGGCTTCTCGGCCTCGCGAGCAGTCCAGCCACCGCCGAAGCCGGCCCGCGGGTGCCGATCTCGCCAACCCTCGATCCGGACCCGAAAGTGCGGAAGTTCAACGGCCGCTACATCCTCAAACGAAACGCAAACGCCTTATTCGTGCACCTCGCGGGGCACCGTTCTCATAGCTCTCACCGGTCACACAGCTCACACCGCTCTCATAGCTCACATTCGTCCAGCTCCCATTACTCGGGAGCGCACGCCTCGCATTACTCGTCGTCGACGGGTGGTTCGCGAGGGACGCCACCTGTACCGGCTCCCGAGCCTGTGAAGCCGCAGCAGCCGATCGTTCAGACGCCCGCCGAAGCAGCGCCGCTTCTGCGCGAGCCGTTCACGTCCGAGATTGCCGGTCGCTGGAGTGTCGGTGTCCTGGCAACAGAGGCATCCACGTTCGACGCCGATATCCCGCTGCGCAATGCAAACGGCGTGTTCACCATCTCCCCGCGCCGGCGGGGTTCGGGAGCGCATTTCAACGGCTATTACTCCGCCGAGTCATTTGATCTCGCGCGCACGCGCATCTCGGTCGAAGTCCGTCGCGTCGCGTCGGGTGGCGCAGTCACGCTCTTCGCCGCGGCACGCGACGCCGCGAACTGGTTCGGCTTCCGCATCCACGCCGGCAAACTGCATTTCGAGAGCCGCAATGGCGGCCGCGTCGCGTCGAAAACCATCTCCTATGATCCAGCGCGCCACCGCTATTTCCGTCTGCGCACGAGCGAAGTCTCCCCCGTGGTGGTGTGGGAGACGAGCGCGGATCGGAAATCGTGGGCAATGCAGTACGTCGAGACGCCGATCGCGCCGACGTCACGGCTCGCCGTTGCCCTGAGCGCCGGAACTCTGTCTGCCGAGGCCATTCCGGGTCAGGCAATCTTCGACAACGTCCTGGTCGAGGCAAATCCGTGATCGTCGCCGTCGATACCGCCGTGTATCCGCTCGACGTCGTTCTGCGCGCCTGCCACGCGCTCAGCGGACGCTGCTCCGTGGCCGTACGGCGTGGCGATGGCAGCGCAGTCGAAATAGAGTTTACCGCTCGCGACTCCGCCGACTCCCTCGCCGGTCTCCCACGTGAGCTGGACGACCTTCTGCTGGACTACACGTTGCGGGCGCGCATTGCCGAAGAGACGCGCCCGATCCGCGAGCTCCTCGTCGCCCAGGCTTTCTGCGAAGCCGACCTTCTCGATCGGCGCCTGGTCGACGCGGACGAGAACGACGATCCACGCGGAATCGCGGTGATCCGGTGACCGACTATCGACTGCTCCCCTTTCGCTTCCTGCCTTTCGAAGGAGAGCGCATGCTTCTGGTCAACGAGACCGGCGAGCACCTTTTCACCTCGCGCGCGGACCTTGTGGCACTCGTCGGTCACGAACTGCCGAAAGACTCGCCACTGTTTGCCGATCTCAAAGCCAAACACTTCGTATTCGATAGCCACAGCCTCGCGCCTTTCGAGCTGCTGGTTGCGAAGTACAGGACCAGAAAGTCGTTCCTCGACGGCTTCACGCGCCTGAACATCTTCGTGGTTTCCCTGCGCTGCGAGCACTCCTGTCATTACTGCCAGGTCTCGCGTGTCAGCAGCGATCGCGTGCGTTACGACATGTCCGAGGAGACCGCGCGCCGCGCTCTCGCCCTCGTGTTCCGTTCACCTGCTCCGGAGCTCAAGATCGAGTTTCAGGGCGGCGAGCCCTTGCTGAATTTCGAGCGCATTCAGCAGATCGTTCTCGAAGCAGAAGTACGGGCACAGTCGTCGGGGCGTCGCGTGGAGTTCGTCGTGACGACGAATCTCGCCCTCCTTGATGACGTCATGCTCGAGTTCTTCCGCGCGCATGGCGTCATCCTGTCGACGTCGCTCGACGGACCAGCGGATATCCACGACGCGAATCGTCCGCGGCCCGGCAACGACAGTCACGCGCGTGTGGTCTCGAACCTCGCGCGCGCTCGCGCGGTCCTCGGCCGGGATGCCATCGGGGCTTTGACCACGATCACCCGCATCGCCCTCGACCGGCCGATCGATGTCGTGGACGAGTACGTTCGCCTCGGCTTCACGTCGATTTTCCTGCGCCCGCTGAGCCCGTACGGATTCGCACTCCGCAGTGCGCGCACAACCGGCTACTCGACACGCGATTTCCTCGACTTCTACGTTCGCGCACTCGATTACCTCATCGAGCTGAACGCAGCCGGCACGTTCCTGGTCGAGAGTTACGCGCAACTCCTGCTGACGCGCATGCTGACGCCGTTTCCCACGGGCTACGTCGACTTGCAGAGTCCGGCCGGCGCCGGTGTCGGAGCGGTGGTTTACAACTATGACGGCGATGTTTACGCCTCTGACGAGGCGCGAATGCTCGCCGAGATGGGCGATACGCGCTTCCGTCTTGGCAACGTTCACCGGGACGACTACTCTTCGATCTTCGGTGGTGAACCATTGCGTTCGATCACCGCCGCCTCGGTCATCGAGTCCACGCCCGGCTGCGCCGACTGTGCGTTTCAAACCTGGTGCGGTGCCGATCCTGTCTTCCATTACGCGACGCAGGGCGACATCGTGCCGCACATCCCGTCCAGCGCCTTTCACGAGAAGCACGTCTTTCTCTTCAAACATCTCCTGTCACTTTACGAGCACGATCCGCGGGCGCGACGGGTGTTCTGGTCGTGGGTCCGCAACGAACCACTGGCGGAGGTCGCGTGAGGCTTCATGCGAACGCACGCATCAGCGGTATCGATCGCACACTGATCGGCCGAGTTGCTCGCACTCCAGTCGCGGATCCTGCAGTGCGAGCGGTCTCCTGGCGGCTGGTCAACGACCGCGCGGCGGACATCGATGGGTACCTCGGCGTACTCGCTCTCGACGACATCGACGCGCTGCCCGCGATCCCGATCGCACATGGACTGCGGCACCTCGACTATCTCGATGATGGCGATGTCGTCGCGGTCGATCCGAACGGATTCGTCCGGACACTCTACCGACGCGCGTCACGCCACAACTTCATCCTCGTCACGGATCAGTGCAACAGCTACTGCCTGATGTGCTCGCAGCCTCCGAAAGCGATCGACGACTTCGACCGGCTCGACGAGCACCTGCGACTCGTGGAGCTGATCGATCCCGCCACGGAGTCACTCGGGATCACCGGCGGCGAGCCGACTTTGTTTCGCGACGGGTTCCTCACGTTGATCGAGCACTGCCGGAACCGTCTCCCGTCTACGGCGTTGCATGTTCTGACCAATGGCAGGATGTTTTTCTATCGGCAGTTCGCGGCGAAGCTCGGCGCGTTGCGTCATCCGAACCTCGTCCTCGGCGTTCCCCTTTACTCCGACATCGACAACGAACACGACTACGTCGTTCAGGCGCGCGGCGCATTCGAGGAAACGGTACTCGGACTCATGAATCTCGACGAGCACGGCGTGGCGATCGAACTGCGCGTCGTATTGCACCGTTTGACCATTCCGCGGCTGGCATCACTGGCGACGTTCATCGCCCGCAATTTCCCGTTCGTCTGCCACGTCGCGCTCATGGGGCTCGAAATGTTCGGACTCGTGCACAGGAATCTCGACGAGCTGTGGATCGACCCCGTCGACTACCAGCGGGAGCTCCGCGACGCCGCGCAGATTC
This sequence comes from Thermoanaerobaculia bacterium, assembly GCA_035536275.1. Classification (GTDB taxonomy): domain Bacteria; phylum Acidobacteriota; class Thermoanaerobaculia; order Gp7-AA8; family Gp7-AA8; genus QHVT01. The sequence goes on from DATLOL010000189.1 coordinate 11,131, forward strand.
TCGGCGATGCCGGGATGACGGTGTCGATTTACAACCATCAGCTCTGCGTGGTCGATCGCTCGCTCTGGCCACTCGCGCGCAAATCGATTTCGGACTGGAAAAACGTGTACCTCCCCGAGTGCGATGGCTGTACGGCGATGGAGCAATGCGGCGGCTTCTTCGAGTCGGGCGTGAAGCGACACAGCGTGGCGATTGCACCCTTGCGCTAGGCGCGCTGCGTGCGGCTGCGCTACGATCTTCCGATGATCCTCGGCGCCGACACTCTCGTTCGCGTGACCGAGGACATCGTGGGGATGGTGCGGCAGCGGTTCGGATCGACGCCGCTGTTCTGGGGGCGCTACTTCAAGCGTCCCGGATTCGCCGAGGATTACCACCCGGCCAGCGAGAACGCGGTGTTCAACGCGAACGCGATCCGCCTGCTGCCGATCGCGCGGCAGACGAACCGCGTCGCCGGCACCGCGCCCGATGGCGCTGCGGACGCGATCCTGAACGTCGACGCCTTCACCACGGCGCTGGACATCGACTACCTCCGCAAGATCGGCGGCGAGCTGCTGATGTTCCTCGACGTCGAAGGGACCAGCGAACGCCATCCGAATCTGTCGCTCGAATACTGGATGGGCTGGTCGACGGCGCTCACCGCGCACGCGCGGCGCTCCGGCATCGCCATGCTGCCCGCCGTCTACTGCCGCCAGAATCAGAATGCGACCTGGGATGCCATCGCGCGCGCCGACCAGCTCGGTTTTCCCTGCGCGGGCGCCTGGGTGTTCCGCATGCGCACCGGCGCGTGCACGAAACCGATCCCGGGATGGGACGTGCCGTTCAACACGCCGTCCGTCGCGCTCCCCTGCCCGGTGATGCTCTGGCAATTCGCGATCGACTGCATCTTCGACGGCGGTGTCGACTTCAACATGGTCAACCCCGACCCCGCGGTGGCGTCGGCGCTGCTCAACCGGCTCGTGTTCCCGGGGGCGGGCTGAATGCGCAGGGTGCTCGCGGCGCTGCTGTAGGAACGCCGGCGTCCCGCCGGCTGGCCCGCAGGCGTCCTCGCCTGCGCCCCTCGTCCGGCGGCGGGACGCCGCCGGGCCAGCCGCCGAGACGGCGGCGCTCCACCATGACCCGCTTGTGTTCCCGGTACGGTCGGCGTAGAACTGGCTCAATGACGCTGAAGGAAATCATCCACTCCGATCCGGAGATCCTCGGCGGGACTCCCGTCTTCATCGGCACGCGTGTGCCGGTGCGGATCCTCCTCGATTACCTCGAAGGCGGCGAACCGCTGGAGGAGTTTCTCGACAACTACCCGAGCGTGTCCCGCGAACAGGCCGTCGCGTTCCTCGAGGAGGCGGGCAAAGCGGCAGTGGCGCAGATCGCGTGAAGCGGGTCCTCTTCGACGAAAACATGCCGCGGAAGCTCCGGCGCGACCTGCCGGAGCTCGTCATTCGAACCGCTCAGGAGGAAGGCTGGTCGGCATTCAGGAACGGCAAGCTGCTTCGGCGCGCGGCGGCTAAATTCGACGTGCTCGTCACCATCGATCAGCGGATGCGCTACCAGCAGAACATCGCCAAAGTTCCGATCGGAGTCGTTGCGCTTGAGCTTCCCGACACGCGTCTGGTCTACCTGCGTGCGCTCGTTCCGAAGATTCGAGCCGCAATCGAGGCGAGCGTGCCCGGCGAAGTGATCGTGGTGAAAGCGTAACGCCCGCGCGCCGCCGCTTACCCCAGCGCCTTCACCAGCGTCTTCGGGGCGATGGCGCGGTAGCTCTCATCGATCCACTTCTTCAATAGCTCGACCGGCACCTCGCCGACCTTGTCGAAGCGGGCGGTGACCCAGCCGCTTTTGCCGAGGCCGTAGCCGGTGGGCTCGGCGAAGGGGAGATCGACGGCCATGTCGCGCGACTGCGGCAGCTTCACCGAGAGGCTTAGCTCCTTCTTGTCCTTCTCGCCGCCGAGGAAGAGGAACGACTTGCCTTTGACCTTGATGGCGCGGTGGCCCCAGAGGTGATCCTCCGTCGACTCGGGGAACTCCATGGCGAAATCGCGAAGCTCGAGCTCGAGAGTCTCCAGCGTCTTTTTCGGCATGTTGCGTATCATCGCAGATATGCGCCGCAGCATCGTTCTGAGCGGGGTCGCAACTCTCGCCGCGATGGTCGTCGCCGTGCTGCTCGTGCACGGCACGGGTGAGGACGGCATGCGCGCCGCCATCCGCGCGACGGCGCGCACCTCGGCGATCTGCGTCGCCCTCGCCTTCGTCCGCGTCCGCGTCCGCGAGTTCAGCGCGCTGCTGCCGATTTCGCACGCGATGCACTACGTGCTGATCTTCGCCGCGGGCCTGATGCGCGGCATTCCGGAGTGGATCGTCGGCATCGCGGCGTTCGCGGTGATGCTCTGGAACGCGGTCAAACCGAACACCATCGCGATCTACATCCTGTGGATCGTTTTCCTCATCGCGTTCGTCCGCCCCGGGGCGCTCTACGTGGGAATCGTGATCGCCCTCCTCTCCTGTGGAGTGATTCGCTGGTTCCCGCGCACGCGTGCAACAATCACTTCCTGAGTGGCGAAGAAGGCGGTCATCTACTCCTGCACCGAGTGCGGGGCACAGGCGTCGAAGTGGCTGGGCCGCTGTCCGGATTGCAACGCCTGGAACTCGTACGCGCAGGACGACACGCCTGCCGTCGCGGCGCCGCAGACGGCGATGAGTGTCGCCGGCGGCCCGATGCCGATCAACGCCGTCGATTTCGACGCCGCGCCGCGCATCACCACCCGCATCCCCTCGCTCGATCGCGTCCTCGGCGGCGGCCTGGTGGTCGGCGCGGTCACCCTCGTCGGCGGTGAGCCGGGCATCGGCAAGTCCACGCTGCTCCTGCAGGTCGCCGAGGAGCTGGCGAGCGGCGGTCCGGTGCTCTATGTCTCCGGCGAAGAGTCGCCGCGGCAGATCGCCATGCGCGCGCGCCGCCTCGGCACCACCAGCGAGAACATCCGCCTCTACACCGAGACCTCGGTCGAGCGGATCCTGGCCGAAGTCGAGAAGATGAAGCCCGTGGCGGTGATCGTCGACTCGATCCAGACCGTGCACACGATCGTCAACCAGTCGATGCCCGGCTCGGTCGCGCAGGTGCGCGATTCCGCGGGCACGCTCATGGCCGCGGCGAAGCGGCTGTCGCTGCCGGTGTTCCTCATCGGGCACATCACCAAGGAAGGGACCATCGCCGGACCGAAAACGCTCGAGCACATCGTCGACACGGTCCTCTACTTCGAAGGGGAGAAGTTTCAGAGCTACCGCGTCGTGCGCGCGTACAAGAACCGCTTCGGCCCCGCAAACGAGGTGGCGATCTTCGAGATGCACGACGACGGGCTGGAGGAAGTGCCGAACCCGTCGGCGGCGCTGATCTCCCAGCGGAGCCAGTCGCCCGGATCGGCGATCCTCGCCGCCGTCGAGGGGACGCGTCCGCTCCTGCTCGAAGTGCAGGCGCTGGTCTCGACGACGCACTTTCCGTCGCCGCGGCGCATGGCCATGGGCATCGACGCGAACCGCGTTTCCCTGCTCCTGGCGGTGCTGGAGCGCAAAGGCGCGGGGACGTTCGCCCAGCACGACATCTACGTGAACGTCGCCGGCGGGCTGCAGATCGACGAGCCGGCGCTGGACCTGGGCGTCGTCGCGGCGGTGATGTCGTCGCAGCGCAACCTGCCCCTGCCGCACGATCTCGCGCTCTTCGGCGAGGTCGGCCTCCTAGGCGAGATCCGCAGCGTTTCCCAGCCCGACCTCCGCGCGCGCGAGGCCGCCGCGCTCGGCTTCCGCCGGATCATGATGCCGCAGTCGAACGCGGCCGAGATCCGCGCGGACATCGACGTGGTCGCCGTTCGCCGGGTCGAAGACATCGCGGCGCATCTGTTCGCGTAGCGGTTTTTGCTGGTTCTCCACCCGCCCGCGCACCCGTTGCTTTGGTGCTTGCGATGGATGGTGTTGGTCGCCATGCCTCGCGAGCAACCAGTAACCAGCAACCAGCAACGACGTGCCGCCAGGCGCGTCCCCTCTTTACAAGCTGAGCGGTCGTTGCTTACACTGCCTGCGGTCCCCCAGTAGTCGAAGTCCCCGGAAAGCCATGAAAGCCCTACGTGAATGCTGTGGGAGGGTGTGCAGGCTGATGGCCGTGCCGGCCGTCGTCCTGTTGCTCTCGACCGCCTGCGCATCGACCACCACGGTCGTGATCGCAACGCCGCCGCCTCCCGCACCGCAGTTCGAAGACGACGACTTCAGCGAGCTGATCGCCCAACTGCGCGCCGATCTGAACCGCTTCAACGCACGCCACGTGCAGAAGTCGCCGACCGTGACAGCCACGGCCGACACGAAGAAAGAGCGCGACAAGGAGTTCGCGGCCCGCGCCAAGGCGCTCTTCGCCCCTCTCAACGGTCTCACCCTGCAGATGCCCGTCGTCGGCATTCAGGCGTACGACCTCTCGAACTCGTGGGGCGCCGCGCGCGACGGCGGACGCCGCAAGCACAAAGGCATCGACATCTTCGCGCCCAAAGGCACGGCCATCGTCGCCGTCGCCGACGGCATCATCAGCTACCTCGGCGATCAGCCGAAAGGCGGTCTCTGTCTCTGGCTGGCCACCGAGGCCGGCACGTCGTTCTACTACGCCCACCTCGATCGCTGGGCGGCCGGCATCTACGAAGGCATGGAAGTCCGCAGCGGCGATCTCCTCGGCTACGTCGGCAACACCGGCAACGCCAAGACGACGCCCCCGCACCTGCACTTCGGCGTGAACGACAACGACGAGATGGTGAACCCCTACCCGATCCTGGCCAAGGCCATGCCGGTGAAGCGCGCCCGCGTCGCCGTCGAGTCGGCCGGCGCGGCGCTAGGCACGCGCTGAGATCTCCCTCCATGGCCTCATCACGAACTCCCGCTCGTGCGCGCGCGGATGCGGCAGCGTGAGCGTCTTCGAGCGCATGCGCAGCGCGCCGTAGGCGATCAGGTCGAGATCGATCACTCGCGCCTCGTTGCGACGTCCCGATCTGCGCCTCCCGAGACGCGTCTCGAGCGACAGCAGCGCCGCGAGCAGTTGATGCGGTCCGAGAACTGTGTAGCCGGTCACCACCGCGTTCAGATACATCGGCGGCGGCGCGTCGACGGGCTCGGTCTCGAGGAACGAGCTCACCCGCACGACGCGGATCGGAAGCGCGCGAATGGCCCGGCGCAGGTTCCAGGCGCGATCGCCGAGGTTGGAGCCGAGGGCGATGACGACTTCAGTGATGCTCAATGTTGATGTCGTTCGTCAGCTCGTTCACGTCGTCATGCGAGCGCGGGAAGTAGTGCCGCAGTTCCTCGCCCGCGCTGTGAACCGCGTCGACGATCCCGTCCGTGAACTCGGCGTGCTGGAAGCGGATGGTCAGCCTGGCCGCGATCTCGTCCCAGAAGCCCGCCGGCACCTTCGCGTCGATGCCTTCGTCGCCGAGGATGACGAAGCGCTGCTCCTCGCAGGCGATGAAGAGGAGGACGCCGTTGCGCAACACCGTTTTGGTCATGCCCAGGCGCTCGAACGTGCGCTCGGCGACGGTGCGGATCTCGCCGCCGGCCCGCGGCTGCACGTGCACGCGGATCTCGCCGGACGTCTGCAGCTCGGCGGTGTGGATGGCGCCGATGATGCGCTCCTGATCGAGCTTCGCGATGAAGTCCTTCTGGTGCATCACCAGCCTCCTGTGGCACCGCCGCCGCCAAAGCTACCACCGCCGCCGGAGAAGCCGCCACCGCCCCCGAAACCACCTCCGCCGAAGCCCCCGCCTCCGAACCCTCCCCCGCCGAAGGTGATGCCTCCGCCGGGGAAGAAGAACGGGAAGATGCATCCGCCGCAGCCGCTGCGCCGGCGCGAAATCATCGGCAGGATCACGAAGAAGAGGATGAAGAGGCCGAAGATGATCAGCGGCAGCGGGAGGTCCTGCTGCGGCTGTTGCTGGGGCACGCCGCGCGGCTGCAGTGGCGGCACGGGCTCCTCCCCCGTGCTGATCTTCTTGATGAGCGCGTCCGCCGCGGCATTCAAACCGCCCGCGTAATCGTTCTGCTGGAAGCGCGGCGCGATCATCTCGCGGATGACCCGCGACGAGAACGCGTCGGTGACCGACCCCTCGAGCCCGTAGCCGACTTCGACGCGCACCTTCTTCTCTTGCGCGAAGACGAAGAGCACGAGACCGTTGTCGTACTTTTTCTGACCGACCTTCCACTGCCCCACCGCGCGGATGGTGAAGTCTTCGATCGAGTCTCCCTCGGTCGACGGGAGCGTGTAGACGATGAACTGCGCGCCGCTGGTCTGCTCGAAGTCGCGCAGCTTCGTGTTGAGCAGGTCCTCGTCGGTGGGCGCGAGGAGCCCGGCGCGGTCGGTCACCCACTGGGTGGGGGCCGGAGGCACCTCCAACGCGGCGACGGACGCCGCCGCGCTGAGGAGAAGCGCGAGGAGAAGGCGTTTCACCGTGTGCCGGTGGTGGCGGTCGTCGCGGTGTTGCTGAAGTCGAAGTTGACGTCCGGCGCCTGATCGCTGCCCGCGGTTCCCTGGAAGTACGCCTTCTGCTTGAAGCCGGCCATCCCGGCGATGACGCTCGCGGGGAATCGCCGGATGGCGGTGTTGAACGCGCGCACCGCCGTGTTGTAGCGCTGGCGCTCGACGGCGATGCGATTCTCCGTCCCTTCGAGCTGAGACTGCAGCTCCAGGAAGTTCCGGTTCGATTTCAGATCGGGATACTGCTCAACGACGACGAGCAGCCGCGACAGCGCGCTGGAGAGGCCCGCCTGCGCGGCCTCGAACTCGCGGAACTGCGCCTCGTTTCCCGGGATATTGGACGGCGTTCCCGGAGGTCCGGCCGGCGCGGCCACCTGGCCGACCCGCGCGCGCGCGTTCACGACCGCTTCGAGTGTCGACTTCTCGAAGTTGGCCGCGCCCTGTACGGTGCGGACGAGATTCGGGATCAGGTCGAAGCGCCGCTGATACTGGCTCTGGACCTGGGCCCACTGCTCGTTCACGTTCTCTTCCAGACCGACCAGGCTGTTGCGGACGCTCACGAAGAACGCACCGCCGATCAGCACGATGAGAATCAGAACCGCGACGCAGCCGAGGAGTCCGACGTTCTTCATTACCGCACCTCGCTAGCTAGTACTCTTCTTCTTCTTCGGCGTCTTCTTCACGCTCGTCTTCGGCAGGAGCAAAATCCTCTCCTTCTTCCTCCGACGCCTCTCCGGGGCTGGCCGCCGGCGTGAACTCTTCTTCCTCGGGCGGCTCTTCGACCACCACGCGGCGGCTGCGGGGCGCGGTGTAGACCGGCGCCTCGTCGGCATCACGCTGATCCGCGCCGCACTTCGGGCACAGAGGCACGGGCTTGCCGAGGTCGTAGAACTTCGTGTGACAGCTATAGCAGGTGTACTTCTTTCCCAAGTCAGGCATTTCGTTCCGGATCTCCCCTTCGAAAAAGCGGCGAAACAGTAGCACAGAAGGAAAGTGGAGCGGCGGGCTTCAGCCCGCCGGAAAGA
>DATLOL010000190.1:0-13615 GCA_035536275.1 Thermoanaerobaculia bacterium
GGAATGAGCCTCGTGCCCCACCGCCCAGGTCCCTCGACTTCGCTCGGGATGACACAGGGCACCTACAGCGCCACCAGCTCGAGATGATCGATGTCCCGCTCGAGGAACTCCCCTGCGATCCGCCGGAAGCGCTCCTCCGCATCCGTCACAAGGAACTCGTAGCGCGGCTCGCCCGTCGCGCCTGACGCGCCGAGGGCCTGCTTCACCACCAGCGCGGTCGTCTCCGCGCTGTCGACGATGTGCACCGCGTTGCCGACCACCTGCTCGATCGTGCCGCGCAGGATCGGGTAGTGCGTGCATCCGAGGACGAGCGTGTCGATGCCGGCGTCGATGAGTGGCTCGAGGTAGATCTCCGCCACCTCGCGCGCCACGTGCGTGTTCGCCCATCCCTCTTCGGCAAGCGGGACGAAGAGCGGTGCGGCGGACTCGATCACCTCGATGTCGGGATCGAGCGCGTGGATCGCATTCGTGTACGCCTTGGCCCGCACCGTCCCCTCGGTCGCGATCACGCCGACGACACCGGAGGTGCGCTCCACGGCGGCGCGCGCGCCCGGCTCGACGACGCCGATCACGGGGATCGAGAGCTGCTCCTTCAGCGCCGGCAGGGCCGCGGCCGTCGCGGTGTTGCAGGCCACGACGAGCATCTTCACGTTGCGGCCCAGGAGATGGCGGGCTGCTTCGAGCGCGTAGCGCACGACCGTCGACGGCGACTTCGTGCCGTAGGGCACGCGGGCGGAGTCGCCGAGGTAGATCAGCGACTCACGCGGAAGAGCGCGTGCGATCTCGCGAAACACCGTGAGGCCGCCGACGCCGGAGTCGAACACTCCGATCGCGCCGCGGCCGTTGTCACTGCGGCTCAGGCCCATCACCTCCGGTGAAGCCCATGCCTGCCTCGCGCTTGATGTTGTACTGCTCGATCTTCTTGTACAGATTGGACCGCGGCGTATCGATGGCCTCGGCGGTCTTGGACACGTTCCAGCCGTGCTCGCGGAGCTTGGCGATGATGAATGCTTTCTCCGCCTCGTCCTTGAAGTCCTGCAGCGTAGAGAGGCGCATGGCCGTGCTGATGATGTCCGTCGGCGTGCGGAAGAACTCCGCCGGCAGATCGGTGACGTCGATCGCGTCCGCCGGGACCATGATCACCAGGCGCTCGATCATGTTCCGCAGCTCGCGCACGTTGCCGCGCCACGACGCGTCGCCGAGCGCCTTCACCGCCGCCGGCGTGAACTTCTTCGCGTGATAGTTGTGCTCCTCGGAGAACAGCCGCGCGAAGTGCTCGGCCAGGATGGCGATGTCGTCGCGACGCTCGCGCAGCGGCGGCGTGCGGACGGGGATGACGTTCAGGCGGTAGTAGAGGTCCTCGCGGAAACGGCCGTTGCGGATCTCTTCCTCGAGATTCTTGTTCGTCGCGGCGATGACGCGGACGTCGACCTTCACCACCGTAGCGGAGCCGACCGGCTCCACTTCGCCCTCCTGCAGCACGCGCAGCACCTTGGCCTGCGCGCCGAGGGACATGTCGCCGATCTCATCGAGGAAGATCGTGCCTTCGTCGGCGGCCACGAACTTTCCGACCTGATCGCGCACGGCTCCGGTGAAGGAGCCTTTCTTGTGTCCGAACAGCTCGGACTCGATGAGCTCATTGGGGATGGCCGCGCAGTTGACCTGGATGAAGGAGCGCTTGCTGCGCGAGGACCGTCGATGGATCTCACGCGCGACCAGCTCCTTGCCCGTGCCGGACTCGCCGGTGATCAGCACGGTCGCTTTCGTCGGCGCGGCGCGCTCGATCTGCGTCTTCAGATCGGTGAGGAGCTGCGACTTGCCGACGAGCTGGTACTCCTTCTCCTGCTTCTCGCGGTACTCGGTGGCCTCTTCCTCGAGCGAGCGCTGGCGCACCGCGTTGCGGACGGTGAGCAGGAGCTTGTCGCGGTTGAGCGGCTTCTCGAGGAAGTCGAACGCGCCGCGCTTGGTGCACTCGACGGCGGTGTGCACGTCGCCGTGCCCGGAGACCATGACCACCGGCGAAGAGATGCGTTGCTCCTTGAGGTTCTCGAGCACCTCGATGCCGTCCAGAACGGGCATCTTGATGTCGAGCAGGATCGCGTCGTACGGAACCTTCGCGGCCTTGTCGAGCCCCTCCTGCCCGGAGCGGGCCTCGTCGATCTTGTAGCCCTCGTACTCGAGGGTCATGCGAATGGCTTCGCGGATCCCCGTCTCGTCGTCGATCACCAATACTCGATACGGCATCAAACCCTCGCTTCGTGCATGAGTCCGGCCAGTTTATAACCGAGGTATTCTCGGCGGATGCGGTTCGACGAGGTGTTGCGGACGTTTGCGGAGTTCTTTCGACAGGACGGGATTCGATACGCCGTGGCCGGAGGCCTCGCAATTCACGCCTGGGGCCGGTCGCGCACGACGCGCGACATCGACTTCGTCGTGGACGGTTCGTCTCAGGATCGGGTGATCGCATTCGCCGAGTCGATCGGATATCGAACGCTCCATGCCTCGTCCGGCTACTCGAATCACGAGCACGCGGACGAGGCATTCGGCATCGTGGATTTCATGTACGTATACGGCGATACGGCCGAGCGCGTGTTTGCAGAAGCATCGCAGCGCATCGTCGCCGGTGACGCAGCGGCTCCCGTCCCGAAACCCGAGCACCTCATCGCCATGAAAGTGCAGGCCATCAAGAACGCGCCGCGGCGTGTCTCGATCGACGTTCCCGATATCGAATACCTTCTCAAGCTCCCCGGCGTTGACCGCAGCGTCGTCCGGGACTACTTTGAGCGTGCGGGCCTGTTGCGTATCTACGATGTCATCTCACAGGATTCCTGACGTCGACTTTGAACGAGACCTGGCGCTCACCACGGCCGATCTGGAAGCCCTTGCTCGTGCGCGAAACCTCCGCCCCCTCGGCACCGACGCGTACCTCGAGTGGCTCACGTTGATGTGGCGGGCGGACGGCGAGCCGCATCGCCTCAACACCGACGCCGACGAGCCCTTCACTCTCTGACCCACGACTCGTCGGGCGCATGATGCGCCGCCTCGGCATAGTGCCGCGCCAGCACGTCGTCGCCAAAGTCGCCGTGCGGATTCCGCCAGACGGTGTGGATGTGGTTGCCGAAGGTGTTGTCGTACTCGATCAGCACCGTCGGACCGTGGATGCGGTAGTAGTGCGGCTGTCCCGGCTGCGCGCCGCCGGCCCAGGCGAAGTGCAGCTTCTCGATTCCCGCCCGCCGGATCTTCCCGATCTCCGCGTCGGCGATCGACTGCGGCGCGTTATCGACGTAGACGCGCACGAGCGCGAGCAGCGCCTGGCGCTGACGCTCGGTCATCGCGGAGGCGGCGAGACCTTCGAATTTCTGCAGGCGGAACGAGCGGTCCGTGCCGGTCACGATGTCGGCCGGCGCACGAGCGCTGATGATCGCCTTCGCGCGTTGCCCGGCGTCGAGCGATTGCAGAAACGCGCGCCCTTTGTGCTCCTCGTCGCGCAGCAACTCCCATCCGGCGCGAGCGCCGCTCGGCACGCGGGAAGGGTTCGCGCCGAGGAACATCGGCGTGTAGGACGTACCGCGCGGCGTCTGCGTGACGTTGAGCGAGAGGTGATGCCCTTCGAATCGCCAGCCCCACGGCGGCGCGGCAGGATCACCGAACAACGAGAAGTAGTAGCGCCCCGGACTCCGGAACCAGCTTCCTTCCCGATCGCCGAGGATCGCCTCGAGCTCGATGACGCCGGCGGCCTTCCTGTGTCCGGCGGGACCGAGGTTTGCGCGCAGGAACGAATGGAGCCGCGCCGTCTGATCTTTGTTCAGGTCCCCGATGGGAAGGCCGCTGCGCCAGCGGGGAAAGTAGTGCCAGTCGAAGCGCTCGTCGTCGCTGAAGCGGATCAGCGCCTTCCGGCGGGCGGAGGGCGAGAGCGACGAGAGAAAGGCGCGGAGGGGATCGACCGTCGTCGCAGCGGCGAGCAGCAACAGCGACGCCGCTGCGACGATCGATCTCATGGATATCGCGTTACGGCGTGGCGAGCGCCGCGCCCGCCACGGCGAGCGCAATGCCATGCGCACTGACGCCCGGCGGGGCGGGAAACGCATTGATCATCACCGCAACGGCGATGTCCTTTTCGGAAAGATAGATGAGAGAGCTCTGGAAGCCGGAGATTCCGCCGGTGTGCGACGCGGCCGGCTGCCCCAGCATGTTCTGCGTGAACAGGCCGAGCCCGTAAGGCGTGAGGCTGTTGTCGTTGAGCCGTGTGGTGGTGGTCATCATTGCGTACGACTCCGGCAGCACGACTCGGCCGGTTGCGAGGAGGTGCGACCAGCGAGCGAGATCGGATGTGGTCGAGCACAGGGACCCGGCCGCGAACGGAACGGACATGTGGATGGCCGGGATTCGCACCCAGGTCCCCTGGACCATGCCGTAGCCGTCCGGTACGGGTACGTTGTTCGTTCCACACACGCCCGTGTCGATGAGCCCGAGCGGCACCGCGAGCTCGCGATGGACGAACTCGGCGAAGGACATGCCCGTGATCGACTCGATCGCATAACCGAGCAGCCGGTAGCCGTTGTTGTTGTAGCTCCACTTGCTGCCGGGCGTGGATACGAGCGGTTGCCCGTCGATCAGCTTGATGAGCCCCGCGCGCGTGACCGGCGAGTATGGATCGGGTGATAGCCCGGTCAGTCCCGACGTGTGGCTGAGGAGGTGCCGCAACGTGATCGTCGCTCCTCGGGGGTTGAACTCAGGGACGTGCTTCTCGATGCGATCGTCGAGTGATAGCGCGCCGCGCTCGGCCAGGCGGAGAATCCCCGCTGCCGCGAATTGCTTGGTGATCGAGCCGGTCTGCAGCACCGATCGCGGTGTTGCGGCGGTCGCGCTCTCCCGATCGCTCATGCCGAATGCGGCGGAGTAGATGATCTGACCGCGCTGGGACACCGCGATCTGAACCGCCGGAGCGCCGGCCTTCAATGCCGCTTCGGCGGCCTGACTTGCCGCTGCGACGACGGCCGGCGGCGCGACGGGCGCCGACGGATGTTGCACGGTTCGCCTGCGCGTGGCCGCGGCGACAGGAAGCTGTCCGAGAATGAGAAGCAGGGCGAGGAGTGCTCGAGTCATTTTTCCCAGTAAGCGTAGCCTTGGGAGCCGGCGTGAGCGTCACGATCCGGTAAACGAACTCTCTTCCGCACCAAGCACCCTGCGGGACTTCGGCAGGCTGCAGCGTCCTCTCGAAATGGCATGAGTGCCATTTCTTCATGTCGTTCAGACCAAGCATAAATGGCTGACCACCTCACGATTAAGGTCCGCGGTCATTAATGAAATGGTCTACGGCCCCACGTTAAATGGTGAACGACCCCACGCGAGGCTCCAAACACCTCACGCGTGGGGTCTACGGCCCCACGTTCGACTCTTTAATTGCCACGTGAGGGTCTTAGCGAGCCACGTTTGACTCTTACGGAGCCACGCGCGCGATGAAAATGCTCACGTTCGAGGACAACGGAGCCACGCGCGAGATGTGAGTGTCATCTTGAAATGGCATTTGCTGCCACGATTAATGACCTCGCGCTCTATTCATAGCTCCGTTGGAGTCAAACGTGGGGCTGTAAGCCTCACGCGTGGGGTTACAGACCCAAAACGTGGGGTCGTAAGCCTCACGCGTGGGGTTGTAAGCCTCACGCGTGGCTCGTTAAGCCTCACGCGTGACTATTTATGCGTCACGCGTGACTCTTCAAGCCTCACGCGTGGCTCGCCAGACCATTTAACGGGGGTCGTCCGGCTATTTTCGCGGCTCCGCTGACCATTTTCGTGCCTCGTCGAAGCCCACGCGGGCCTCGTTCGGGCGGCCGAGGGCGAGGAAGACGTCGCCGGCGAGCTGGTCGTAGCCGCGGGGCAACTGACGGCGATCGCGAGCAGGAGCGTGAGCAACAGGACGGAACGGACCAAGCGTGGGGAGTGTCTGTGTTGTCGGTGTTTTGATGTCGGTTGTCTCTTGTCGATGGCGGCCGGACCTGGAGCCGGCGGCGCCCGAGTCGCCGAGGGCGGGCGCACGCACCTCGCGAGCTCGTGTTCACAAAGAAAGTGAACTGCCCCTGTCATCGTCGGCTGCGGGAACACTCGATTCCGACATTCGCACCCCCGACGGAGACGACGCCCGTACTCCCGATCGCCGGTGACTACCTCGGCGAGATCGTTGAGTGATCTCGCGGAGATCACTCGGTCATCATCCGGCGCTATCGACCGGCGATTTCGAGGTCATTGGGTGATCTGAAATCCGCCACCCGCGCGCTCGCCGACATCCCTCAGTTGTGTTTTCCAGTTCACTCGAGAACGTTCTCGCGGTCACTCACCACCCCGGCGGACATCTCCGGATATCGCCGCGGTCGGGCCTGAGAGCCTCGAGGAGGCCGCGAGTGCAAGTTTTGCGATCACGAAGGATCTCGAGACACACCCCTGAGAATTTTTTTTGATCACTCAGGATGGGTGTTTCAGGGCTCACTACGTACCGACGAGGGCGCCGGCGTTCCACTAGCGCACGTGGCGGCGCAGGAGCGCCGCCGCGCGCGCGATCATGTTGCACACGTTCAGGCGCCGCCGTGCGCGTGGTCGACGAGAACGGGGCTGCGGACGGCGTCCAATCTCGAGGAGACGGACATCTGGGCGACCCAGGTGCTCATGAGCGCGGAGCCGAGCGACCGCGCATTCTCGGCGCTGGCCATCGACCCGGCGGGAAACACGTCGGAGATGAGCGTCAGGCGTAAGGCGGATTAGTCACCGTCCCTGTGGAGCGGCGGCGTCCTCGCGGCTGGCCCGCAGGCGTCTCGCCTGCGGACCACGTCCGCGGTTGCCGTGCGTCGGTACCGGCCAGAATCGCGTGTCCGCACATGTGAACGCGGCCGGCCGGAGGCCGGCGGACCGGCCGGCCGGAGGCCGGCGCTACGCTCGCACCCACAAGCCCTCGTAAGTCACCACCAGACCCTCCCCGTCCACCTCGACGTCCGCGCGGAAGTCGTCGCTCGTGTAGGTCCACGTTCGCTCGCCGGCCCGGGTGTAAGTCTGCTGCAGCGGCTCCAGGGTCATCTCCGGGAAGCGGAGCCAGGCCACGGTCACGGACGCGCTTTCGCCGATGCGCAGGTCGAGGCGGCGGATCGGGAGGGTGTTCGTCGACGGGCTGAAGTTCAGGTCGATGTCCGTGCAGCCGAGGAGATCGGAAGAGGACAGGGAGATGTCGATGCGGCGCGACTCGATCCAGCCCTGCACTGAGACCGAAAGAGTCCGCCATGCGGAGTCGCAGACGACGACGTAGGAAAGCGCCGAGGCCGGCCGCGCCAGCACGGCGGTACCTTCAAGTGTCTGGCCGCTGAGGCGGCAGGCTTCGTGTCCGGGAACGTCCAGGCGGCGCCACACGATCATGAGTGCGACTGTAGCGCTATGATCCCGCCCGCATGCAAGTGGACATCGTTCGTGACATCAAGCTTTCGAAGATCAATCACCTGTTCGTCCTCGTGGCCGAGGGGACCCGCGACTCGGCGATTCCGGCAGTGCAGCAGGCGCTGCGCGACTCGAAGTTCGAGGGGCGCTCCGACGAGACCATCACCGTGCTCGCCGGCGAGCCGCGCAAGATCACGCTGATCGGGCTCGGCAAAAGCGATGCGCTCACGCATCGCGGCGTGCGCGGCGCCGTCACCACCGCCGGCCGCACCGCGAAGAAGCATCGCGACGCCAGAATCGCCCTCCTCTTCCCGTACACGCTCCCGCGCATGGACGCCGACGCCACGGCGATCGCCGTCGCGGACGCGCTCGCGCAGAGCGACTACAAGTACGACCCGTACATCACGGTGAAGAAGGACCAGAAGCGCATCGCCATCCAGGCCACGCTCATCGCGCCGGACGCCGACGCGAAGAAGCTCACCGCGGAAGCAAGGGCCATCGCCGAGGCCGTGGAGACCGTGCGGGACCTCGGCAACATGCCCGCGAACATCCTCACCCCCACCGAGCTCGCGGCGCGGGCCGAGGAGGTGTGCAAGCGCGTCGGCGTGAAGTGCACCGTGTACGGCAAGCGCGAGATCACGCGCATGAAGATGGGCGGCCTGATCGCCGTCAACCGCGGCTCGGACGAAGAGCCGCGCTTCGTGATCATGGAGTACACGCCGCGCCGCGCGAAGAAGCACGTGGCCCTGATCGGCAAAGGCATCACCTTCGACTCCGGCGGCATCTCCATCAAGCCGTCCGAGAAGATGGAGGAGATGAAGTTCGACATGTGCGGCGCCGCGGCCGTGGTCGGGATCATGGAAGCGGTGGCCAAGCTCGGGCTGCCGGTGAAAGTGACGGGCATCTTCGCGGCGACGGAGAACCTCCCCAGCGGCAGCGCCTACAAGCCCGGCGAGATCATCACCATGATGAGCGGCAAGACCGTGGAGGTCGTGAACACGGATGCCGAGGGGCGGATGATCCTCGCGGACGCGCTGCATTACGCGTCGGGGCTGAAGCCCGATCACCTCATCGACTACGCCACCCTCACCGGCGCGTGCGTGGTCGCCCTCGGCGGCGAGGCGGCGGGCCTGTTCAGCAACGATGACGAACTGGCGCAGAAGTTGATTGAGTCGGGGGAGCGCGTCGGAGAACGCCTCTGGAGACTTCCTGCCTGGGACGAATACAAAGACCTGATCCGCAGCGAATGGGCGGACATGAAGAATTCGGGCGGCCGCTGGGGCGGCGCGATCTCGGCCGCGGTCTTTTTGAAGGAGTTCGTCGATTGTCCCTCATGGGCACACCTGGATATCGCCGGCACGGCGTACGCGGAGAGCGAGAACGCGCGCGAGGCCCGCGGAGCGACGGGAGCGGGCGTGCGCGTCACGGTCGACTTTCTGCGCTCGCTCTAGCGCTGCTGATCGCTCCCGCGATGCTGTTCGTCGTCGCCTGCGGAGGAGCCGCGAAGCCGCCGGCCGCGCCGCCGCCCGCGGCCGAGCCGGAGATCGACTTCACGACCATCGACTCGCCGAGCCTGCAGTTCCTCCCCCGCCACCAGGAGGCCCAGGGATGGCGGCTCGAGGAAGACCCGATGGTCGTCCCCGGCGACCGCATGGGCACCTACCTCGGCGCGGACGGACAGCATTTCGTGCGCTACGAGGTCATCGACGTCACGGCGGGCAAGTACATCGCCCTCGACGGCAAGGGCTTCGCGACGGTGGAGATCTTCCGCTTCCCCGACTTCGTGAAAGCGTTCGGCGCGTACTCGATGCGCAAGGAGGCGGCCCGCCGCTATCTCACGATCGAGAACGAGGCCTACGTCAGCAAGTTCGCCGTGCATCTCTGGCGCGGGCCGTTCTACGTGCGCGTGACCGGCGGCGCGGTGAACGCGTTCGAGTCGCTCACCACCCTGGCGTCGTTCGTCGCGGAGCGGATGCCGGCCGCGCCGTCGAAGCCGGCCGTGTTCAACTTCTTCCCCACCGACGTTCGCGTGCCGAACAGCGAGCGCTACTCCGCCGATGAAGGCTTCGGCCAGCGCATCCTCGGCAATTCGTTCCAGGCGAAGTTCAGCGTCAACGGCGAGGTCCACGAGGGGCTGATCATCCCCGCTGCGAACCGCGCCGCGGCGACGAAGATCCTCGATCTCTATCGCGCGCTCTACGTCCGCAACGGCAAGCTCCTGGACGCGATCCCCAACCTCGGCGAGGACAACTTCACCGGCGAGGACAAGTTTCTCGGCCGCACGGTCTGCTTCCGCATCGACCGCTTCGTCATCGCCTTCAACGGCTACAAGGACCGCCAGCGCCTCGTCGAGCTGGCCGTGGCCACCGACGCGCGCATGCTCGGCTCGATCCGCAAGCAACTCGTCGCGGCGGACGAAGCGAAGGAGCGCGCGAGCCAGCCGCCGCGGGAGAACCCGAACGACCGGCGACCGCCGTGGGAGCGCGGGCAGCAGTAGCCGGGCTTCGCCTCGTTGCTGGTTACTGGTTGCTGGTTGCTCGCGCAGTGTCGTGGCTTCGCCGCCATTTCGCGTTTATCCGCGCGCCACGTGCGCGGGCCTGGCAGCAACGGGTGTGCTGGGCGGTCGGAAAACCAGCAACCAGCAACAACTCATCGCTCCCACGTCCCCGACTTCCCGCCCGACTTGCGCATGAGCTGCAGGGCGTCGATGACGA
This sequence comes from Thermoanaerobaculia bacterium, assembly GCA_035536275.1. Lineage (GTDB taxonomy): Bacteria > Acidobacteriota > Thermoanaerobaculia > Gp7-AA8 > Gp7-AA8 > QHVT01. The sequence goes on from DATLOL010000190.1 coordinate 10,131, forward strand.
TGCCTTTCTCGGCGCTCTTGCACATGTCGTAGATCGTGAGGGCGGCCACGGCGCACGCGGTCATGGCCTCCATCTCCACGCCGGTCTTGCCTTCGCAGCGGACGATGGAGCGCACCTCGATCGTGCCGGCGTCGGGATCGAGATCGAAGGTGATGTCCACCGACTCGATGCCGATCGGATGCGCGAGCGGGATCAGGGTCGGGGTCTGTTTCGCGGCGAGGACGCCGGCGACTTTGGCGGTGGTCAGGACGTCGCCTTTCGGCAGGGCGCGCTCGACGAGCTTCTTCAACGTGTCGGGCGACATGCGCACGGTGGCCGCGGCCACGGCCTCGCGCTCGGTGACCTTCTTTGCGCCGACGTGCACCATGGAGATGCCGCCGGTCTCATCGAGATGCGAGAAATCTTTGGGCACGTTCCCACTCCTCGGCCGTGTTGACGTTCATCAGCGGCTCGCCGGAGAAACGGGCGCGCAGCTCGGACTCGGGGATCATCTCCCGTCCCCCGATCGTGCGCAAATCGAAACGCTTCTCCGCGATGCGCTGCTGGAGAACGGGCAGCATCTCGGCGCTCCAGACTGCGCATAACGACTGTGGATGGCCGTTCCAGATCGGTGTGCCCTCGCGATCGCGGAGGTAGCGGAGCACGTCCTCGGTGATCAGCGGGTAGTCGACGGCGAGGATGAACGCTTTCGCCTGCGCATCGCGAAGCGCGCGGACGATGCCGAAGACGGCACCCTCGCCCTCGTGCGGTTCTTCGAAGATGGTGGAGGACAGGCAATCCTGCCTGTCCGGACAGCCAGGATTGCCTGTCCTCCACCGGTCGACCGCGATCACCTCATCGAACACCGGCCTCGCCGCGGCCACGATGCGCTCGAGGAACAAGTCCGCTTTCGATCTGCCCATCCTCGACGACCGCCCGCCCACGAGCACGTACGCGTTCACGCCGCGAACGTTAGCATCCGCACGCCACCGCCGCCGCCGTCCCCTCCACCGGCAGTCCGTCGCGGCGCCACCAGTCGATGCCGCCGATCATCTCCTTCACGCGATAGCCGAGGCGGGAGAGCCTGACGGCGGCCTTGGTGGAGGCGTTGCAGCCAATGCCGTCGCAGTACGTGACCAGGACCGCATCCTTTGGGAATGACACGGTCGTGATGGTGCGATGTGGGAGGTTGATCGCCCCCGGCACGTGCCCCGCCGCGAACGCCTCCGGCGTTCGCGCGTCGACGATCACGTACGTGTCGCGGTCCGCCCAGAGGTCGGCCGCGTCGATCTCCCACTCCAGCCGCGATTCGAAGTGTGCGAGGGCTGCGCTGATGTCCATGCGGCGATGATGCGATACTGATGGCCTCCGTCCGGAGACCACTTTGCTCATGGCGAGGAGACCACTTCACCGACTGATCTTCACCGAGCTGCGGGCCTCGATCGCCGGCGGTGCGCTGCGGGAACGCCTTCCGTCGACGCGCGACTTTGCGGCGCAACGCGGCGTGTCGCGGAAGACGGCCGAGGAGGCGTACGCGCAGCTCGAGGCGGAGGGATACGTGGAGCGGCGGGTCGGGTCGGGCACGTACGTGTGCGACCTGCAGTTGCCGGTGCGCCGCAAGCCGCGGCTCGAAGGGCGGCGCACGCCGTCGTCGCGCGGACGCGCGGCGGCGAAGTCGATGTCCTGCGTCGAGCCGCGGGAGGTGCGGGCTTTCGCCGCAGGGCTTCCTGCGCTCGATCACTTCCCGATCACCACGTGGCAACGGCTCGTGTCGTCCCAGGCGCGCCGGCTCGATCCGGCGGCGCTCGTGTACGGCGATCCCGCCGGCGACCTTTCGTTGCGCGAAGCCATCGCCACCTACCTCGGCACCGCACGCGGCGTGCAGTGCGACGCGGGACAGGTCGTGATCGTCAGCAGCTCGCAGGAGGCGCTGCATCTCCTCGCCCACCTGCTTCTCGATCCCGGCGATGCGGCCTGGCTCGAAGAACCGGGCTACTACGGCGCGCGGGCCGCGCTCGGGGCGGCCGGAGCGCGGATCGTGCCGGTGCCAGTCGACGACGACGGTCTCGACGTGCAGGCCGGCATCACCCTCGCGCCGAACGCGCGCGTCGCGTACGTCACGCCGTCGAACCAATACCCGCTCGGCTGCGCGATGTCGCTCGACCGCCGCCTCGCGCTCCTCGCGTGGGCGCGGCGCAGCGACGCGTGGATCATCGAAGACGATTACGACGGCGAGTTCCGCTACGATGGCCGCCCGCTCTCCGCAATCCAGTCGCTCGACACGGCGAGCCGCGTGATCTACGTCGGGACGTTCACGAAGTCGCTCTATCCCGCGCTGCGGCTCGCGTACGTCATCCTGCCGCCCGATCTCGTGGCACCGTTCGTCACCGCGCGCACGCAGGTCGACGGTCACCCGCCGCCCTTCCTGCAGCGCGTGACCGCGGACTTCATGCACTACGGCCACTTCGACGCGCACCTCAAACGCATGCGCGCGCTCTACCGCGAGCGGCGCGATCGCGCCGTGCGCCTGCTCTCGCGGCACGCGGATCTCGGTCCCGCCAACGCCGGCTTCCGGGTCGTCGCCTTCACCGCGAAAGACGATCGCGATCTCGCCGCACGGGGCACGCGCGCCGGCCTCGAGCTGCCCACCCTGTCGCGCCTCTACCTCGGCAGGCCACGTCACGGTCTGGTCCTCGGCTACATGGGACTCACGCCGTCCGCGCTGACGCAAGGCGTGAAAGCATTGGCGAAGCTGCTATGAGCGTGAGCGTGATCATCCCGTCGCTGAACGAGGCGTCGCACGTCGGCGCGACGATCGATGCCGCGTTCGCGGCCGGCGCGGCGGAGGTCATCGTCTGCGACGGTGGCAGTAGCGACGCGACGGTCGCGATCGCGAACGAACACGGTGCGCGCGTGATCGAGGGCGAGCGTCGCCGCGCGCGACAGCTCAATCGCGGGGCGGCCGACGCGCGGCACGAGTGGCTGTTGTTCCTGCATGCGGACACACTGCTCCCCGCCGGCGCGTGCGACGCGATCGAGCGATCGAACGCGGACTTTGGGGCCTTCCGGTTCGGCTTCATCGAGCATGGATGGCGCCTGCGCCTCGTCGCGTTCCTGGCCAATCTGCGCGACCGGATCACGCACGTGCCGTGGGGCGATCGGGGACACTTCGCGCGGCGCAGCACGTTCCCGGGATATCCCGACTTCCCGCTGATGGAGGACTACGAGCTCGCGCGGCGGATGCGCAAACGCGCCGCGTTGCTGCCGCTGACGGTGCGAACGTCCGGGCGCCGCTTCCTGCGAAAGGGCGTGTTCCGGACGTCGCTCATCAACAAGGCAATCGTCTTCGCGTATCGCTGCGGCGTGTCGCCGGAGCGGCTGGCGCGGTGGTACCGGCGCTGAATTCGATGGTTGGCATACGCGCTAACTTTGCGGGCTGCATTGGAGCGCCGGCGTCCTCGCCGGCTGGCATGGCGGCGTCCTCGCCGCCATTTTTCGAGGATTCA
>DATLOL010000191.1:0-7836 GCA_035536275.1 Thermoanaerobaculia bacterium
CGCGCAGGCGTCCTCGCCTGCGCCCCCCCGTCCGGCAGCGGGACGCCGCCGGGTCAGCCGGCGGGACGCCGGCGCTCCAAAGGCGGCGGGACGCCGCCGGGCCAGCCGGCGGGACGCCGGCGCTCCGAAAGGCGGCGTGACGGGTCGGGCGTACTAAGATCCCGCCTCGCATGTTGCCGCCGGAAGCCGGATTCGAGGAAGCCGCGGTCGCGGAGAGCCGCGAGAAGGTCGAGGAGCCGCCGCTCTTCAAGGTCCTGCTGCACAACGACGACTTCACCACCATGGAGTTCGTGGTCTGGGTCCTGGCGAGCGTCTTCAACATGCCCGAGGAGCAGGCCATCCAGGTGATGCTGAACGTCCACCTGCGCGGGCTCGGCGTCGCCGGCATCTACACCTACGAGGTCGCGGAGACGAAAGTCGACAAGGCGACCGCGCTCGCGCGCGAGCAGGAATTTCCTCTCCTCGTCACGATGGAAGAAGTGTAGACTTCCGCCCGCAGGCAGGAACCATAAGGCAATATGGGAGGGAAGATGGCCCAAGAGCCTGTGTTCCGGTTCCTCGCCCTGCGTCAGCCCCGCAAGAAAAAACCGCCCGTCAAGGACAAGAAAAAGCGTCCCCACTTCCTCGACTTCGCCCTGAAAGGCAATCTTCCGCCGGTTGCACAAAGTACCGGGGCCATCCCGCGCCAGCGACGGACGGAAGAAGCGGTCGCACAGGTCGTCCGCGCCGCGCGCGACTCCGATCGCTACGTCCGCAGCACGGCCGACCTTCCGGCCGAGATGCGCGCGTTCTTCGACTGGACCGATGAGAACGGCCGCACACCGGTCAAGGATCTCGACTTCAAACCGTTCGCGAAGCTGGCCGATGACGACGCCCTCGCCGAGCGCCTCGCGGAGACGCTCTACGCCGACGCGCTCCTCGACACGGATGACGAGAACAGCACGCCCGGCCGCGACTTCGTCGCCCGCGCCATCAAGCTGCTGCACATCATCAACGACGGCGGAAAACCCGAAGGCGATCTCTCGCTGAACGACTACCTCGCCCGCGTGGTCCTGGTCATTCCCGATCCGGAGATCGAGCGCCCGCCGGCCGAGGATCCCAAACCGGCCCCGCCCGAACCTGAGGAAGACGAGGCCACGACGAAGAAGCGCGAAGAGCTCCGGCGACTGATCGAAGCGCGCAACGAGTTGATCGAGGCGCTCGATCGCAGCGACGCCGTGGAGAGCCGCGCGCCGGTGAGTGGCGCCGGAGCGCCGAAAGGTCGAGCCGCGGCCGCGCCGCCGCCGGTGCAGCGCGCGCAGATCGCTTTGTCGAAGAATGTCGCCGACGCGCTCTCCCCCGCCGCAAAGCAGGTCCTGGCCGGGCTGAAGATCGACAATCCGTACAGCGCGGTCAACGCCATCGAGCAGCGCATCGAGCGCACGGCCGCATCGCTGCCGGCGCCGAAGGAGTCGAAGCAGATCCGCTTCGGCGGCGTGAGCCTCGACGCCGACCAGTTCATGCGGATGGGCGGCGGGACCATCCAGGCCGATCCGAAGCACATTGCCCTTCCGCCGTTCGCGGCCGGCGTCGGCGACCTGCTCATCGTCAAGCAAACCCTCAAGCGCTACGAGCTGGCCGACTTCGCCCACGTCGAGAACATCCTCAAAGGCGAGCTGCGCGAGCGCGAGCACCGCCGCCTCAGCCTGCGTGAGGAGACGATCACGGTCGAGACGTCGGAAGAGACCGAGAAGGATCGCGATCTCCAGTCCACCGATCGCAACGAGATGCTGAGCGAGGCCGAGGAGACGACGAAGCGCGCCTTCGGCATCGAGGGTGGCACCGCGGTCTCGGCCACCTACGGCCCCGTGACCATGTCCGCGAACATGAAGGCTTCCTTCGAGTCCGAGCTGGAGGAGACGAAGAAGACCGCGGTCAAAGTCTCCCGCGAGGTCACCGAGAAGATCAGCGAGAAGCTCCGCACGAAGGTTCGCGAGGAGCGCAAGATCCGCATCCTCGAGCAGACCGAAGAGATCAACAAGCACAAGATCGACAACAGCGTCGCGCCGACCGGGAACACCCGCGGCATCTACCGCTGGCTGAACAAGGTCTACGACGCGCAGGTGTTCCGCTACGGGCAGCGCATGATGTACGACTTCTTCGTGCCCGAGCCCGCGGCCTGGTTCCTGTGGGCGATGGTGGACAGCGTGGACACCGAGACCGGGCTCACGGCTCCGGTGCCGCCGCGATACAAGTCCGGGAACCTGTCCGTGCCGCTCCGTCCCGAGCACCTCGACTCCTGGAACTATCAGCCGTACCTGTTGCGATACGAAGTGACGGGGGTGAAGGCGCCGCCGCAGTACTCGCGCAACGTGGCCTGGTTCGGGTCGAAGGAAGACCACGCGCCGGAAGGCGAGGAGCCGAAGGACGTGCACGGTTCGGGCAAGGTCGCCATCCCCGAGCACTACAAGGCGCACCGCGCGATCGCCACGGCCGCCGGCACCATCCGGCCGAAAAACAAGGACCCCGAAGTAGCGGTCTTCGAGACCGATCACCTTCATGTCTACGTCGGTGGACAGATGGCCAACAGCCAAGGCGTGAAATTCGACGATCCCATCGCGGGCGAGATCTCCATCAACATCTGGACCCAGCGGTACACGTCCTACAGCGCGTCCGCGGACATCTTCTGCGTGCGCACCAATCACGCCGTCAACCAGTGGCAGCTCAACACGTTCGACGCCATCATGTCCGGCTACCTGCGAAAGAAGAGCGAGTACGAGGAGCGCCTGGCCCAGCTGGAGATGCAGAAAGGTCCGGTGATCCTCGGCCGCAATCCGCTCGAGAATCGCCGGCTCGTGCGTGAGGAGTTGAAGAAGCTGGTGATCATGATCTTCACCGGGCAGACCAGCATCAATGCCGGGATGTGGAGCGGCACGCCGCCGGTGATGAACCTCAAGACCCTGAAGAAAGTCGCTCCGCAGATCCGCTTCTTCGAGAACGCGTTCGAGTGGTCGAGCATGAGCTGGGTGCTGTACCCGTACTTCTGGGGACGCCCGGCGCGGTGGACCGGCGCGCTGCGGATGGACGACCCCGATCCCGACTTCGCCGCGTTTCTGCGGGCGGGCGGCGCGCGCGTGCAGGTGCCGGTGCGGCCGGGATTCGAGAAGGCCGTGGCGTACTTCTCCAAGACAGGCAACGTCTGGAATGGCAGCGACGCGCCGCTGATCGGCGACGACTTGTACGTCTCGATCATCGACGAGATCACCGAGAACCTGGGCAAGCCCGACGAAGACATCCCGTATGTGGAGGACTCCAAGCCGTGGGAGGTCACGGTGCCGACGACTCTGGTGATGCTGCAGGATCCGGACGAGATCAAGGCGCTCGTCGACAGCATGACCGGCGAAGACGTGCAGCCGTGACATGGCCGACGTCGAGATTCACGCCGCCTCGGCCATCCTCGGTCTGAACGTCGACCGCGACAGCCGTACGCTGCCCTCGAAGCCCGTCGCCGGTGCGTCCGTGGGAGGCGATCACACGCGTCCCACGCGCACCGGCGGCGACGACGAGCTGCTGATGGTGGAAGTGCGCATCGCCAAGAGCGCGCTGGAGATGTACGAGCGCCTCCTGCTGCGCATCCGCGGCGACGCCGATCCCATTCTGCTGGACGACACGCGCCGGCCGATGACGCAGAGCGGCGCATTCGAGTACGAGCTGCCGCGCGAGGCGGGCACTCATCGCTTCCACCTCGAGGCGTCCGAGCCGCCCTCGCCGCAGAAGCCGGACAGCGGCGCGTTCACGCTGACCGCGTACGGAATCGCAGGCGGCGAGGAGACCGCGCTCGCGGCGCGTGCGTTCCGCGTCGCCCCGCTGCTCTTCCTCGGCGATGACGCGCCGGTCGTCGCCGTGTACATGGCCCACTGTCCCGACAACGGTCCGGCCATCCGCGACGTGCGCGACGCCATCGGCACGAAGCTGCGGCTCATCGCGCGCAAAGACTGCGCGAGCGACGCCTGGATCCAGGACCAGTTTCAGCTCGCTGCCGTCGTCACTCCCCGCCGCGCGATGCCCACACTGGTGCACATGCCGCGCGTTGGGAAGAACGCGGCGATCAACACGGACGAGCGCAACCTCTCCCAGGTCGTACGCTCGCACTTTCCGTCGCGCAACCTCGGCGTGATCCAGGACCTTTGGGACCGCACCGTGGAAGTCGTGGACGGCGAGGGCATGCAGCTCGTGCGCTTCGAAGACACCCTGCGCATCCTCCGCGCATTCAAGAGCATCTCCCTGACCGGCGAACATCTCACCTCCGTCGTGAAACGGCTCTCGGAGCTCCTCGGCAGGAAACGGAAGAAGAGCGCGCCGCCGACGACGGTGACCGACGCGCTCTACGGACTGCGGCAGCTCGAGATCGAGCTCGACGCGATCGCGAACGAAGCGGCAGCAAAGCTCCCGCACGAAGACCTCGCCGAGCTGGTGAAGACCGCGAAGGCGAAAGTGCGTGACGCGTTCGCGCACGCGACCTATGGCTTCGGCCACGTGCGCCTCTCATGGATGATCGACGGGAAAGAGCTCTCGTACGTGATGCCCGATTCGGATGCGGGAGATCTGTGGGATCGTCTCGAGCTGATCCACGATTCGGTCACCTACGGCGGCAACATCGAAGTCTCTCCGCCGCATCCCGGCGCGCCGTTCGGAATGGTGGTGATCGGCACGTCTCAGGAGCGCCCGATGGATCCCGACGTGCGGAAGATGTTCGGCGACGCGACGTCGCTGCAGCCGGTGATCGAAGTCGACACGTCGTGGCTCGCGGTGGCGCACGTGGATGAGCTGATCTCGTTCATGCCGGGGACAACGCCGGTGATCTTCCGCGCCGCGCCGGAAATCGCGCGGAGACTGATGATCGTCGCCGCGTCGCTGTACGCCGAGGACGGCGACGACCTTTGGGACAAGTGGCATCCCCTGATCGACGTGCGTCACGACATGCATCGCGGCACCCATCCCATGACGCGCATGTTCCGCGGCAAGATGTGGCTGCACGAACATCCCGTGCGCGAGTCGCAGTGGCCGGGATCCGACGCCACCATCTCCGGCGCCGAGCCGCCGAACATCTACCTGAAGATGTACGACTGGCACTCCCGCGCCGGTCCCGGCTCGCCGGTGCGCTATCACTTCGGCTCGAAGACGCGCCGCGATTACTACCCGGCGAAGATGAGCATTTACGAGCTGATGTACTTCGAGACCTGCTTCACGAATCGCCTCGTGGACAAGCGGCTCGAGTCGCTGGACCAGCAACTCCGCTCGGAGCTGCCGCGGTTTCCGATCCGCAAGGTGCCGGTGCTGTTCGACGACGAGATGCTGACCGGCGAGGAATGCGCGAACCAATCGCGGGCGCTGTCCGTCGGCGCCACTACGGCTCTCACGCCGAACATGGTCAACCTGCAGCTGGTCGACGACGTAGTCCTCGTGCCGAACCCGTTCGGCCCGCGGATGGCGCTCGAGGATGCAGCGAAGGTCGTCCGCAGCGTCCTCCGCGAAGAAAAGCTCGACTCCATCGCGAACATGGTCACGCCGGAATGGTTCGAGAAGCAGCACCTCCACACGGTCAAGGTGTGGATCAGCCGCAGGCAGGACGAGGAAGGCTACGAGCAGACCATCCGCAGCATCACCCAGATCGCCGACGAGTTTCAGGATTCCTTCCCTCTCGGCACGCCGCCGGCCGCGCGCGTGGAGGCGATCCGCAAGGCGAACTTGAGCGCATTCGGTCCAAAGAAGCTCACGTCCGAGGAAGACCCGAAGAACGACTGGCCGCTCGAGCTCCGGGACGGCTGGCATCACCTCACCATCCCCGGCACCAAATCGGTGGATCTCTTTCAGGCCTACACGCACGCGTTGATCGTGGCCCAGGGAAAGCGTCCGGCGTGGATCGACGCCTGGTACTACCATGTGCGTCACGGCGAGATTCATTGCGGGACCAACGCGCTGCGGCGCGTGCCGGCGGGATGGGGGAAATGGTGGGCGTGAGCCCGGCATTTCGAGCCCGCTTCCTGCGTTTCGTCGGCCGACGATGATTGCCAAGACCCTGCAAGCGACGTTCGAGTTCGCGGTGAACGAGGCCATCCGCCGCCGCAACGAGTACGTCACCCTCGAGCACCTGCTGTTCGCCCTCCTCCACGACCGCATCGTGGTCGACGTCATCCGCGCCTGCGGCGGCGAGGTCGAGGAGCTGAAACAGCAGCTCGACACGTTCATCGACAAGACCTACGACCAGGTCGAGGACTCCGACCTCCAGCCGACGCTGACCACCATGCTCCAGCGCGTCATCCAGTACGCGCAGCTCCACGCGCAGAGCTCCGGCCGCAAGGAAGTCGACACCGGCCAGATGCTGGCCGCGCTGTTCCAGGCCGAGAAGTCGCACGCGGTTTACCTGCTCAAGAGCCAGGGCATCTCCAAGCTGGACGTCCTCAACTACATCTCCCACGGCATCCCCAAAGAGGGCGCGGGCGAGATCACGCCGGCCGGCATCGCCGTCGAGGAAGAAGGGACCGCGCCGGGGCGCGATCCGCTCAAGAGCTTCGCCGTGAACCTGCTCGATCGCGCCGCGAAGGGCGAGATCGATCCGGTCATCGGCCGCTCCGCGGAGCTCGAGCGCACCATCCAGATCCTCTGCCGCCGCCGCAAGAACAATCCGCTGTACGTCGGCGAGCCCGGTGTCGGCAAGACCGCGATCGCCGAGGGGCTGGCGCTGAAGATCCACGAAGGGAACGTGCCCGCCGTCCTCGAAAAGACCGAGGTCTGGTCGCTGGACATGGGCGCTGTGCTGGCGGGAACGAAGTACCGCGGCGAGTTCGAGCAGCGCCTCAAGGCGGTCATCGGCGCACTGACGGAGAAGAAGAACGCGATCCTGTTCATCGACGAGATCCATACCATCGTCGGAGCGGGCGCCGTCAGCGGCGGCACCATGGACGCGTCGAACATGCTCAAGCCGGCCATCGCCTCGGGCAAGCTGCGCGTCATCGGCTCGACCACCTACGGCGAGTACAAGCAGTCGTTCGAGCGCGACCGCGCCCTGGCCCGCCGCTTCCAGAAGATCGAGATCGGCGAGCCGACCGTCGACGAGACGATCGAGATCCTCACCGGTTTGAAGAAGTACTACGAGGAGCACCACGGCGTGACGTTCACGCCGGAAGCGATCCGCCTCGCGGCGGAGCTCGCGGCGAAGTACATCCACGACCGCCATCTGCCGGACAAGGCCATCGACGTACTGGATGAGGCGGGGGCGCGGGCGAGGATGCTGCGGGGCGCAGTCGGCGAGTCGCCGAGCGGCCAGGTCGCCGAGGCATCACTCGGAGACGCGGCGGCTAGGACTCCCGGCGACTCGGACGTCATCGGCGTGCACGAAGTCGAGACCGTCATTGCCCGGATGGCGAAGATTCCGCCCCGGACCGTCGCGGTCAGTGAGAAGGATCGGCTCCTCGCGCTCGACGCCGATCTGCGCCGCGTGACCTACGGTCAGGATCACGCCATCCAGCAGATCGTCAGTGCCATCAAGCTTTCTCGCTCCGGCCTCGGGAACGCGGACAGGCCCATCGGCTCCTTCCTCTTCTCCGGTCCGACCGGCGTCGGCAAGACCGAGCTGGCCAAGCAGCTGGCCAAGGTGCTGGGCATCGAGCTGCTGCGCTACGACATGAGCGAGTATTCCGAGCGTCACACCGTGTCGCGGCTGATCGGCGCGCCGCCCGGCTACGTGGGCTTCGACCAGGGCGGGCTGTTGACCGATGCCGTGCGCAAGCACCCGCACTCGGTGGTCGTGCTGGACGAGATCGAGAAGGCTCACCCCGAGCTGTTCAACATCCTGCT
>DATLOL010000192.1:0-18891 GCA_035536275.1 Thermoanaerobaculia bacterium
TGGCTGTACTGATCATGGAGATCAATGGCAACATGGTTCACGGCTGGCCTCCTTCTTTGGGCTTCGAGCCCGACTTAGATTGGCGCACGTTACTCCGTGACGCCGCTTAGGAGGCTGGCCTACTCATCGTCTCTGGGAGGGCGGCTCCACGGCCCGATGTTTCGCCCCCCGCCCAGGTCCCTCCACTGAGCTTCGCTCCGGTCGGGATGACATGCACTCGGCCAGAACGAATCTCCTCCAGCGTCCCCTTGTGCCGCAACAACGGCTGCATCTCGTCCACCGGAAACTTCTCGCCGTACAGCCGCACGAGGGCCGCCGCGATCGCCAGTCCGGCCTGCACCGAGCGCAGCGCGCAACGGTCGGTGATCGTCAGACGCACGCCGCCGCACTCCTCTCCTTTGTGCACGCTCGCCGTGGGAGTGAAGCGCACCGGGGTCAGGGTCAGGCCCGCGAGCGGACCGACTTCGCGGGCCAGAGCAGCGCCGTCGATGTACGGCGCGCCGAGGATCTCGAAGGGCGTGTCGGTGCCGCGGCCGACGGAGATGGCGCGCTCCATCAAGCCGATCCCGGGATACAGCGCCGCGGCGTGCAGCGAGCGCATGTTCGGCGACGTGTTCACCCACGGCAGTCCCGCCTCGTCCTGCCACTGCTCGCGCTTCCAGTTTTTCACCGGAATCACGGTGAGGTCGACGGCGATCTTGCGCTCGTCGCGGAACAGTTGCGCGAGCTCGCCCACGGTCTTGCCGTGACGGATGGGGATGGGATGCCATCCGGTGAAGTTCATCTCGCCTTCGAGGACCGGACCCTCTACGACATCTCCACCAATCGGATTGACACGATCGAGTACGATGAATTTCACCCTCGCCTCGGACGCCGCCTCCATGGCCATCCCCATCGTGGAGATGTAGGTGTAGAAGCGCGTGCCGATGTCCTGCACGTCGAAGACGAGCGCGTCGAGTCCGCGCAGTTGCTCGGGCGATGGTTTGCGCCGCTCGCCGTAGAGACTGTAGACCGGAATGCCGGTATAGCTCTCGTCCGCGACCTTGTCGTCGAACGTGCCGCGCAGGCCGTGCTCGGGCGTGAAGATCGCCGCGAGCGTGACCCCCGGCGCGCTGCGCAGGAGATCGACGGTGGGATTGCCGGTGCGATCGATGCCGCTCTGATTCGTGATCAGCCCGACCCGCATGCCGCGCAGCGACTCGTAGCCGCTCGCGTGCAGGACGTCGATGCCGTTCTGCGCATCGCCGCCCCCGATCACGTGTTTCACCCGGCGCGGGTACGGCGCGAAGCCGAACGATTCGCCGACGAGATTGCCGAGCTCCTTCTGCAGCGCGACCACGCTCCCTTTGCCGTCGGGATGCACGCGGTTCGAGAGGAAGATGTAGAACGAGCGCGAGGCGGGATCGATCCAGAGGAAGCCGCCCGTCCAGCCCGTGTGGCCGAACGAGCCGGCGGGAAAGCGATCGCCGCCGGGACGAGAATACGCGGAGTCGAGGTCGAAACCCCCCGTGCGCCGGATCGCCACCTCGGGTGGCGAGATGTCTTTGCTCAGCAGCGGATGATCCATGGCGAAGCGCGCGAACTTCGCCAGGTCCGCGGCGGTCGTGAACATCCCCGCGTGACCGGCCACGCCGCCCATCGCGCGCGACGTCGGATCGTGCACGACGCCGTGCAGTCCGTTCTCGGTCGGCGCGATGCGCGCGTTCTGCGCGGGACGGAAGGTCGTGTCCTTCATCCCCAGCGGCTCGAAGACGTGCTTCTTCGCGAAGACGTCCAGCGGCTCGCCGGAAACGCGGCGGACGATCTCGCCGAGGAGCATGTAGTTGACGTCGGAGTAGCGGAAGATCGCACCAGGCGTGTTGAGCGGGCGTTCCTCCAGCAGCGCGGCGGGCGTCGTGCCCGGGCGCAGTCCCGAGGTGTGGGTGAGGAGGTGGCGGACGGTGATGTTCGGATCGGCGAAGTCGGGAAGATAGGTCTGCACCTTCTCATCGAGCGCGATCTTCCCCTGCTCGATCAGCACGTGAATGGACGACGCGGTGGCGACCGGCTTGGTGATCGACGCGGCGTCGAAGATCGTGTCCGCGGTCATCTCCTCGACGTGTGGCACGAGCATGCGGCGGCCGTACGCGCGCCTGTAGACGCGGCCGTCGTGCTCGATCCAGAGTACGCCGCCGGGGATGCGTTGCTGCTCGATCGCGACCTCGATGGCGCGGTCGATGGCGGTCTGCTGTGGCGCGCGATACGTCGCGCACGCGCCCAGCAGGAGGAGCAGGATCGGAAGCGCACGTTTCATATCGTCACCGGCACCCTTCCGGTCATCTCGAACTCTCCGCGGATGGCCTGCATCGCCGCATGTTGCAGCACCGGCTGCACGCCCCACGCCGCGATGAACGTGCTGACGTCGCCCAGCTCGCGCACCATGTAGGGACTGCCCAGCGAGACGGCGATGGTCTTCCTCGCATGCTTCCCGGCGATGCGCTTCGCCTCCTCGGGCACGTTGAGATTCCCCTTCCCGCTACGCGGCCGGATGCCCAATAGAAGAATGATGACGTCCGCGGTTTCCACGTTGCCTTCGTCGGTGAACTCGATCGGATCCTCGGCCCACGCGCGGATGGCGACGTTCTTCGCCGTCAAAGGCAGGAGACCACTGTTGTCGCGCACGAGCGCGATGGACTTGCGTGCGATGAAGGTGGGGGACAGGCGATCCCGCCTGTCCGGACAGGCAGGATTGCCCGTCCTCCACCACTCCGGAATCCTCGATAGCGCCTCATCGATGCGCGCCATCGGAATCCGCCCGCTCTTCACCGCCGCCTTCACCGCCGCGATCGCGGCATCCGTGTCCGGCGAATAGCAGATCTGATCCTCCCCCGCCTCGATCGCCCGAACGGCCGCCTCGCCCGGATCGAAATGCGCGGCGAGGCCGCCCATGTCCATCGCGTCGGTCATCACCAGGCCGTGGAAGCCCATGGACCGCAGGAGCGCGATCACGGGTGCGGAGAGCGTCGCGGGCATGGTCCCGTCGTGCGTCACCTCTTCGCGTGTCGTTCCCCACACGTTCTCGAATTCGCCGCGCACGGGCGTGGGCGTGGGATCGAGCGACGGGACGCCGAGGTGGCCGATCATCACCGAGTCGACGCCGGCGTCGATGGCGGCGCGGAAGGGCACCAGCTCGACCTGCTCCAGACGCGCGCGATCGACGTCGAGGACGGGCAGCGCGCGATGCGAGTCGACGTGCGTGTCGCCGTGACCGGGAAAATGCTTCGCCGTCGACAGACAACCGCCCGCGCGCAGTCCGCGCACGGTTGCCGCGACGTACTTCGCGACTTCATGCGGATCCTCGCCGAAGCTGCGGGTGTTGATCACGGGATTGCGCGGATCGACGTTGACGTCACACACCGGCGCCAGCACGTGGTTGACGCCCACGGCGCGCGCCTCCTCGGCCGTGACCCGGGCCTGCTCCTCCGCGAGCTCGAGATCGCCCGTCGCGGCGAGGGCCATCGCCGGCGGCCACCAGACGGTGTCGGTGAAACGCATCCCCATCCCCGCCTCCAGGTCCGCACTGATCAGCAGCGGCTCCTCGGCGAGCGCCTGGAGTTGCTCGTTGGCGCGGACCACGACGTCGGTCGTCGACTGAAACCAGATCACGCCGCCGACATGGTTGTCGCGAACGTGATGAATCACGTCGTCGGTCAGTGCGCGGGCTGGGACGGTGAAGAGGCGGCCGATTTTCCGGTCGAGATCCACGGCCTCGCAGTTTATCCCGCCCCTTTTCACTTTATCCCGCGCGCAGACGCGGGATCTCCGGTGCACCTGCGCGACGCTAGCCAGCGTCGTTACGCGCTGCGGCGAGATCCGAGATCCCGCGTCTACGCGCGGGATAAACTGGAAAATAGAAACCCGACGCCCACCGTCACCAGGCTCCCCACCACCGCGTACCACGGCCACGCGGCCTTCGTCGCGAAGGCGACGATGCCCACCGCGACCAGCCCCGAGGTCATGCCCAGCAGCGCCGCGGACGTGCCGGCGCGTTTGGTCGCGCCGAGGAAGAAGACGCCGAGGATGGGGCCGTTGATGAGGGACGTGACGGCGAGGGCGGTGCCGAGCGCGGAGCGCGTCGTGTGCTGCAGCGCGACGCCGACCGCGATCTGGGCGATGCCGGCGACGACGATGATCACTCGCGAGAGCTGCATCGCGCGGCGCTCGTCGCGCGGGCGCATCAGGTCCGCGACCACCGTCGCGGCAATCGCGCTCAGCGACGACGACAGCGCGGCGGCGAGGATCGCCGCCACCACCAGCCCCGACAGGCCGGGCGGCAGATGGTTGGCGATGAAGTGCGGGAAGATCTGGTCCGGCGCCGCGACGGGCGCGTTCGCGCCGTAGAAGGCGTACAGCAGCACGCCGATGAAGAGAAAGCCGATGAACTGCACGAGCACCACGAATCCCGAGGTAATCACCGCCTTCGCGGCGCTGCGCGGGCGATCGGTGCAGAGGTAGCGCTGCACCATGTACTGATCGGTGCCGTGCGTGGAGAGCGTCAGGAACGTGCCGCCGATGAGACCCGACCAGAACGTGTACGTCTTCGTCAGATCGAGCCCAAAGTCGAACAGCCGGAACTTCTGTGCTGCCTCTCCCACGGCGATGGTCTGGGCAAACCCCACATCGCCGAGCAGGATGACCATCGCCGCGATCGCTCCAACGATGTAGATCACGAACTGCACGACCTCGATCCACACGATGGCCTCGATGCCGCCGGCCAGCGTGAAGACCGTCATCACCACGCCCAGTCCGATGATCGCGCCGCTCACGCCGAGCTGCTCGAAGAGCGCCACCAGCACGTACGCGGTGAGGAGCAGGCGCACGCCGTCGGCGATGGTCCGCATCACCACGAACAGCGACGCCGCGAGCGCTTTCACCGACGGCGCGAACCGCGTCTGCAGCAGCTCGTACACGGTCACGAGCTCGCCGCGGAAGTACCAGGGCATGAAGAACGCGGCGATGATCAGCCGCGCGGTGATGTACCCGAGGACGAGCTGCAGGAAACGAAAATCGCCGCCCTGGGCGAAGGCGATGCCGGGGACGGAGATGAAGGTGATGGTGGACGTCTCGGTGGCGACGATCGACGCGGCGATGGCCCACCACGGCACATCGTGTCCGGCCACGAAATACTGTCGTGTGGTCTTCTGCCGCCTCGCGAAAAAGAACCCCGCGCCGAGGACGGCGGCGAGATAGAGGACGATGATCGCGGCGTCGAGCGGGTGCAGGTGATTAGTCTATCCCGCGCGCAGACGCGGGATCTCGGATGCACCTGCGCTGCATGTCGCTCGGGCGCCGCAGTAGCACCCGAGATCCCGCGTCTGCGCGCGGGATAAACTAAAGCAATGATCCTCTGGCTCCACGGCTTTCCGCTGACGTCGCAGATCTTCGAGAAGCAGCGCGCCATTCGCGGCTTCGATCACCTGATGCCCGAGCTGCCCGCGCTGGAGTCGATGGACGACTACGCGCGCTTCGCGGTCTCGCAACTCGACGCGCGGGGCATCGAGAAGGCCACCATCGCCGGACTGTCGATGGGCGGCTATATCTGCTTCGCCGTGTGGCGTCTGTTCCCGGAGCGCGTGAACGGATTGATCCTCATCGACACGCGCGAGACCGCGGACACGGACGAAGCGCGCAAGGGACGCTACGACAGCATCGCGAAGGTCGAGCAGGAGGGCGTCGCCGCGGTGGCGGACGCGATGCTGCCGAAGATGGTCGTCGCCGAGGAACTGAAGCCACGCGTGCGCGAGATCATGATGACGACTTCGCCGGAGTACGTGAAGGCCGCGCTGCGGGCCATGGCCACGCGGCCCGACTCCTCGTCACTGCTGCCGTCGATCGATGTGCCCACGCTGATCATCGTCGGGGAAGAGGACAAGATCACGCCGCCGTCGGACGCGGAGCGGATGGAGAGTGCGATCCCGAACGCGCGACTGGTGAAAATCGCGGGCGCCGGTCATCTCTCGAACTTCGAGAAGCCGGATGAGGTGAATGCGGCCATCGGGGCGTGAATTTATCCCGCGCGCAGACGCGGGATAAAGTTTTTAGACAGGCCATCGAAAGTGTCCCGTGAGCGCGTACGCGAAGAGCACGTCCTCGATCTTCGCGCCGGCGCCGATGTTGTGCACGACCAGGTAACGGTCTGTGCCCCGCGCGCGCACGTCCGACACGAGGCCGATGTGCGGCACGCCTGACGACAGCCGCCACGTCACGACGTCGCCGGGCTTGTAGTCCGCACCGCGGCGCGATACGGGAAGCTTGCCCCCGCGCCGCGTGAAGAACGTCGCCAGATTGGGGACGCGGCGATGATCGATGTTCGTGTCCGGCCTGCGCAGTCCCCAGTTGCGCGGATACGCGGAAAAGTTGCGTTTCATGTCCTCGTGCACCAGCACCTGCAGGTCGCGGCCGGCGTTGCGGTAGGCGCGGATGATCACGTCCGTGCAGACGCCGGTCTCGCGAGGCACGTCGCCGTTCGGATAGCCGATCTTCCGGTATGCCGGATCGTACCCGCGCGTGACGCCGACCTGCTGCTTTGCGCCGGCGATCACACGCGGATCCGCGAGGGCGGCGGAGGCCGCAACGACGACGAGGAGAGCCGCACACGTGCGCAGGTATGTGTTGCTGGTTGCTGTGTTGCTATGTTGCTTGGGGGATCGCGCCAGCTTCACGACAGTCCCCCAGCAACACAGCAACATCATCATCAGAACAAGAACCTCGCCCCCAATTGGAACGTGCGCGGCGTGTAGTTGGTCGAGAGAATCCGGCCGAAGTTCACGTTCGCGAAATCGGTCGTGGGGATGCCCCAGGTGATGTGGTTGAACAGGTTGAAGACGTCGAGACGCAGGACCACGCTCTGGCCGAGGACGCCGAAGCTCTTGTAGAGGCCGAGGTCGACCTGCTCCAGGCCGTCGCTGTAGTAGGTGTTCCGGCCCATCAGGTCTTCGAGCTTGTCGTCGACCGTGGCGCGGCGGAACTTGGTCGGGTTCATCTTCTCCGCGGAGTCCATCGGATGGTCGACGTGCCAGCCGCCGCCCCAGTTCGGGTCCAGTGCGATCGGGCGGAAATTCGAGACGCCGTCGAAGTCGAGGTCGGGCGCGCCGCTGTCGGTGATGGTGAACGGCGTGCCCGAGGCGAGACGGATGATCGTCGAGACCTGCCAGCCGCCGAGGATCTGGCCGAGCGCGCCGCGGTTCTCGCGGAAGAACGGCAGCGCGTAGCTGCCCGTCATCGTGAAGCGGTGACGCGTGTCGAAGCGCGACAGGCCGCGCTTGTAGTGCTCGTCTTCAGGGAAGATGTTCAGGTCGCCCACGCCCGAGGCCGTCGCCTCGGAGCCCGTATCGATGCTCTTGCTGAGCGTGTAGGTCATGCGTCCCTGAAACCCGTGCATGAGGCCCGTCTCGAACTCGAGCTGACCGCCGTGATACCAGCTCTTCGCACCGTTGGTGACCTCGAGGTTCGTCGTGTAGCGCGCGTCGGGCCGCCGTTCATTCGTGCGCGGCAGACGCAGGCTGACTTCGTTCGGACCGATCGGAACCGGGACCGGGCACGCGGCGTTGACCGCAACGCCCGGCGTGCCGGTGCCGGCGCAGCGGACGTCGGCGGCGATGGTCCACGGCGAACCGGGCGTGCCCGGCTTCACCGGCAGGTTATCGAACCGATACTGCATCAGGTTGCGACCGAACGTGCCGATGTAGCTGGCGCGGATGCGAGCGGCGCTGAACACCTGGCGCTCGAAGGTGAGGTTCCACTGCCGCGTCTCCGGCATCTTCAGCTCGGGATCGATCTTGGTGATGGTGATGCGGCCGGTCTGTACGAAGTCCCGGGCCGGATTGGAGATATTCGTGCCCGAGGTGATGGCGTACGAGGCACCGTAGGGAGGATTGAAGCGCGGGTTCGCGCCGCCCTGAGAGAAGATCGACTGGAAAATACGGCCGTGATAGTGACCGTAGCCGGCGCGGATGGAGAAGCGTCCGTTGCCGCCGGTCAGACCGCGCAGGAAGCGGTTGCCGCCCCAGTTCGGGACGTACGCCAGGCCAAGGCGCGGGTCGACGTACGACGTGTCGGTGTACGGATAGTCGAGCCGCCCCTGCCGTTCCTCGGGTGCCCTCACGTGCTCGTAGCGCACGCCGAGGTTGAGGGTGAGGTTGTTCCACGGACGCCAGTCGTCCTGCACGTACACGTTCGCCTCCTCGAGGCGGTTCTCGAGGTAGTCGGGGCCGAAGCTGACCTGGTACGAGTTGACGCAGCCGGCGAAGAAGGCGTGGATGGAGGAGGGGTACGTCACGCCGCCGCAGGCGGTGGTGAAGTTCCAGAAGCCGCGGGTGTTGCTCGAGGCGCGGTCGTCGAGGTTGGAGCGGCGGATGTCCGTGCCCACCTTGAGCGTGTGCGCGGCCCAGCGCGACGTCGAGAGGTTGTAGACGAACTGCTGGTCGCGCTGGTTGCGGTTGATCGGATACGCGCCGGCGTTGCCGATGATCGGACCGAAGGTGATGCCCGCGAAGCGGACGATGGGGACGTCGTTGCCGGCCTTGATGTTCACGTTCGTCGACCGCAGGCCGAGGCCGTAACGCACTTCCTGGACGGTGTTGGAGCTGAGGACGTTCGTCCAGGTGAGGCCGAAGTTCGACGCGCGGTTGTCGGACTTGGTCTGCTCGCCGATGATCACCTCGCCGTTGTCGCGGATCTGGTGCGTGCGCTGGTAACGGCCGGTGACCATGTTGGCTGCTGACGCGTTCCAGTCGACGCGCGCCGAGTAGTCTTCGTCGGGGAACTCGAACGCCTGCGGGTACTGGTAGGCGCGGGCGGAGAGATCGGTCGCGTTCGGCGAGACGCCGGCCGGGAAGCGGGCCAGGATCGAGTCCTGCCAGGCGCGGTTCTCAGCCGTGTTGTTGTTGAGCGTGAGCCGCGGGAGCTGCATGTCGGCCGGGAGGAGGAGCGCCCGCGTGATCACCGTGTCGCCCTGGCTGTCCACACGGTCGGCGTGCACGAAGGCAAAGAGGCGGTCGCGCATGATCGGGAAGCCGGCCGCGAATCCGGCCTGCCGGCGGTAGTTCTCCGGCTTCGGCGCGTTGCGCGTGAAGAACGGCTTCTCGTTGTACTTGTTGTCCTGGGCGTAGCCGTAGAGCTCGCCCTTGACGTCGTTCGTGCCGGATTTCGTCTGCACGAGCACGACCGCGCCGTAGCCGCGACCGAACTCGGAGCTGAAGCTGTTCGTGAGCACCTGGAACGACTTGATCGTCGCCAGGGCCACGCCCTGCCGGTGCTGGTTCTCGGACGCGTCGTCGTTGTTCACGCCGTCGATCTGGAACGTGGCGCCGCGCGTGCCGGCGCCGTTGAAGTTGATCGACGAGCCGACGGACAGCGTGGAGAGGTTCGTCGAGCCGGGGGTCGGATTCTCCGCGAAGCCGCTGAACGTCGAGGCCAGATTGAGGAAACTGGTCTGGTTGGCCTGGGGGATGGCCATGATCTCTTCCGAGCGCATGGTCTGCTTGATCTCGCCGTCGGCCACGTTGATGCGCGGCGCGTCGGCCGTCACCGTCACGGTCTCCGTGACCGCCGGATCGAGCAGGAAGTCCTGCGCCGTGGTCTGGTTCAGATCGACGCGGACATTGCTGCGCCGCGATGATCCGAACCCGGCCAGCTCCGCACCGACGTCGTACAGGCCGAGGGGCAGGAACGGCGCGTTGAAGAAGCCCGCTTCGTTCGTGACGACGATGCGGGTGAGTCCCGTCTCGGAGTTGCGGATCGTGACCGTAACGCCGGGCAGCACGCCGCCCGAACGGTCACTGACGGTTCCCTGCATGGTGCCGGTCACGGTCTGGGACAGTGCCGGGAGCGCGAGAAGGAGCGAGAGGGCGAGGGTCTTCCAGAGTCTGGACATGAGCCGCCTCCAATGTTTGCGTTTTCGAGAGCCGGCGAGAAGACTAAACCAGAATGTTGCTGGTTGCTATGTTGCTGGTTGCTTGCGATTCATGACCTCAAACCAGCAACCAGCAACCAGCAACGTCAATGCGCGGTCGCTTCCTCCGCCTCTTCCTCGTGCTCGCGATGCGCCAGCGCCGCGATCTTCGTCTTGACGTTGTCCGCCACGACGAAGAACGCCGGCACGACCAGCAGCGACAGCGCCGTCGAGATCACCAGACCGCCGATGATCGCCACTGCCATCGGGCCGCGTGTTTCGGAGCCAGGACCGAGGGCCAAGGCCGGGGGGATGGCGGCCATCATCGTGGCCATGGTGGTCATGAGAATCGGGCGCAGGCGCGTCGGGCCGGCCTTCATCATCGACTCGTGGGCGGAGAGACCGCGCTCGCGTTGCCCCTGCACCGCGTAGTCGACGAGGATGATCGAGTTCTTCTTGGCGATGCCCATCAGCAGCAGCAGGCCGATCATCGAGAAGATGTTCAGGGTCTTGCCGGTGATGAGCAGCGCGAACGCGGCTCCGGCGATCGACAGCGGGATGATCGAGAGCACGGTCACCGGGTGCAGGAACGAGTTGAACTGGGAGGCCAGGACCATGTACGCGACGACCAGGCCGAGGATCAGCGCGAACATGAGCTGTCCCATCGACTCCTTGAAGGCCACCGACGATCCGCCCAGCACGGCGCGGTAGCCGGCCGGGAGCTCCTTGCTGATCTGCTCGACGTAGGCCAGGGCGTCGCTCTGCGACTTGCCCGGTGCGACGTTGCCGTAGATGGAGATGGCGCGCTCGCGGTCGCGGCGCGTCACGGACTGCAGGGCCGGACGCTCGTCCTCTTTTACCAGCGACGACATCGGGATGAGCGATCCGTCCGCCGTGCGCACGCGCAGCCGCGCCAGATCCTCGGGGCGCGTACGCTGATTGGCCAGAAGACGCGTGCGGATGTCGATGCGCCGCCCGCCGGCCGAGTACTTGCCGGAGCGCACGCCGCCGACGAGGGCGTTGATAGTCGTGGCCACTTCCTCGACGGGAACGCCGAGGTCCGCGGCGCGGTCGCGGTCCGGAACGATGCGCAGCTCGGGCATGCCCACCTGATAGTCGGTGTCGACGTCGGTAGCGAATCCGCTGGAAGCGAGCTTCTCGCGCAGGCCCGTCGACAGCTCGATCAGCTTCTCCCACTCCGGCCCGCGCACGGAGAATTCGACCGGATAGCCGCGCTGGCCGGTGAAGCCCTGCTGCGAGAGGTCCTGCACGTTCGCGCGCACGCCGGGATACGAGTTCAGCTCCTTGCGGATGCGCGCGGAAAACTCCTGCTGTCCCACGCGCTCGTCGGGCGGGACCATGGTCACGAAGAGAATGCCGCTGTTCACGCTGCCGCCACCGCCGCCGCCGAAGCCGCCGACGCTGCCGAACACGCGGATCACTTCCTTCTGCTGCATGAGGTAGTTCTCGGCGCGGCGGAAGACGCGATCGGTCTCTTCGAGGTTCGAGCCCACCGCGACCTGCAGGCGGACCATCAGACGGCTCTGGTCCTGCGACGGCACGAACTCGCTGGGGAGCTTCTTGAACACGAAGATCGACGCCGCGAATACGCCCGCGGCCATGAGCAGCACGAGCATCGGATGGCGCAGGCCGAGGCCGAGAACGCGCGCGTAGCCGGCGGCGAGCTTGTCGAAGGTGACGTCCACGAAGTGGCCGAGCTTCGACTGGCGATGCCCGGTCTTGAGCATCTGCGCGGAGCGCGCCGGCGCCAGCGTCACCGCTTCGACGTACGACAGCAGCACCGCGATGCACAGCGTCACGCCGAACTGCAGGAAGAACTTCCCGATGATGCCCTTCATGAACACGACCGGGAGGAAGATCGCGCAGACGGCCAGCGTCGCGGCCAGCGCGGCAAAGCTGATCTCGGCCGTGCCCTCGCGCGCCGCGCTGACGCGGTCCTTGCCCATCTCGCCGTGCCGGAAGATGTTCTCCAGGACCATGATCGCGTCGTCGACGACGATGCCGACCGCCAGCGCCAGTCCCAGCAGGGTGAACGTGTTCAGGGTGAAGCCGAAGAAGTAGATGCAGGCCACCGTGCCCAGGAGCGACATGGGGATGGCCATGATCACGTTCAGCGTCGCGCCGAACGATCCGAGGAACAGCCAGCAGATGAACGCGGTCAGGATCACCGAGAGCAGTAGCTCGAACTGGATCTCGTGCACCGACTCCTCGATGAACTGCGTGGAGTCGAAGTTGATGCCGAGCTCCATGCCCGGCGGGAGCGTCTTCTGGATCTCGGCGATCTGGTCCTTGACGCCGCGCGCGACGGCCACGGCGTTCGAGCCGCGCTGTTTGCGGATGCCCATGCCCTGGGCCGGCTCGCCGTTGACGCGGGAGACGCGGCGCACGTCTTCGAAGCCGTCTTCAACGATGGCCACGTCGCTGAGATAAACCGGCGAGCCCTCGGATTCCTTGACCACGAGGCGGCGGAACTCGTCGAGGTTGAAGGCCTCGCCGAGGACGCGCACGTTCACTTCGCGGCCGGAGGTCTCGAGGCGGCCCGCGGGCAGCTCGACGTGCTGCTGCTGGATGGCCCGCAACACTTCGCTGGCGGTGACGCGGCGCTCATCGAGCTTGTCCGAGTCGATCCAGATGCGCACGTTGCGCTCGACCGACTGGGCCTGGATCTCGCCGACGCCGGGCACGGTCTGCAGCTTCTCTTTCACCCGATAGCGCGCGTAGTCGGCGAGCACCTGCGGCGAGTAGGGGCCGGACAGTCCGACCCAGAGGATGGGCGAGTCTTCCGGATTGGACTTGGAGACGACCGGCGGCTCCATGTCCCGCGGGAGGCGGCGCTGCACCTGGGCGATGCGCGTCTGCACGTCCTGGAGGGCCAGGTCGACGTTGCGGGAGAGGTCGAGCTCCACGGTCACGTTGCCGGAGCCCTGTCGCGAGGTCGAGGTGATGTTGCGCACGCCCTCCACCTGCATCAGCGCCTCTTCGATCGGCTCGACCACGTCGTGCTCGATCACTTCCGGGGCCGCACCCTCCCACGCCGCGCCGACGCTGATGGTCGGAAAGTCGACGTCGGGAAACTGGGAGATGCCGATGCGCGTCGCCGCGACGCCGCCGAAGACGACGGTGGCCAGCATGAGCATCCATGCGAAGACGGGGTTCTTGATGCAGGCTTCTGTGATTTTCATGAGCGTTCCTGGTGGAGCGGCTGGCTTCAGCCCGCCGGCCCCGTTCGGCGGGCTGAAGCCCGCCGCTCCACTACTTCGTCACTTTTACCTTCACGCCTTCGCGCAGCGCTTCCGCTCCGCGGATGACGAGCGTCTCGCCCGCGGCGAGACCGGACTTCACTTCCACCTGGCCGTCCGCTGTGCGCATCCCCAATGTAAGGACCCGCTGGCGGGCCACGCCATTGTCGACGGTGAACGCGAGGAAACCTTTCTCGCTCGGCCGGATCGCCGTCTGCGGAATGACCGGGGCATCGCGCTGCGCGCCGACGGGCACGGTCACGCGGGCAAACGCGCCGGGACGCAGCTCCGGGCGATTGGGATTGATGACGTTCGCGGTGACGTCGACCATGCGCGAGGCCTGGTTCGCCGCCGCAGCGACGTGTGTGATGCGCGCCTCGTGCGCCGTCTGATCCTCGGCCACGTTGAAGCGGGCGATGATGCCGGGACGGAGCGGCATCGCGTCCTGTTCGGGCACGGTGAAACGCAGCAGGAGCGGATCGCGGCGGTGCAGCGTCGCCAGCACGGTTCCGATGGGAACGTAGTCGCCCGTCTGCACGGTGCGGGTCTGGATGATGCCGCTCACCGGCGCGCGCACGAATGCGTCGCGCAGATTGAGGCGGGCCTGCGCGAGCGCGGCCTGGGCCTGCGCCACCTCCGCGGCGGTGCTCTGCACCTTCGTGCGCCAGGTCTCGATCTCTTCGCCGCGGATCAGTCCCGGATTCTTCTCGCTGGCCTGCTGGCGGCGCGAGTATCCGGCCTGGGCCTCGCCCTGTCCCGCGCGCGCCTTCTGCAACGTCGCCTCGGCCGCGTTCACGGCGATCCGGTAACGCTGCGGCTCCACTTCGACCAGGGCCTGCCCTCTCGTCACGACCTGCCCCTCGGAGAAGAGGACGCGCTCGACCGCACCCGAGACACGCGAGGTCACGGCCACGCGCTCGAAGGCCTCGAGCGATCCGACCGCGGTCACGGTGTATTCGACGCGGCGCGACTCGACCGGCTTCACCTCGACCGGGAAGGCGATGTCGCGCTTCTTCGCGCCGCCCGGACCACCGGCGCCGTCGGGCTTCGCTTCGCTCTTCGAGCACGCGAGCGCGATGAGAGGGAGGACGAGTACAGCCAACATCTTCTTCATTCGGTTGCTCCGGTCGCGGGAACTCCACTGGCCTCGCGCAGCGAGAGATAAGCGAGGGCCATTCGATAGGTAGCGGTGGCCTCGGCCACTTCGGCCTCGAAGAGGCGCTGGGTGGCGTCGGCCAGCTCGAGCGCGCTGGCGAGACCTTCGCGATACAGGATGGAGGTCTCCTCGGCGTTCTTGCGCGCCGCGCGCACGGCGGCAATCGCCTCGCGCAGCGCGGCCTGCTCGGTGCGCAGTTGCACCGCGGCGCTCTGCATCTGGCGCTCGACGTCGCGCAGGGACGCCTCCAGTCCGAGCTCGGCACCGCGTACGATGGCCTCGCGCTCGAGGCGGTCCGCACGGCGCAGTCCCGCGTCGAGCACGGGCCAGGCGAAGTTGAAGCTGAAGAAGCCTTCGTTGTTGCGATTGGTGATCGCGCCGTCGTTGATGTTGCGCGTCTGCGCGGTGAAGTTCACCGACGGCAGAAAACGCGCGCGCGGCTCGTCGGCGAAGGCACGCAACGCTTCGACCTCGGCGCGCTCCTGGGCGATGTCGCTGCGGCGCTGCTGCGCGGACGCGACGTCGGCCGACCCCGGCGCGGCCGCCGCGTCGAGCAATGCCGTCGGCGGCGCGAGCGGACCCACATCGGCCTTGATCAGATTCTCGAGATCGACGCGCGACGCCTCGACGTCACCCTGCGCCTGCGCGACGCCGCGCACGGCGGTCGCGAGCTCGAGCTCCGCGCGGGTCACGTCGTTCGAGCTGACCAGTCCCGCCTCGAAGCGTGCACGCACGTCGTCGAGATTGGTCTGGGCGAAGTCGCGGCGACGGATCGCGGCCAGCAGAACCTGCTCGTAGCTGAGCGAGGTGAGAAACACGGCCGCGGCGTCGTAGCCAAGAAGGCGCTTCGATTCGACGGCGCCGAAGCGGGCGGCCTCGCGTGCGAAGCGCGCCTGCCGATAGAGCGGAAACACGCGCGCGTCGAACAGCGGCTGCGTGAGCAGCGCGGCCGTCGAGAGCTGGCGCTCGGTCGTGTCCGTGTAGTCATTGCGGTAGTTGCCGGTGACGTCGACGCGCGGCAGGAACGCGGAGCGGGCGCGGCTGACGCGCGCTTCCGCGGCCTCGACGGTCGTGTCGGCAATCGCTGCACGCTCGTTGCGCTCGAGCGCGAGAGTGACGGCCCGCTCGAGCGTGAGTGGGGCCTCCTGCGCGAAAAGCGCGGGAGACACGAGGATCAGGAAGAGTAGAAGGGAGTGCTTCACGGCCGGCTTCACAACACAGGTGTTCTGTTTTGTAGTCCGAACGAAGTTAACGGACGGTTGCGGAGCCTTCTCGTCGCGGTTGACCCCTCGACTCCGCTCGGGGTGAACTCTATCGTTTTGTAGTCCGAACGAAGTTAACGGACGGTTGCGATCACGTCGAAGGATGTGCCAGCGCCGCCGCTCTTCGGAGTCACGCTGATCGTCTCACGCAGCGTGCCCGCCTTCGCTTTCGCGCCGTCGACCGTGACCGTGATCGACTCGGTCGCCTTCGGCGGCACGAGTCCCTCGTATTCGTAGAAGAGACAGCGGCACTGCGAGCGCGCCAGGGCGATGGTCACGGGATCGTCGGAATCGTTCCGGAAGGAGAACTGCCGCGTGGCCCGCGTGCCTTTGCGGACGAGACCGTAGTCGTGCGCGCGGGGCGTGACGATCATCCCCGCCGCCGCGGCCGCCGCCGGCCTCTCCACCGGTGCGATCGTGCCGGGCTCCGGTTCCGCGGCCGCGCTCGTCGTCGTGGTGGTCTCGGCGGGCGTGGTGGTCTCTTCGATGGTGGCGTCCGCGGCGGGACGGTCGGAGCTCGCCCGCCAGATCAGCCAGCCGATGAGCGCGAATGCGAGCACGGCGGCGCCGAAGATCAGCACGACGCGCATGCCGCCGCCCGGCTGCGCTGCGGCCTCGGGCTCTTCCCACGTGTTTGCGCTGTTGAGGATCGGACGCGATCCGAGCGAGTCATCGTCCTCGGGCGGCCGCGCCGGATGACGTGGGGGCACAGCAGGCGGCGCGATGACGGGGGAGGTGATCTCGCCGAGGTCACGGAGCTGCGCGTCGACGTCGGCCAGCATCTTCACGAGCGACTCGCGATGCTTGCGCAGCAGCTCGATCTCCTTCGCGCGTCGAGCGCTGACGGTGCCGAAGTCGTCGCCCATGGTTTTGATGTTATCAGTTGTCGGTTGGCGGTTGTCTGTGGTGTCGCGCAAGAGTCACAGAGTGTTGGCGGCGGCGGCGAGTGGGCCGCGAAAGGCTGCGATCGCACCGCCACGGACATTCACGCCTGCGGTTGGAGGAGCCGGCCGGAGGCCGGCGATCCGGCCGGCGTGACGCCGGCGCTACTAGTGCTCTCTGGAAGGCAACTAGTGGAACTAAAAAGGTAACTAGTTGAGCTACGGAGGCAACTAGTTGCGTTCAGGAGGCAACTAGTTACCCAAAACAGCGCAACTAGTTGCGCTTCAAAAACGCAACTAGTTGCCTCAAAACCGCCACGAGCGACCCTAAATCGGCAGCCAGTAGGAGAACTTCACAAGGAACACGTCCTGCGACGGCGCGTTCGGTAACGCGCCGAAGTCCCTGCGAGGCCGGAAATCGCCGACGTCCACCACCTCCGAACGGTTCTCGCTCCACACCACGTACATCGCCGAGCCCGGACGGAACTCCCAGCGCACCACGGCGCTGCCGCGTACGCTCCGGAAGTTGAAGTCCGGATTCCCGGTCTGCGTGGTCGGCGTGAATTCGTCGTCGCGTGCGCGCGTCAGGTACTTGAATCCCGAGTAGGCGCCGCTGGCGATGAACGGTTGCACGTAGAGCTGCGCCGAGAGCCGTGAGCTCATCGTCCACTCCGTGCGGATGCCGATGTCCAGCGTGCGCTGGTTCAGCGTGGCGAACACGTAGCGATTGCCGTACGTCGGCTCGTACGTCGCATCGGGAATCGTCGTCACGTACTGCGCCATCTCGTGCAGGCGGCTGAACATCGGCGTCACCGAGAGCCGGATGGCCGGCGTCGGCCGGTACGTGAACGAGCTCCAGACGAAGTCCGACGTCCCGCCGAAGCCGTCGGTCAGCTTTTCTCCCTCGATCGACACAGAGAACTTCTTGCGGCTGTCGCTGCCGAAGCCGCCGCCGAAGTATTTGTACCCGGGGCGCAGCATCACCGGCCCGCCGCGCGTCGACTGATCGCTGATGCGGTCATCGGCCGTGCCGCCGCCCCACATGTACGCCGACCAGTAGTTCTTCAGCAGCACGTAGAGGTTGCTGCCCACGCCGTTCGCGGTCAGGTCGCCGTCGAAGTTCCAGTTCTGATACTTGCTCACCCACGTGCTGATCTCGCGCGTCCACCTGGTCTGATCGGTATTGAGGTAGTGCAGTACGGCGTGCGTGGAGATCGCGTCCGTGCGGGTGAGGAACCCGAGGTCGTTGAGCTCCAGGCCGGGAGACAGCGCCTGCACCTGGAGGTTCGGACGCCAGCGTCCCTTCTGCTTGGCCACCATCACCCGGCCCATGTAGCCGGTCAGCGAGGTCCGGGTCGGGTCGTATTCGACGTGCCCGGCGTCGGGACGGTGGTAGTAGCGCGCGGCGTTGCGCTGCGTGCGCGCGATGGCGTCTTCCGAGCCCTCCACCATCGAGCCGCCGGCCAGCCACTCCACGATCCATTGCTTGTCGTTGAAGAGCGTATAGCCGTCGACGCCGCCGAAGTACGCGCTGTTGCGCAGCACCGGCTCCAGGTTGTCGGACAGACGGCGGTTGACCGACGTGAACATGAACCCAGCGCGCGAGTCCTTGCCGTACTCCTTCGTGGCCCGCGCGACCAGATAGTTCGTCATCGGCTCGACGGTCTGCTTGCCGACTTCGGATCCCAGGCTGTACCACCCCTGCTCCTCGTCGGTCAGGGCGTCGAAGATGCCGACCGTCCAACCCTTGCCGACTTTGCCGGTGATCTTCGCGGCGCCGAGGATCGTGGTCTCGCCGGGAGAGTCGGCATAGTCGGCCGCGATGAAGCCCTGGGGCACGCGGCCGATGCGGCGGCTGTAGAAAAACGTCGGGAAGGACATATTGAAGCCCCAGCGCGAGCTGGCCGGGCCGTTGCCGAAGCGGAACACGCTCGCCCCTTCCGTGAAGAAAGGCCGCTTCTCCGTGAGCGACGTCTCGAACTGCGAGAGGTTCAACACCGCAGGATCCACTTCCACCTGCCCGAAGTCGGGATTGATCGTGCCGGTCAACGTGAGGCTCGACGTCAGGCCGTACTTCACATCGACGCCGCCGTCGAGACGATGATCGCTCGCCGGGACGAACGGATTGTCGGCGCGGCTCTGCAGGTCCGTGCGCCCGACGGCGTACGGCATCACTTCGAACCGCCGCTTCGGCGTGATGCCGGTGATCCCGGTCAGGTCGGCGAACTTCGACACGAACGCCGACTCGCTCTTCGGAGTGAACACCAGGCGCGAGCTCTCGTGCAGGCGCGCCTGCCAGCGGCTGATGTTGACGCCCCACGTGTGCACGTCTTTTTCGGGGAAGCGCAATTGCGACTAGGGGATGCGCATTTCGGCCGTCCAACCGGACGCCTTCGACGTC
>DATLOL010000193.1:0-41570 GCA_035536275.1 Thermoanaerobaculia bacterium
AGCCCTCTCCCCGCGCGGCGGGGAGAGGGGACTGGGTTCATTCCTCGGCGGCGGGGTCTTTTACAATGACGGCATGCGCTCATTCCTGCTCGCCGTCTCGCTCTTCGCCGGCGCCGCCATTCAGGGCGCCGGGATCGATCAGCTTCGCGCCGACTACGCGCAGCGCTTTCTCGACCCGCAAGCGCATCTGCGTCTGAGCAAACATCTCGAGGCGAACGGCCAGCGGCTCACCGCGTTCTTCGTGAGCGAGGCCGCGCGGCGGCAGTACTTCGGCGACGAGGTCTTCGATCCCGCCTTCCGTCTCGTGATCCTCGACGATCCCTTCGACAACAGTCCGGAGGCCGAGAAGCGCCTCGCCGCCGCCGTCGCGGCCGCGCCGGGGGATGCCGCGACGCTCATGAAGCTGGCCGACGTCTACATCTCCCGCAGCAACTGGAAGAAGGCGGAGCCGCTGGTTCGGAAGGCCATCGCGCTCGCGCCCGACGAACACGATTACTTCGCCGTTCTCGAGCAGATTCTCGTCCGCGCCAATCGCCTGGACGACGCGCTGAAGGTGCGAAAGCAGTGGGCGGACGCACATCCGCAGGCGCGCGAGACGACGATCGAGCGCGTCCAACAACTGCTCCGGGCGGAGTCACCCGAGGCGGAGAAGGCGCTCGCGGCGGCGCTGGCAGCGTATCCCGACGAAGGCATTCTCCACTTCCACCACGCCGGGGTGCTCGCCGAAAAGGATCCGGCCGCCGCGGAGAAGGCGTACCTCCGCGCCGCCGAGCTCGAGCCGAAGCTCGCGATGGTTCAGGGATGGACCGGCAGATTCTTCCTGAAGAACACGAAGGAGCCCGAGCGCGCGCTCGAGCACTACCTCAATGCGTATTTTCTCGATCCGCACTTTTACGACAGCGAGTACGCGGAATCGCGGATCCGCTCGCTGGCGTACGACCGCGCGCAGGCGCTCATCGCCGCACAGCCGGGCGCTGACGTCGCGACGCTGCTGCGGCATCCCGACCCGGTCGTCGTCGGCCTGACGATCGATCGCGCCGGCGGCGCGTGGAAGCCGGAGTACGCCGAGCCGCTGATCTCCCTCCTCGCCCACGACGACCCGAACGTCCGCGCGATGTCGAGCCTTGTGCTGAGTCACCATCTTGCCGCCGCCGACCCGCGCCTGGACGCGCTGCTCGCGCACGACGACCTGCGCGTGCGCGGGATGGCGGCGTACATCGCGGGCGCAAAACGCGGAGAAGCGATCGTGCCGCTGATGACGTCGTGGCTCGATCACCCGGCGCAGCTCATTCGCTACGACGCGATGTCGGTGCTGGCCATGCACGGGGGCAAGGCCGGGCGCGACGTGCTGATGAAGCTTCGCCGGTCCGGCAAGTACATCGAACCGCGGCTCCGCGACATCCTCGACATCGCCGCGGGCAAGAAGCCCCGCTAGCTCGCCCGTCGCTTTGCCGAAGACTTTTTCTTCGCCGCGGTTCGCTTGGCGGGGGCTTTCTTCCGCGCCGTGCCGCTCGCTTTCTTCGCCGGCTTGCGCGCGCCGCCCCCGCCCAGACTCCGGCTGAGGACCGCCAGGAGATCGACGACCTCGCCGCCGCCCTCGTCCTCGTCGCGCAGCTCTTCGGGTGCGCGGACGATGTCCTCTTTCTTCCGTTCCTTCGCCGCGACCAGTTTCTCCAGGCGCTCGGTGTAGTCGTCGAGGAACTCGCGGAGGTTCACCTTCTTGGCGTGCTTCGCGATCTGGTTCTCGAACTTTTTCACGTCGGCCGCGGCGGTCTTCGGCACGTCGGGCAAGCCGACGTCGGAGGGTTTGCGGAGCTCGTCGGCGAAGCGCAAGGTTTCCGCGCGCAGGATGCCGTTCTCCGCGAGGATGGCCACCATGTACTCCTTGGCCCGCATCACGAACGTCGCAATCCCCGCCTGTTTCCCCTTCTCCATCACCTCGGCCAAGAGCCGGTAGGCCTTGTTCGTCCCGCCGGCGGGAACGAGAAAGTACGCGCGCTCGAAGTACATCGGGTCGATGTCGTCGACGTCGACGAAGACACGCAGGTCGATCTCACGCGACTTGCGCGGCTCGATCGCTTCCAGCTCGTCGTCGCTGACCACCACGAACTTCCCTTTCTCGATCTCGTAGCCGCGGACGATCTCGTCGGCATCGAGGACCTTGCCGTCCTTCGAGCAGACGTAGCGTCGCCGCACCGGAGCCTCGTCGGGACCGATCATCTTCAGCGCCACGCCGCGCGGACGCGAGGCCGCGTACAGCGCGACGGGGACGGTGACCAGCCCGAAGGTGATCGTACCGGTCCAGAACGAGCGCATTCCGGCGGGTTGCTCGATGTCGTCTTCTTCAGCCACGGGCCGTCCTCTTCTTCATGCCGGCGAGGCTGGCTGCCAGCGCATCGGTGACGTCGTCCGTCTCTTTCGACTTCGGCCGGAACTTCACGACCTTCGGCTTGCGTCCCGCGGCCTTGGTCTCGATCAGCTCCATGACCCGCTCGCGATACTCGTCCTTGTACTGCTCGGGATCGAACCTGTCGTGGAGCGCCTGCAGGAGCTGGTGCGCCATGTCGATCTCGCGCTGCGCGAGCGGCCGTCCACCGGGCGGTTTCAGGGCGTCGGCGGCGATGATCTCGTCCGCGTGACGGAGAGTGATGAGCATCAGGTAGCCCTGCTCCGCGCGCAACGCGCCGACGTACGATTTGTCGCGCATCACCCAGCGGGCCACGCCTTCCTTCTTCTTCCGCGCGAGCGCGGCCGCGGCGGCGAAATACGCCTTCTGGTCGCCGTCAGGCCCGAGGTAATAAGCGCGCTCGTACCAGCGATGATCGATGTCGCCGTGATTGACGAAGCGGGTGATCTCGATGTCGCGCGAGTCCTTCGGCTCGAGCTTCTCCAGCTCTTCCTTCTCCAGCATCACCAGCCGGCCGCGGGCGATGGGAAACGCCTTCTTCACCTGCGCGTACTCGACGGTCTCGTCGTTCTCCGCGCTGACGAGCTGCTGCTTGACGGGCTGCTTGTCGGTCTTGTGCAGGAGCCGGAAGCGGACCGAGTGATCCACCACCGCGGTGTAGAGCTTGACGGGCACTTGGAGCGTGCCGACATGCACGACGCCTTTCCAGATCGCGCGTGCCGCCATCAGGGACCTCCTCCGGCCATGCAGTCCGCGCAGTGCGGCTCGCCGTCCACGGCGTCGATGCAGAACGAACAGTAGGCGCGGTCGCACGCGGCGCAGCGAGCCTCGACATGATGCGAGTGCCGCCGCCCGCAGCCGTGACAGGTGCGGTCACCGCCGCCGAGCCAGTACGGAAGCCGGAACCGGCGTTTCTTCTTCGTGGCCACGGAGGAGCGTAAATGCCGGACGCGTGCCTGAGGGACTTGTTGCTAGTTGCTGGTTGCTGGTTGCTGGGGTACGGCGCTGTGAACTGGTGCCTCAGGCGCGAAGGCACACCAGGAACCAGCAACCAGCAACCGTCTTCAGCAACGATCTTGCACTCACCAGAACGATTGCGTTTCGCGCTCATTCTCTCCATCGCCGTGGCGGTCGTATTGGCGTTGATCCTCTGGTCGAGGACGCGGCGGCGGAACGTGCATTTCGATTTCCCCGACGGCGGGGACGTCTCGACGCTGATGCATTCGATCGCCGCGCTCACGTGGGGGCACGTCGTCGAAGGCAACGCCGTGCGCATCATCCAGGACGAGGCGTTCTTCGAGGAGCTGATCGGGGACATGGCCTCGGCCGCCCATCACGTCCATCTGGAGACCTTCCTGTGGGAGGACGGCTTCGTCTCGGACATGATCGTGCCGGCGCTGATCGCGGCGGCGCAACGCGGAATTGAGGTACGTGTACTCGTCGATCATCGCGGCGCGAAGACGACGTCGCCCGCGGTGTGGGCACGGCTGACGGATGGCGGCGTGGACTTTCGTGTCTATCATCGCGCGCGGCTGCGGGAGCTCGGCTTCTACAACAACCGCGATCACCGCAAGATCGCGGTCATCGACGGCTGCATCGGCTACACGTTCGGGCACGGCATCGCCGACATGTGGGGCGGCCGGAACGACCGCTGGCGCGACACGGCGGCGCGCTTCGAGGGTCCGGTCGTGCGCGAGCTCCAGACGGCCTTCCTCGAAAACTGGACCAAGGTGCAGCGCACCGCCCTCGCTGCGCCCGAATACTTTCCGCCGCTCGAGCCGAAGGGCACGATCCCGATGCACGTTGCCTGGGCCGCGCCGCCGGAGACGGCCAGCGCGGTGCAGCGGCTGTACTACATGGCCATCTCCGCGGCCCGCCGCGAGATCATCATGCAGAACCCGTATTTCATCCCCGACTCACACGCCGTACAGCTCTATGCCGATGCCGTGAAGCGCGGCGTCACCGTGCGGCTGATGCTCCCGACGTCGGGCACGAGCGACTTCCCCATCGTCCAGCACGCGAGCCACTACTACTACGGCCGGCTGCTCGCGGCGGGTGCCGTCATCCACGAATACGCGCGGGCCGGCCTGCACCAGAAGGTGCTGATCGTCGACCGCGAGTGGTGCACGATCGGCTCGACGAACTTCGATCCCCGCAGCTTCCGCATCAACGACGAGATCAGCGTGGCCATCTACGACCGCGGCGTGGCCGAGGAACTGACGCGCGCGTTCGAGGAGGATGCAAAGCACGCGGAGGAGTGGACGCTGGAGCGCTGGAACGCGCGCAGGTTCACACACCGGGTGGTGGATGCGATGAGCCGTATGCTGAAGCGGCAGTTGTGAGCCTTCACTTTACCGTGATCTGCACCGAGTCCCGCCGCCCCGCCGCATCCACCGCCGTCACCACGTGCCTGCCGCGCGACAGCGGCCACTCATTGGCCACCACCCGCTCGTTCACCTTCCAGGTCACGCGCGACGACGCGTCCGCGCGCAGGCGCAGGGTCTGGAACTCGGTGCGCAGGGTCGGGTCGATGAGATACGTCGCGCCATTGGGCGGGTTGACGATGCGGAACGACGACGCGTGCTGCGTGCGCGGAGTTGCAGGCGCGGTCTGGCGCGCCCAGGCCCGGTACTCGGCCGGCCAGTCGATCGCGCCGTCGTGATGCCACGAACAGAATCGCGCGGGGGCGCCCACCGGCAGCCACTCCTTCTGCACGGCCGGGCAGTATGTCGACGGGCGCGCACCGGAGAGCGTGCAGATGCCGATCTCCTCCACGTCCTTCGGCGGAACGACGACCGGCGTCGTGTCGCCCACGGGCAGCGTGCCCTTGGCGCGCTTCACCGCCGCCAGCATCACGCTGTGAAAGATCGGCGCCGCCCCGGTGACGCCGCTCGAGCCCCGCAGCGGCTCGCGATCGAAGTTGCCGACCCACACGCCCACGGTCACGTCGCGCGTGTAGCCGATCGTCCAGTTGTCGCGGTAGGCTTGCGAGGTCCCCGTCTTCACCGCGACCGGAAACGGGAAGTCGAGACTGCCGCCGCGGCCGAACACGTACTCGCGCGCGTCGGGATCGGAGAGGATGTCCGTGATCCAGAAGCGCGTCTTCGCCGAGAACTGCCCGCCCCGCACGAACATCGAGTACGCGCGCACGAGCTGCTCCAGCGTCACCTCGGCATCGCCAAGGGTGAGGCCGAGGCCGTAGTACTCGGCGGTGCGGTCGAGGCCTTTGAAGCCCGAGTTGCGGAGGAGGCGGAGGAGCGATTCCGAGCCGAGACGGTGCAGCATCGCTACGGCGGGGACGTTCTGCGATCCCGCCAGGGCCGTGCGCACGCGCAGCGGGCCGCGATAGTGACCGTCGTAGTTGCGGGGGGTGTAGACGACGCCTTCCTGCGCGGTCGGGAAATGCGAGGGCACGTCGGCGATGATGCTGGCCGGCGTCTCCCCGTTCTCGAACGCGAGTGCGTAGGTGAACGGCTTGAGCGTCGATCCGGGCTGCCGCGGCGTCGAGGCACCGTCGATGGCGCCGCCGAACTCCTTGCCGAAGTAGTCGCCCGATCCCTCCCAGGCCAGCCACTCCCCCGTCGCGTTGTCGAGCACCACCACGGCCACGCTGTGCGCGCCGTGCTTCAGCAGCGTCTCGCGCTGGGTGTTGATGATGCCGGCCACGTCGCGCTGCAAGTTCGCGTCGATGGACGTGCGCTGCGACTTCCGCGGCAGCCGCTCGATGTAATGCATCGCCAGGACTGGCTGCACGACTGGCGTGAAGCGCAGGTTCTCCTGCATCGCCCGTTGCCGCTCGGCCGGAGGGAGGGGCATGCGCGCGAGGATGTGCCGCTGCCGCGCGCGCGCCTTCTCCGGGTCGCGGAGCGGATTGAACGCGCTGGGCCGCTGCGGCAGCGATGCGAG
The DNA here is from genome assembly GCA_035536275.1 of Thermoanaerobaculia bacterium. Lineage (GTDB taxonomy): Bacteria > Acidobacteriota > Thermoanaerobaculia > Gp7-AA8 > Gp7-AA8 > QHVT01. The sequence goes on from DATLOL010000193.1 coordinate 6,314, forward strand.
GAAGGCTGCCTGCGCCGCCGTGAGCTGCGCCGGCGCCCATCCGAAATAGGCGCGGCTCGCGCGGGCGATGCCGTCGATGCGGTTGCCGTACGGCGCGAGGTTCAGGTACATCGCCAGGATCTCGTTCTTCGAGTAGCGATGTTCGAGCCGCAGCGCCAGCACCGCCTCCCGTGTTTTCTGCAGCAGTGACCGCGACTTCGATCGCAGCAGCAGCTTAGCCACCTGCATCGAGATCGTCGATCCCCCTTCGACCACGCGCCGCGCGCGGATGTTGTGCAGCGTCGCCCGTCCGACGGAGATGAAGTCGATTCCGGGATGCCGGAAGAAGCGGTGATCCTCCGCCGCAAGCGTCGCGTCGACCACGAGCTTCGGGAGCTTGACGGCCGTGAGTGTCTCCGCGCGCGCGCCCGACGCCGACAGCGACTCGTACAGCACCTCGCCGTTGCGATCGGTGATCGTGACGGACTGCTCGCGCTGCATCAGCGCCTCGTCGATGGGACCGAACCGGATCCAGGCCGCCGCGATCGCCGCGACGGCCAGGATTCCGATCGTGATTTTCAACTTCACTTCTTGATCTCCACCACGCTCGTTGCGGTGCGGCCGAAGACCTCCGGCTCGTACATCTCCTCGACGAACGTCGGCGCCGCGACGAACGTACCGGCCGTCGTTGCGCGCACGAGGTAGCGGAACACGTGATCGCCTTCGCCGAGGCGGGTCGCGAAGACGTTGACGCGATCGTCGTGGCGCTCGGTGTAATCCCAGCCACCGCGCTCCCACCACGACCAGCTCGTGCTCTGCATCGACGACACCTGCGTCGCCAGCGCGCTGGCCGTCGTCTTGAACCACGCCTCGACCGGCTCCGTGCCGGCCGGGATCGGATCGTTGACCGCGACGTAGCGCCGCTCCTTCGTCGCGCGAACGCGCAGCGTGACCTCGATCAGATCGCCGGCCTTGAACGAAGTCGCCGGCGCGCCGCCGCTCTGCAGCGCGTACGACCGCTCCACGCGGAAGCCCTGATCGAGCGCCTGGAGCCGCGCGACGTTCGCCGCGTAGCGCAGACGCATCATGTAGAAGAGCGTGCCCGTACCTTCGCGCGTGAACACGACCGGCAACTGCTGCCCGGCCGCGCCCTTCGCCAGCACCTCACGCATCGAGAACTGCTTCGACTGCGCCTCGGTCGACCGTCCCTTGAACGTCGCCGTCGACAGCGTCTCCGTTCCCAGCGCGACGTTCGCGACAAAATCCGGCACTTCGTTCTCGTACTTGCGGTAGTAGTCGACGAGCGCCGCCATGGCCCACGCGTTCTCCTGCGTGTTGCCCCACCGGCCGTCCTCGCGCACCTTCATCATCCAGCGCACCATGCGCTTGACGAGCTCCTCGTCCTGACCGCCGCGCACGAGCGTGCCCAGGACGATCGCCGTCGAGCGCACGTTCGAGCTCCAGAGCCAGAGCAGATACGGGTCCTTCAGCTCGTTGACGAACGCGTGTCCGCCCTCGGGCAGGATGGAGTTGTTGATGCGCCGGCGCAGATCGGTCATGCGCGCGCCCTTCGTCTCGCCCTTCGACTGCAGCGCGTCGACGAGGAACGCCAGCCCGAACACCGGCATGCGGTCGCGATAGCCGTACACGCGCTCGAGGTGCGAGTCGACGTTGCGCTTCCCTTCCGCGAGCACCTTGATCGAGAAGGCCTGCCACGCGTTGTACGCGGGCATCCACCCCTCGTTCGTCGGCGGCGGCTCGGCGAGCTTGCCCTCGAGGTACGTGTAGGCGGTGTCGAGCATCGGCTGATCGACGGTGTAGCCGAGCGCGCGGCCGCGCTGGAAAACATGCAGCACGTAGCTCGTGAGATACGGCGAAGTGGCCTGGCAGTCGCCCGGCCAGAACGCGAACCCGCCGTCGCCGCACTGGAACTTCTGCAGCTCGATGAGCTGCGATTGCACGAGCTGCTTCTCCTTGGCCGGATCGATCCCCGGCAGCGAGAAGGCGTCGCCGAGATCGGCCGCGAGCATCAGGCCGAGGGCGCGCGAGGAGCGCTGCTCGGCGCAGCCGTACGGATACTCGATGAGATAGCGCGCACCTTCGCCGAGGCCGACCATCTGCGTCGACCCCAGCTCGAGCTGCAGGCCGCCGAAGTTCGGCACGACGTCCGCCGGGATCTCGATCTTCTCCTCGGCGCGCGGCTTCGCTTCGCCGTACGCGGCCACGGTCTCGGGCGAGACCAGGACCCTCACCGGGATCGTGTCTTCGAGTCCGTCGTTCTCGCGACCCATCTGCACGCGCATGCGGATGCGCGCCGTGCCGACCGCCTTCGCGTCGGCGTCGAAGCGCACTTCCGTCGCCGAGCCGGCCGCGACCTGCACGGTCTGTTGCGTCGACGCGAACGACAGAACGTCCGGATCCAACGACTCGATCGACACGGTGGCCTTGCCCGCGGTCTTGCCGGTGTTGTGGACGACGCCGCCGAAGTGGGCCTTGTCGCCGACCGCCAGGAAGCGCGGCCAGGACGGCGTGATCATCAGCGGCTTGTTGATGCGGATCTCCGCGTTGTCCCAGCCGAAGCGCGACTGCTTGTCGCCGGCCACGGCCATGATGCGATACGTGGTCAGCGACTCCGGGAGCGTGATCTCGCGCGTGGCGCGACCCTTCGCGTCCGTGATCACGGAGCCGAGCCAGAACGCCAGCACGCGGAAGTCCTTCCGCAGCGTTCCCGTGCCGGCGTCGCGGCCGCCGCCGCCGCCGTCGGTCGCGCCCTTCGGCGTCAGCACGCGGCGGCTGATGATGCGCTGCCGCGAGTCCTGGTTCAGCACCTGCAGCGCCTTCTCGAGGTAGATCGTCTCGAGGACGTCCGGCGTCTCATATCCGGTCAGCGACAGCACACCGTAGTCGACCGCCCACAGCGTCACCTCGGACTGCGACGGCTTGCCCGTCACGTCCTTCACGGTCACGTCGATCTTCGCTTTCGTCGCCGGACGGAACTCATCGCGGTTCGCTTTGACGTCGACAGTGAGGCGCTTCGAGTCGTCGGAGACTTTCAGCTCGACGTAGCCGAGGCGGAAGGCGGGCTTGCCGGGATCGCTGCCGTCCTTGCCCGGGTCCTGCTGCGTGCGTCCTTTGACGAGCAGCACGGAGACGAACACGTTCGGGATGTCCTTGTCGGTGATCGGAACGGTGATGGTCTGCTGCGTGGACGTGAGCGTGAACGGCTTCCACGTGCGCACGCCTTCGCGCTCGGTGGTGAGCAGCGCGGTCGCGTTCTCCCACGGCGACTTGATCATGATGCGGGCGACGTCGCCCGGCTTGTAGCTCTGCTTCTCCGGAACGAGATCGATGCGGTTGTGATCGTGGCGCTCCCAGGCCGTGTAGCCGCCGCCAACGGAGTAGAACCACACCCGCGTCTTCGTCGAGCGGCCCTTGCCGTCATCGGCGGTGGCGATGAGCAGATACTCGCCGCCTTCGGTGATGGGGATGTGCAGTGGCACGGGCGCGGTCTTCGTGGTGATGTCCCACTCGCCCGCCTCCACTTCCTTCCGCTCGCTTTCCCAGTTGTAGAAGCCTTCCCCTTCCGAAGAGCGGACGCTGGTCCACTGCAGACGTTTGAGTTGCACCTTCACGTTCACGCCGGCGACGGACATGCCGTCGAGGCCCGCGGCGACGATCTCCGTGTCGATGCCTTTGGTCGTGTCCGCGAAGTACGGCGGACGGAGCACGCCGATGTACCAGGGCGTGGGGTCGACGCGGAACGACGCGCGGCCGGCGATCTCCTGCCGGGTGACGTCGGCGACGATGCCTTCGAGCTGATACTCGTACGGCGCGCCGGCGTCGAGCTGCGTCTCCAGCGACAGGCGCAGCTCGCCCTTCGCGTCGAGCTTTCCTTCCTCCTGCCGCAGTTGCTGCTTCGACGGCGAGGGTTCTTCCCAGTCGCGGCCGAGGAACGCGTAGCGCTCTTCCGGCCAGCGGTCCGTGATCTTCGCGGGGACGTCGAGCAGCTCTTCCTTCGAGTAGTTCCAGTTCACCGTGGCGCCGGACATCGCGCCGCCGAAGAGATAGCGTCCGCTGATCTTTCCGTTCAGCTTTACGCCGGCGACGGTGTTGCTGCCGTCCAGGGTCGTGTCGACGCGGAACTCGGGACGGCGATACGCGGCCACGAGGAACTCGCCGCCGATCACGCCGCGATGTTTCGCGTTGCGCGCGGTGACGCCGTAATTGCCGAGCGGCGCCTCCTGCGGGACGCGGAACGTCCACTCCGCGCTGCTCCAGGCGTTGACCTCGACGGTGCGCTTGTCGAGCTCCTTCGAGTGAGCGTCGCGCAGGGTGATGTCGACCTTCGTGCCGGCCGGCAGGAGCTGCATGCCGTTGGGCGTGTCGGCACGCGCGATCAGCTTGAAGTGCACTTCCTCGCCGAGCTTGTACACGCCGCGATCGGCGAAGATCGTTCCGCGGAACTGCGGCTCGGCCTCGGTCAGATTCAGCTCGACGTCGAACTCCCACGGCGTGATGCCTTCGTTCCAGTCGCTGCCGACGTAGGCCACGTCGCCGTCTTTCTCGGCGATGACGACGAAGTGCAGGTCGCCGAGGGCGGTCCAGTAGTCGTCGTCGTACTCGTTCTGGCTGGGCTGCTTGTTGCGGCGCAGATCGGTGTTCGGCGCGATGGCGATGCCGTCCGCGCCGGTCAGGCCGCTCCACACCACCTTGTTTGCCTTGTCGCGGATCGAGACGTTCGCGCCCTCGACCGGTTGCGCGTTGTCGAGGCGCGTGACCATCACCAGCGTGTTCTGCGGGCTGTCCTTCACGCTCAGGCCGAGGTTTGTGGACTGCACGAGCGTCGACACGACGGCCGGGTCGTACACGCGCGACTTCGGCATCGTGTCGCCCGGCTGCACGCCCACCCACGCCAGGCCCATGTTGTCGTCGCCGATGACGGGCTTCAGGTCGAGGCCGATGTAGCCGATCTTGTTCAGGCCGAGGGTCAGCTTGCGGGTGGTGGGCTTGCCGTCCGGCTCGACGTTGAAGCCCGACTCGCGCAGCTTGCGCATGGTCGGCATCAGCTTCTCGGCCGTCATCGGCGCGAGCCACTGCTTCACGCTGCGGAAGTTCCGGGCGTGGAACGGCAGAATCGGTCCGCCCGTCGATTCCCAGACGCCGTGTCCCGAGCCGAAGCTCACGAACGCAGAGCGGTTCCAGTTCTCGATCTCCGCCGTGAACGGATAGCCGAGCTTCTGCCCATCCTCGGCCGTCACGCCCGGGTCGACCCGCACCCGGTAGTTGCGGCCGGGCTGCAGCGCGAATCCGAGCTCGTCGAGCCCGTACGACCACGACGGATAGTCGTAGTCGTTCTCGACTTTCTTCGGCTTGACCGCCTTCTCGGCTTTGGGATCGGTGATGTCGGTGACCGTGACAGCCTTCAGCACCTCGGCGAACTTGAGTCCGGGGCCGGAGCGGAAGTTGATGCCGTTGCGCGACTCGGGATCGCAGTCGTCGTTGCAGTCCAGGCCCGTGACGAAGAGCGTCTGTGGGAGCTCGATGACGTACGACTGCACGTTGCCCGCGCGGGTGTGGCGCGGCGACGGCGCCAGCTTGTCGTCGATGAGGATCTCGATGTGCGTGTCGTGCGGGATGCCGGGCTTGGTCTCGAGGACGACCAGGTCGTTCGACTTCGGAAGGAACCGCTCGACGTCCCATTCCGTGGCCGCGAACGCGAGCACGGGCTGGCCGCCGTTCTGCGCCGTGGCGATGGCCTTGGCCTTCTTCGCCTCGAACGCCGGCTCCCCCTTGGGCTGCTCGGGGAGCTGGATCTCATGCGCGACGGTGCGCAATTGCACGTGCGGCAGGAGCAGGTCGGCCTTGATCGGCTGGTTGAAGCGCAGCGCAATCACCACGGCGCCGTTCGGCTTGCGGTACCAGTCCGTGCTGCGGAGGCGAATGGACGGCGTGGAGAACGTCCACTGGTACGGCTGGTCGAGGGTGTTGCCGTTGATCGACTTGGCTGTCTTGTCGATCGTGACCGTGTACTGCGTGGCGTAAGGAAGTGGTTTCTCGGGCGTGAAGATGAGCGTCGTCGTGCCTGACCAGCGGAAGCTGCCCTTCACGGCCGGATCGACCTTGAAGAAGGGCGCGGTGACCGGCTGCGGGATCTTGCCGAGGACGACCATCGGCTCGGAAAAGACGGCCCGGATCTCGTTGGCCTCGGCCAGCGTCGTGGTCTCCCCGACCGGCCCGGCGTTGATGATTTTCAGGGTCGCCGCGCCGAACGCGGGGGCTGCTGCAGCGAAAAGCAAAAGGAGCGCGACGACGCTTTTTCTCATGACGGCCGCAGTGTAAGGCCGGGGTCAGCAGTCTGGGTGTCGGGATTCGCTCGTTCTGGTGCGTGGATTGTGGCCGGATTTAGACCGACGACCGCCGGTGCACTTCTTCTTCCGTCAACCCGAAGATCGGCGGCGTCGGAATGTCCAGCATCGAGCAGTAGAGATAGAGCTGGCCGCGGTGATGGGCCTCGTGCTCGATCATCCCCCTCAGCCATTTGCCCACCGCCAGCTCCGCGCCGCCGGGGGTCATGCAGCGGCGCTGGAGGTCGTCTTCACTCAGCGCCTTCAGCAGCTCCATGGACTCCGCATGCATACATTTCATGTAGGCCACGACGTCCTCGTAGCCGTCGGCGAGGTCGCGCCCATGCCCCGGATAGCGCGAGGGCCGCCCCAGCGCGTTCTCGGTGAACATCCACCGCTCGATCGACGCGAGGTGCCGCATGACGTCGCCGAACGTGAACTTCCCTTCCTTGTACGTCCACTTGATCCGCTTGGGCGGAACGCACGCGACGACGCGCATGGTGCGCTCGCGAATGCGGTCAAAGTAGGCAACGAGCTCGGTCATGCCGATAAGCTTACCCGGACCGCCGGCGTCCTCGCCGGCTGAGCAGGGAGCGTCCCGCTCCCGGTGACGCGGCGGCGTCCGGCCGGCCGGAGGCCGGCGCTCCACGTTCGCGATCACGACAGCGGACCGCCGCTGGCGTCTGACGGCGTTCCGGTACGATGCGCCTCGTGACTCACGGCGCCTCACTGATCACCACGCTCGCCGCCGCGTTCGGCCTCGCGCTCGTCCTCGGGTATCTCGCCGCGCGGGTGAAGCTGCCCACGCTGGTCGGATATCTGATCGCCGGCATCGCCATCGGTCCGTACACGCGCGGCTTCACCGCCGACGTCGCGCTGGCCGGACAACTGGCCGAGATCGGCGTGATGCTGCTCATGTTCGGTGTCGGCCTGCACTTCTCCTTCGATGACCTGATGGAGGTCAAGAAGGTCGCTTTGCCGGGCGCCATCGCCCAGATCGCCGTCACCACCGGCCTCGGCACCGCCGTGGCGATGTGGTGGGGCTGGGGGCTCGGCGCGGGACTCGTGTTCGGGCTCGCCCTCAGCGTCGCCAGCACCGTCGTGCTCCTCCGGGCGCTCGAGGCGCGCGGCGCGCTGCAGTCGTTCAACGGGCGCATCGCCGTCGGCTGGCTGATCGTCCAGGACCTGGTCATGGTCCTGGTCCTGGTCGTCCTTCCTCCGCTCGCGGGCGCGAAGGGCGGACTGGGATCATCGATCCTCATCACCTTCCTGAAAGTCGGCGCGTTCGTCGTGCTGATGCTGGTCGTCGGACGCCGGATCGTGCCGCGCGTGCTGTGGGCGATCGCCAAGACCGGCTCGCGCGAGCTGTTCACGCTGTGCGTGATCGCGGCCGCGATCGGCGTGGCCTACGGCGCGGCGGCCCTCTTCGGCGTCTCCTTCGCCCTCGGCGCGTTCTTCGCCGGCATGCTCCTCGGCGAGTCCGCGCTCAGCCAGCGCGCCGCCGACGAGTCGCTGCCGCTGCGCGACGCCTTCGCCGTGCTGTTCTTCGTCTCCGTCGGGATGCTCTTCGATCCCATGGTGCTCGTGCGCGAGCCGCTCGGCGTGCTGGCCGTTCTCGGCATCGTGATGATCGCCAATCCGCTTGTGGCGGCCACGCTGGTGGTGCTCTTCCGCTACCCGATGAACACGGCCCTGACCATCGGCGTGAGCCTGGCCCAGATCGGCGAGTTCTCGTTCATCCTGGCGAACCTCGGGCGGCAGTACGAGGTGATCCCCGAGAACGCGGTGCATCTGATCCTCGCCGCGGCCATTCTCTCGATCGCGCTCAATCCGCTCGTCTTCGGCGCGCTCGAGCCGTTGCAGCGCATGCTGCGCTCACGATCGGAGCTCGCGCGGCGTCTCGAGCACCGCGCCGACCCCCTCGCCGAGTTGCCGATGAGCGTCGACCCGGCCCTGCTCACCGGACACGTGGCCATCGTCGGATACGGCCGGGTCGGACGCCGGATCGCGTACGACCTCGCGCAGCAGAACATCCCCTTCACGATCGCCGAGGAGAACCGCGAGCTCGTGGAGGGGCTGCGCGCGCGGAACATGCACGCCGTGTCGGGCGACGCCACCGATCCGGCGGTCTTGATTCAGGCCCACGTGGCGCGGGCGAAGATGCTGGTCGTGGCCACGCCGGACACCGTCGACGTCCGGAGAATGGTCGACGTGGCTCGGCAGTTGAACCCGAAGATCGCCATCGTGCTGCGCACGCACAGCGACGAAGTCGCCGAGCTGCTCCGCGGCGAAAACCTCGGCACCGTCTTCATGGGCGAGCACGAGCTCGCGAAAGCCATGACCCGTCACGTGATCGATTGCATGACGGACAAGGAACCTGTTTGATTTCGCTGATCGAACGCATCACCAACCTGCTTCTGCGCCGTCCCCGCACCGTCCTGGTCGTGGCCGGGATCCTCACCCTCCTCGGCGGTCTGGCCGCGCTGCGCCTGCGCCTCGATCCCGACGTCCTGAACCTCATCCCCCGCAACAATCGCGAGGTGAACGAGTTCCGCGACCTGCTCAAGGAGACGGGGACGCTCGACTTCCACATCGTGATCGTCGACATCCCCAAGGGCGCGAGTCCCGAGTCGTACTACCCGCTGCTCGATTCGCTGGGCGAAGGGCTGAAGCAGAACAAGGAAATCGAGAACGTGACGTGGCAGATCCCGGACGTCTTCTCGATGGTGGATCGCGTCATTCCGTACGCGATGCTCGTGCTCACGCCGGAGCAGCTCGACGCCGTCGAGGCGAAGCTGAGCGATGCGAGCATCCGCACCACGGTCGCGCGCAACGCCGCGCTGCTGCAGACACCGCAGTCCAGCGTGGCCAAGCAGCTCGTGCGGCTCGATCCGTTCAATCTCCTCCCCGTCTACGCGGACAAGCTGCAGCGCGCGGGCGGCGGATTGAAAGTCGATTTCGCGAGCGGCTACTACCTCTCCGCCGATCACCAGGCCGCGCTGATCATCTCCCGCCCCCGCCGCGCCGCGCAGGACCTCCCGTTCAGCCGCAGGCTGCTGGAGGACACGCGGACCATGGCCGCGCGCGTGTCCGAGGAGTTCGCGAAGGCGAATCCGAACCTGCCGGCGCCGGCCATCGGCTACACCGGCGGATACGCGATCGCCGCGGGCGACGAGGAGATCATCCGCAAGGACATGACCCTGAACAGCATCACCTCGATGCTGGGAGTCCTCCTCCTCTATCTATACGCCTACCGCCGGCCCTCGGCCATGCTCTACGCGTCGCTGCCGATGGCGGCGGCGATCATCATCACCTTCGGCATCGGCGCGCTGACCTTCGGCACGCTCTCCGCGGCCAGCACCGGCTTCGCGGCGCTGCTCGCGGGCCTCGGTCTCGACTTCATGACCGTGCTCTACGAGCGCTACGTCGACGAGCGCAATCGCGGCGCGGACGTGGAGCGGGCCGTGCGCACGCTGATGCGCCATGCGCTGCCCGGCGTGATCGTCGGCGCGGTCACCACCGCGGCGACGTTCTACGCGTTCCTGGCGACGGACTTCCGCGGCATGACCGAGCTGGGCTTCCTCACCGGCAGCGGCATCCTGATCTTCCTGCTCGCCGCGATGTTCGTCTTCCCGGCAATCCTGATCCTCATCGAGCGGCGCCGCTCGACGAAGCGCAAACTCTTCGTGCACGCCCTCGGATCGGGCCGCGTCGTGCGCTGGAGCCTCAAGCATCGCTCGACCGTGATCATCGCGTGGATCGTCCTCGTTCTGGTCGCGGCCTTCCTCGCGCGCGGCGTGCGCTTCAGCGACTCGCTGCAGGCGCTCCGCGCGACGGGGAACGAGGCCTCGCAGCGGCAGGAGGACGTGACCAGGCGCTTCGGACAGTCGTTCGACGCGATGATGTACGGCGTCCGCGGTCGCACCGCCGACGAGGCCATCGCGCGGGCGCAACGCGCGGTGCCGGAGTTCGATCGCCTCTCGAAACAGGGCGTGATCGGCTCGTATCAGTCCATCACCACGTTCGTGCCGACCGAGGCGCAGCAGCGCGTGGTGATCGACCGCCTGCGGCGCGGCGAGAGCGACGCGTTCTCCTTCGCGCGCATCGAGAAGACCTTCCGCGAGGCGCTGGTCGCGAACGGCTTCCGCGCCGAGGCCTACGACGAGGTGCTGCCGCTGTACGCGCAGGCGCTCGCGCAGCGCGAGCCCCTCACCATCGCCACCCTGAACCGCCTCGGCCTCGGCGAGTCCATCGGGCGCTTCCTCAAGAAAACGCCGGATGGCTACCTGGCCATCGCCTACGTCTATCCCACCAACGGCAAGTGGCCGCGCTTCCTCCCCGAGGAGTTGCAGCAATTGCGGCGGAACCATCCCGAGGGAACGCTCACGGGCGTGAACCTCATCTCCCAGACCCTGCGCAGCATCACCACCAACGACGCCATCCGCGCCAGCTTCCTCGGGCTCGGCCTCGTGTTCGCGCTGGTGTGGGTCGGCTTCCGCTCGTTCACCCGCGCACTCTTCGTGTTCGTGCCGTTCATCGCCGGCTGCACCGCCATGCTCGGGTTCATGGCTATGCTCGACATCGAGTTCAACTTCATGAACATCTTCGTGGGGCTGATGCTGGTCGGAACGGCGACCGACTACGCCGTGTACATGCTGCAGCGCTACGACGAGTCGCCGGAGGAGTTCCCGGAGAACGCGCTGGAGACGGGACGGGCGGTGACGCTGGCGGCGCTGATGTCGATCGTCGGCTTCGCGTCGTTCGCGATGTCGCACTACCCCGGCGTGCGCTCGATCGGACTGGCCTCGGTGGTCGGCATCTTCCTGAGCTGTCTGGCCTCGATCACGCTCCTGCCGGCCATGCTCGCGACGGGCAGGTTCCGGCATCACAAGGCGTCGATGTTCGGTGAGCCGGAACCGGACGAGTGATCAGGCGGCGCGGGCGCGCCGCGCCACGCGCACGAACAGCCACGCGAACAACGCCAGCGTACCGAGCACCGGCAGCACGAAGATCACGAACCAGATCGCAGCCGTGCCGCTCTTCTGGAGGAGCGTGACCAGCGCGCTCGTGGCCTCGCGGGCGCTCCGCAACGGATGCCATCCCGGCGCGAGCGCGTCCGCCGCGACCTCGAGGTTGATGGTCGACATCGCCGTGACCTGCGACAGGTAGCGCATGCGCCCTTTGGCCTGCTCGATCTCGCCGCGGATCTTCGTGAGCTGCGCATGCACTTCGAGGACGTCGGCGGCGCGCTTCGAGCTCACCCGCGCGATTTTCAACAGCTCGCGCAGCTCCGTCTCGGTGGCCTCGAGGTTGCGCAGTTGCGACTCGAGGTCCACGTACTCCTGGGTCACGTCCTGGCTCTGGACGGTCTCGCGCTCGACGCGGCGGGCCAGGCCGCGGACCGACGCGAGCGCCGCCGTGAGCTGGTTCGACGGCACCCGCAGCGTGAGCGTGGCCCGAAGTTGATCGCCGTCCCGCCAGACGTTGGAGGTCGCCACCATGCCGCCGCGGGCCTCGATCATCTTCGTGACCGCGTCGACGGCCTTGCCCGTGTCTTCGACGAGGATGCGCATGTCCGCGGTGCGCACGATCATCGGCGCGACGGCGGACTTCGCGGCGCCGGCCATCGGTACATTGGAGACGGCGTCCGTGCTGGGCATGGCGCCCTGTCGATTGCAGGCGGCGAGGAGAAGCGCGAGGGCGATCAGCGTTTTCTTCACGCCCATTTGGACGCGCGACGGGGCCGGAAGGAAACCGTCAGGTGGTGCAGTCGCAGTAGCTGCGCGCCCGCGTGGCCACGTACGCGGCGTCGACCGGCTTGAGCAGCGTCTCGTCCGCCCACGGCGCGAAGGTGCGGATGTTCGGGTCGGGGTCACCCAGGATCATGACGCCGCAGCTCAACTTCTGTTTGGCGTTGCGCAGGTAGTCGAGCGCGCGTGCGCCGGCGTTTGTAGCCAGATTCACGCCCAGGAGGACGACGTTGAATCGCCGCTTGCGCAGAATGTCCACCGCGCCGTCACCGTCGGAATCGAAGGTGACGGTGAAGTTCTGCTGATCGAGCGCGGCAATCAGGGACTTACGAAACGCGTCGTCATCGTGGATGACGAATGCGGGACAACTCGGACGCACCATGGGCGGCTTCAGTCCGCAATCTCCGCGCCAGCGAGCTCGCGCTCGTACGCGTGGCAGACGTCGTCGCCGAAGCAGACGAAGAGCACGCGCTCGACCCCGCCGCGATGCCGTGAGACTTCGCGTACGGCGATGCGTGTGGCGGCGTCGATCGGATAGCCGTAGACGCCGCAACTGATGGCCGGGAAGGCGATCGACTTCAGCCCGTTCTCTTCCGCCAGACGCAACGACTCGCGGTAGCACGACGCCAGCAGTTCCGCCTCACCGTTCGTGCCGCCGCGCCAGACCGGCCCGACGGCGTGGATCACATGCTTCGCCGACAACCGGTAGCCCTTGGTGATGCGCGCCTCGCCGGTCGGGCAACCGCCGATCCGTTTGCACTCCTCGAGCAGTTCCGGTCCGGCCGCGCGATGGATCGCGCCGTCCACCCCGCCGCCACCGAGGAGCGACTCGTTCGCGGCGTTGACGATCGCGTCGACGTCGACCTTGGTGATGTCGCCCCGGTGCAACGCCAGGCTAGGCATGCGCGAGCTTCCGGACGATCTCGAATTCGCGCTTCGTCACCGGCTGCACCGACAGGCGCGAGCCTTTCTGCGTCACGACCATCTTCTCCAGCCCTTTCGTCGTCTTGAGCGTCTCCAGCGGCACGATGTTCTTGAACTTCTCGACGAACCGGATCTCGACCATCGACCAAGTCGGCTCCTCCGGCTCCGGCACCGCCCCCTTGCTCACCTCGGCGATCCCCGTCACCCCCGCCGGATTCGCGTTCGACGCATAGAAGAGGACCTGGTCGCCGGGCTTCATCTCATCGCGCATGTAGTTGCGCGCCTGATAGTTCCGAACGCCGTTCCAGGTGGTCGTTTTGTCGCGCTTCAGATCGTCGATCGAGTACGCGGACGGTTCGGATTTCACGAGCCAGAACTTCATGCGGGAAAGATATCGCACGTGTCCTCCCGAGCCGCGAAGACGGTGGAGGGATCCCCTGCCTCCCGCCAATCAGGGATGCGTCTGCTACTTCAACGCGTTGCGCAACTCCTGCACGTGCTCTCTGCGGACGACCCCTTGCGGCTGCGGAGCCGTCACCAGGTAGCTGAACGACGGCAGCGACATCGCCGTGCGCGCCTCGTTCAACGCGCTGACGACGCTGGTGGTCGTCGACGTGAAGCCGGCCGCGTCGACCGGGCCGGTCGCATTCGCATAGGACGTGTACACCTTCGACAGGAGCGCAAACTCGCGCCACGCGTCGACGGCGCGGCGAAGCTGATCGAGGTGCGCGCCCTTGATGGTCGTGATCGTGCTCGACAGATTGGGGTTCGGCGCCGGGATCGGATCCTCCGTGAACGTCACGGTCACGGCGAAGTCCTTCGCCTCGGCCGAGCGGTTCCCGAACTGATCGACGGCCACGATCCGGTACTCGTACATCCTGTTCCCGAGCACCGCAGAATCGGTGTGGCTCGTGCCGGAAGTCACCTGTTCGACGACGACGAACGTCGCGGTACGGCTGTCGCGGCAGCTGATCTCGTAGTGCGCCAGTCCCGCATCGGTCGACGCATTCCAGGTAAGCGACACGCTGCTGGTGCTGCCGGAGGCTTGGAACGATCCAGGTGTCGTCGGCGCCGTGACGTCGATGTTCGTCCGCGAGGTCTCCACGTTGATGCGCTCCGCGGTGTGGCCCGTGATCGTGGTGCCCCAAGCCTTCAGCACAGACTCGAGCGCGCCAACCGGGGCCTGCGGCGCGTATTCACGGAGCACCGCGAAGGCGCCAGCGACGTGCGGCGCGGCAAACGAGGTCCCTTCATCCACGATGTACCCGCCCCCCAGCGCCGACGTGTGGATTCCGCCGCCCGGCAGCGAGCCGCCGGGGGCGAAGAAATCGAGATAATCAGGACGGTCCGTGTACGAGGCCACGGCGTCCAGGTCCGTCGTTGCTCCGACCGAGATCGCGTGCTCGAGGCACGCCGGAACGTTGATGCTCGTTCCACCCGCGTTGCCGGAAGCTGCGATCACCGCGGAGCCGAGTTCATGCAGCACCGATACCGCATCGTTCATCTCGGGGTGCTCCGAGATGCAGACTGGGCGTGTATTCGTATTGCTCTGAAGCGCGATACTCAGATTCACCGCGGCAATGTCGTACTCGTTCCGAACATCCGCTCGCGCGAGGTATTCGAGCGCCGCGATCACGTCGATCTTGTATGCGTTCGTCTGGTGACCGGAAGTTGAATTACCGGTCAGCGAATACACCTGGACCGGCAGAATCTTCGCCGCGGGTGCGACACCGAAGAAATCCTGGTTGGTCGGATGTTTGCCAGCCGCGATGCCCGCGACCTTTGTGCCGTGCGGACAGTCGTCCCCCAACGGCGAAACGCATGGCGCACCCGTTCCCTCGCCGTACTCCTCCAACGCGTGGCCGGGACAGAGGCTGGTATCTGCCGACCTGCCGCCCGAAAAACACGCAGCGCGGTCCTGGATCACTCGGTTGCCGAAGAACGGATGCTCGTGATCCACGCCGTCGTCGACGATCGCGATCGTCTGCTGGGATCCGTCGTACCCATTCTGATTCGAAGTCGCCGAGCCGATGATGGTAGTGCTCTGCTCGAGCGTCCGTTTGAACGCCGAGTTTTCCCCGACGCTCGTCACCTCGTCGTCATCGAGTAGCCGCCGCAGCGCGTGCTCGTCAACCAGTAATGCAAAGTAGGGGATGTTGCGGTAATCACGTCCTTCGACACGTTTCGCCGTGCGATGTTTGCGCAGCAGCCGTTCCTTCGCTGCCGCGACACGGCTTCGCTGTGCCAGGGCCTTGGCCGGAATCCGCGCGTCTGCCGCGCGCCATCCGCCGTCGACCCGCACGCCTACGATGACGATCGTCGTGTGCGACTTCGCTGCCGCGGACAGGAGCCGCTGGGGCGGCGTGCCGCGCAACGGGGTCGTGCGCGCCGCGACGGGGATGGCACACGTCAGCACCAGAGTTCCTATGAGAATGCCAGTGATCCGTTTCAACGCCGCCTCCTGGATCCCGCCGCGCGAGGATTCCACCGACATCGATTGGGCGACGTGCTCACTTTTGTATGTTACGGCAAAGTCGGTCGCACACGGGCGGCTCAACGGAACGTGTACTATCTCCGCACTGTACCGCTTAGGCGCGCCGCAACAGCCGCGCGCACGCCACCGGTCCAAAACGAACGGAGATTGTCCATGCGTCGACTCACTCTTGTTGTCCTGTTGGCCTGCTCAGCGGCCGTTTCGACTTTTGCGCAGTGCATCACTGATAACGGCGTCGCAGTGGCCAGCGCGTGCAACATGGACGTCAAGCGCAGCACCGCCGCGGACGCTTTCGTCATGCTGCGCGTGTGGAACGAAGGAGCGGGCGAAGCGAAGCAGCGTTTCGTTGCCGCCAACGATAAGGAAGCTCGCTATCAGGCAACGCATGCGAGCACGTGGACGGCCGAGATCGTCGCCAAGAACGACATCGCTAATTTCAACAACAACTATTTACAGTTCCGTGTGCTTGGCGGCGTCGTCAGTGATGAGAGCACACTGGCCAATTCCACGCGGATGACCATCCTCGGCAGCGGCAACGTCGGCATCGGTACGCCGAACCCGAGCTACAAGCTGCACGTGGTCGGCAACGCACGCGTCGACGGCACGCTCACGGGGACGAACATCGTCGCCAACTACCAGGACATCGCGGAATGGGTTCCGTCGACGCAGGATCTCGCGCCAGGCACGGTGGTGGTGCTCAACACGGAGGCGACGAACCAGGTCATGCCGTCGTCGAGCGCTTACGACACGCGCGTCGCCGGTGTCGTCTCCGCGCAGCCCGGCATCACCCTCGGCATTCGCGGATCGGACATGGAACAGATCGCGACCACCGGACGGGTCATGGTCTCCGTCGACGCGACGAACGCCCCGATCCGCGTCGGGGATCTCCTCGTCACGAGCGACGTTGCCGGCACGGCGATGCGCTCCGAGCCCGTCGAGATCAGCGGCCGCAAGTTTCACCAGCCGGGCACGATCATCGGCAAGGCGCTGCAGCCTCTCGCATCCGGACGCGGCTCGATCCTGGTCCTGCTGAGCATGCAGTAATCCATGCTGATTCGCATTCGAATCGTCGCCACACTTGCCGTTGCGGCTCTCCTGACCGCTCCTGCGTGCGACACGCGTGAATCTCATCGCTCGCCGGAGAGCACGACCGAGGTTCCGGCGACGACCGCTTCGGCACCTCCTGTGGCACAACCTCCGGACTCGCCGGCACGTCAGCCGTCACCTCCCGCGTCGAATCAACGGTGCACTCCCAGGGAAATGACCCTCTGTCCCGTTGACGAGGCGCCGCGGGATCCAGGATTCGCTGCGTACCGAACACGCTTGCTCGAGGCCATCGACCGGAAGGACGAAACGATGTTGCTCCCACTCCTCGCTGATGACATTCGCGTCAGCTTCGGCGGAGACGGTGGTACCGCGGACTTTCAGAAGCACTGGAAAACGTCCTCACCGGACAGCCCACTATGGTCGGAGCTTGGCACGATCGTGAGGAGTGGCGGTAGTTTCAGCAGCGAGGGTTCGACACGGATGTTCTGGGCTCCATACGTCTACTCGCGTTGGCCTGATGACGTCGACGCCTTCGAATATGTGGCCGTGGTTCGGTCCGGGGTAGCATTCCGGAACAGACCGGATGATGCGCCGGCGACGCGGACACTCGACTGGTCGATCGTCCGGGTCCTCGACCCTGCATCCGCAGCCGACGCTGCGTGGCGGCACGTTCGCGCTGCTGACGGGACTGAAGGTTGGGTCAGCGCCAACGACCTGCGGAGCCCGATCGGCTATCGCGCCGGGTTCCAGCAGGTGAACGGAGAGTGGAGGATGACCGCGCTCGTAGCCGGTGACTGACCGGCAGGCTTGTTGCTCACTCCGCCACCGTGGTTTCGTTCGAGCACGCTCCGCCCGACGCGCGGCAGATCCTGCCGGTGCGCATCCGCGACCTCGGCATGTCCCTCGACCGCTCTCCGGTCGCGGAGCTGGTGCGCCATCTCTACGCGGAGCTGGAGGCGAAGGGCCTGCATCACTTCCGCCCGCACTGCTACCTGTCCGACGAATGGGGCTCCCCCGCCGGCGAGCCCGTGATCGGCATCCCCTTCTACCTCGGCGATCCGCGCGTGGCCACGCTCGAGGACGCGCTGAACGACGTCGAGGGCGAGCGCGAGATCATGATGTATCTGCGCCACGAGGCCGGGCACGCGTTCAATCACGCGTACGAGCTGGCCCACACCGACGAGTGGCGCGAGCTGTTCGGATCGGTGCGCAAGCCCTATCGCGACGACTATCCGTTCATCCCCTTCTCCCGCGACTACGTCCGCTACATCCCCGGCTGGTACGCGCAGAAGCATCCCGACGAGGACTTCGCCGAGACGTTCGCGGTGTGGCTCGATCCGCAGTCACACTGGCGCGAGCGTTACGCGGGCTGGGGCGCGATGCGCAAGCTGGAGTACCTGGACCGCGTCGCGCGCGAGGTCGCCGATCAGCCGCCTCCGCGGGGCGACGGTCAGACCGACGTCACCACCGACGAGATGGAGCAGACCGTCGAGGAGATGCTCCGCGAGTACCACGTCGACGAGACGGAGCTGATCGGGAACCTCGCCGTCGACGCCGATCTCCTCGACATCTTCTCGCCCCTCGCCGGCGAGACCCGCTCCGCCGCGGAGCTCCTCGCCGAGCACCGGCGGGACATCGTCGATAAGGTCAACTACTGGACTGGTGTCCGTCGCTCTCTCGTGCGCGCGCTCGTCACCGCCATCGAACGGCGGCTCACGGAGTTGCAGGTGCAGGCCGTGCGCGAGCGCAGCCGCCAGCAGATGATCGAGCTCACCGTCTACATCACCGCCCTGGCCATGACCTTCCTCACCGGAAAGAAGCGCCTGCGCCACCCGAGGAGGAAGCCATGAAGGTCGTGATCCTGTACAACACCTGGGAGGGGTACGAGGAGTACCCCGGCGCCGAGGCCGAAAAGCGCTCCGGGAAAAAGAAGAAGAAAAAGAAGACCGACATCGAGGCCATCAGCGACGCGCTGCGCGAGCTGGGACACGAGCCGTCGAAGCTGGCCATCGACGGCCGTCCGCAGACGCTCACCCGCGTCCGCAACACGCAGGCGGACCTCTTCTTCAACCTCGTCGAGTCGTATGCCGGCGACGACACGATGGAGATGCACTTCGCCGCGTACCTCGACCTCGTCGGCAAGCGCTACACGGGCGCCGGGCCGCAGGGATCGTTCCTGGCCATGGACAAGTCCGTGGCCAAGATGATCATCCGCTACCACGAGCTGTACACGCCCTACTCCGCGGTCGTGAACGAGGGCCGCGTCGAGCACGCGCAGGACATCAAGTTTCCGGTCATCGTGAAGCCGGCCTCCGAGGATGCGTCGAAGGGGATCGATGCGACGTCGGTCGTGACTTCGCTCAAGGAACTGCTGGAGAAGATCCACTACGTGCAAAAGGAGTTCGAGACGGCGGTCCTCCTCGAGGAGTACATCGAAGGCCGCGAGATCTACGCCGCCATCCTCGGCAACGAAAAGCCGGAGGCGTTGCCGCCGGTGGAGCTCGACCTGTCGAAGCTCCCCGATGGCATGCCCCGCATCGCCGGCTACGAGGTGAAGTTCGACGTCACGACCGAGGCATACAAGAAGACCAAGTCCGCCCCGGCGCGCGATCTCTCCGAGGAGACGGTGGAGCTGATTCAGCAAACGGCACTCACCGCCTACCGCGCCCTGAAGCTCCGCGACTACGGCCGCATCGACCTCCGTCTCGCGGAAAACGGACGCGTGTACGTCCTCGAAGCCAACCCCAACCCCTGGCTCGACCCCGCCGCCGAATTCGCCATGGCCGCGAAAGAGAGCGGCCGGTCGTACACGCAGACCATCGGCGAGATCGTCGAGCTGGCGATGCGGCGGTAGATTACGCGCGCGCCGCTCCGGGGGTAGGGCGGCGAGACGCCGCCCTGCCAGCCGGCGAGGACGCCGGCGTTCCGTCACAGTTCGGTGAGTCCATCGATGGGTTCCGCGAACGCGGTCGATCATAATGCGCGGGCGATGCCCGCGCTGGCGCTGTACTGGTCGGACCACGAGTGGAACATCCACTGGAGCGACGAGGGGGATGCGCGTGCAGCGTTCCAGCTCGCGCTCGACGTGGCCTCGCATCTGGCGGGCACTCCGATCGCTCAGCCGACGGCTGCCGACCTCGCGGCCCTCTGGCGCGAGGAGCAGCAACTCGCCGGCACCGTCAACGCTGCCGGGATGCAATTCCCACTCTCCGCCAGCTCCGACTCCGAAGGCGGCCAGCTCTCCCTCGAATCGCGCGAGGGCATCTTCGGGACGCGCTACGAAGAGTTGCTGTCTTTTCTGCACGAGTACGCGCGCCAACGAGGCGTCCGCATCGCGGCGCCGTATCAGGAGATGACGTTTTGATTTTGCGGCTCAGACCGCGGTGCCGGCGCGATGGCTGGTCTTGCGCAGGATCTGCGGCAGATCGGGCAATGGACCGCGCAGGCATTCGGTCACGAGCGTCTGCAATTCGTCCTGCGCGACCGGTTTGTAGAGCACGGCCGTCACGAGGTCGCGGTCCGCTTCGCTCACGCGCTGGTCGACGAAGCCGGTGATGATGAACAGGTGACGGGGCCGGGCGTCGGGGCGCGCGCGCAGAAAGTCGAGGACTTCCCAGCCGTTGAGGCGCGGCAGGTTGAGGTCGAGCAGCATGACGTTGTATCTGTTCGTCTTCAGCGCATCGACGGCCGCGCGTCCGGTCTCGGCAAGATCGCCGTCCACGCCGATGCGCGTCATCATCCGCTGATAGAGCACGCGCATGGGCTGGTCGTCGTCGACGGCGAGCACGCGCCGTCCCTCCCACGTGCGCTGGCTCGCGTACGAATCGAGCGCGTCGCGCAACGCCGCCGGCGCCGGGTAGCGCTGCCGCGGCGGCTTCGACAACGCGCACATGATGATCTTCTCCAGCGCGTGCGGGACCTGCGCCGGCATCTCCAGCGGCGGCTCCGTGCACGCGGCGAGCATCACCTCGGACGGCGTCGCGCCGCGAAACGGCGGACGTCCGGCGATCGCGTGATAGAGGATCGCCCCGAGAGAAAATACGTCCGACTCCGGTGTCGCGGCTTTGCCGAGGATGCGCTCGGGGGAGGCGTGCTGTCCGTAGCGGGTGCGGTCGCCGCCGGCGGGCGGGATGATCTCGACGCCATCGTCGCGGACGAGAATCGACGATGGCGACAGCTCGCCGTGCACGGCCGTCAGCGCGGACGCCGCGTCGCGCACGATGCGCACGGCTTCCGCCGCCGACAACGGCCCGGAGCGCATCAGGTTCGACAGCGGATCGCCTGACATCTACACGACTACTCTATTCCCAATTCTCGCAGCAGCCACGCGTAGTCGCGTGCGTCTTCCCTGAGTTTGTCGTACCGGCCTGACGCGCCGCCGTGGCGGCCGGCCTCGCCAGCCGCGAGCATGTTGAATCAGCGACGCGGCGAGCCTACGATAGCCGCATGACGACCGACGCTCAAACTCTGCTGCAACAGGCCCTGGCACTCGGTGACCACGACCGGGCGGAGCTGGCGGCGCAACTGCTCATCAGCCTCGACGCCGCTGAAGCGGACGTCGAAGCAGCATGGGCGGTTGAGATTCAGAAGCGCGCGGCCGAGGCCCGACAGCATCCCGACGACGACGACGACTGGCGCGTCGTGCTCGACGAGATTCAGCGGGAAGTGCTGTCCCGCTGATGCGCGTCCGGTTGCGCGCGCGTGCACAACGTGAGTTGCGCGCAGCGGTCGACTGGTATCGGGAACGGAACGAAGCCGTTGCTGAGCGATTCGCCGCGGAAGTCCGGCAAACACTTACACACCTCGAGCAGTTTCCGCGGTCAGGTGCGTTTGTGCCGGGTATCGACGATTCAGAGATTCGGCGTCTTCCCGTTCACAATTTTCCATATCAGGTCATCTTCGTCCGACTCCACACGCATATCTCGGTGCTCGCGATCGCACACGATCGACGCCGCCCCGGATACTGGCGCGCGTGACGACGCCAGAGGCGGGAGAGGTCGGTCCATGTCGCGCCGCCGCTTCGCCACTGAACTGCGTCGATCAGGTCCCCTGCTGCGCACGAGCCAGCGCCTTGAGCAGGCGCTCGGCATTCCTCGGCGACCGAAGCAGGTGCACGGTCTCGATCAGGCCGCGCAACTCTTCGGCGGCGATGAGAGCCACATCCCGCTCACGGCGCCGATGGATGATCACGGGCTTGCGGGAATCGACCGCTTCGTCGAGCAACGCCTTCAGATTCGCGCGTGCCTGGGTCGTCGTCACGCGCACGGACCGTGTCACCCGCGCCCCACCGCCCGGTATCGTTCCAGCGCCACCCGCAGCACCTCCACCGCCCGGCGCAGCTCCTCTTCCCGGAGCACGTACGCGATGCGCACTTCGCTCTTGCCGAGGTCGGACGCGTAGAAGCCGCTGGCTGGGGCGAGCATCACGGTCGCGCCTTCGTGCTCGAACTCCGACAGGAGCCAGATGCAGAAGTCTTCGGCATTCGCCACCGGCAGCCTGGGCATGCAGTAGAACGCGCCCTCGGGTGGCTGGAGCTCCACGCCCGGAATCGTGCGCAGGCCCTCGTAGAGTGCGTCGCGGCGGCGGCGGTATTCGTTGACGATGTCGAGCGTGTACTCCTCGCCCAGTGTCTCTGCTCCGACGGCGATGAACTGCGCGAGGCCGGGCGGCGACAGGCGTCCCTGGGCCATGCGCAGGCAGGCGTCGTAGATCTCGCTGTTGCGCGTGACGAGGGAGCCGAGGCGGATGCCGCAGGCGCTGTAGCGTTTGGAGAGGCTGTCGACGACGACCACCAGATCGTCCATGTCCGGCAGCTCCAGCGCGCTCATGGCGCGGCGGTCGTCGTACACGAACTCGCGATAGACCTCGTCGGAGACCAGGAACAGGCCGTGATCGCGGCAGAACGCCGCGACCATCTCCAGCTCTTCAGCCGAATACACCGTTCCGGTGGGATTGCTCGGGTTGCAGATGATCAGCAGCCGCGTCGTCGGCGTGAGTGCGCGCTCGAACACGTGCCGCGGCGGCAGATGGAATCCATCGCGCCCGCGGCTCGTGACCGGCACGAGGTTCAGCCCGGACATCGTCGCGAAGGCCTTGTAGTTCGCGTAATACGGCTCGACGACCATCACGTCCTCGCCCGCGTTCGCGCAGGCCATGAACGCGAAGAGGATGGCCTCGCTGCCGCCGGTGGTGGCGAGAATGTGGTTGTTCTCGAGCTGCAGCCCGAGGCGACGCTCGTAGTAGCGCTTGAGCGAGCGGATGAACTCCGGCGTGCCGGTCGACGGCGAGTACTCGAGAACGCGATCGTCGATCTGCTTGAGGCGCTCGAGCATGCACGCCGGCGTCTCGATGTCGGGCTGCCCAATGTTCAGATGCAGCACGCGCGTCCCCCGCGCCTTCGCCGCCTCGGCCAACGGCGCGAGCTTGCGGATCGGCGAGGCCGGCATCTCGTGCGCGCGCCGGGAGAGAGCCGGCGCGCGCCGGGTTTCGAGCTCGTGGAGCGACGTCATCTATTTCTTTTTCGCGCGCGTGACCGCGGGATGCTTCGAGTCCCGCGTGTCAGGCTGATCCTGCCCGGGCACGTTCTTGTCGTCGTTTGCGTTCGCATGCAACCGGTCCGGTCCGTCCGACTGCGAGCGTCCGCCGGTCTTGTAGTAGATCTGATTCGGATTCTGTTTGCTCATGGGACTGGGTTCTGCGAAGGGGTTGCCAGAATGGTCCGCTGCAGGAAGTCCAGCACAGTCCGCTGCACGTGGAAGAGCTTGGTCTTGTTGGTCACCGTGTGCCGCGTCTGCGGGTACATCATCATCTCGAAGGTCTTGCCCGCCTTCTGGAGCGCGTCCGCGAACTGCAAGGCGTTCTGCGCGTGCACGTTGTCGTCCGTGGTCCCGTGCATCAGCAGCAGCCGCCCGTGCAGGTTGGCCGCGGCCATGCTCGGCGAGCTGCGGTCATACCCTTCCGGATTGTTCTGGGGCATGAGCATGAGCCGCTCCGTGTAGATCGAGTCGTACGTGCGCCAGTCGGTCACGGGCGCTCCGGCGATCCCCGCCGCGAACGACTTGCTGTGGGTCATGGCGTAGGCGACCATGAATCCGCCGTAGCTCCAGCCGAACAGCGCGACCCGGTTGCCGTCGACGTACGGCTGCGACTTGAGCCAGGCGATGGCCTCCTCGTAATCGCGGAGCTCCGACACGCCGAGGTTCTTGTAGGCCGGCCAGGCGGAGACGGCGCCTTTGCCGCTGGCGGTGCGGTTGTCGACCACCCACGCGATCGCGCCGTGCTGGGCGATGAGCTGCAGGAACAGCATGGACTGCAAGCCCTGCCCGCTCCACTTGTCGAGCACCTTCGGCGCGTGCGGTCCGCCGTAGAGGAGTTGATAGACGGGATACTTTTTGGCCGAATCGAAGTTTGACGGGCGATAGAGGACCGCGTCCAGCATCACCCCGTCGCTGGTCTTGATCCGGAGAAACTCGGGCTTCAGGAGCGCGAAGCCGGCGTTGACGGCGTTGGCCTCGACGACCTGCGTCTCGCGGCCGTCGTTGCGGTGCACGCGGATCTGATCGGGCGTGCGGATGTCGCTCCACTTGTCGACGTAATGCGTGAGCTTCGGGTTGAACGCCGCGGTGTGCGTTCCCGTCGCCGTCGAAAGGCGCTGCAAGCCGGTGCCGTCCAGGCCGATGCGATAGACGTCCAGGCCGAGGTGGGTGCGCTCGGTGCCGGAGAAGTAGACGTGGCGGCCGTCGCTTCCATGCACCTCGCGCGCTTCCCAGCTGCCGCCGGTGACGGGCCGGATGAGCGTGCCGTCCGATTTGTAGTGATAGAGGTGCCGGAACCCGGTCCGCTCGGACTGCCAGAGAAACGAGCCGTCCGGCTGGAACACGGGCTTGCCGAGCGGGTCGACCCACGTCTTCGTGGTCTCGCGAAAGAGCGTCGTGCTGGTGCCGTCGAGCTCCGCGCGGTTCAGATCGAGCCAGGTCTGCTCGCGGTTCTGGACCTGGTACGTGACCCTCTTCGCGTCGGCCCAGGTGACGTCGACGATGAGGAACTCGCCGTTCGAATAGCGCGCGTGATCGACGTCGACGACCGCGCCGCCGATGGCAGGAACGATGTGCAGCGACACGAGCGGATTCGGATCCCCCGCCTTCGGATAGTCGAACGTCCTGACCTCGGGGCGAAACGTCATCTCGTCGACGATCGTGTACTCCGGTACCGGACGCTCATCGGAGCGGAGGAAGGCGATGTGCGCCGAGTCGGGCGACCACCAGTACGCCTGCCACACGCCGCGGCCGTAGACCTCTTCCTGATAAACGTAGTCGAGCTTCCCGTTGAGGATCTCGTGGCTACCGTCGGTGGTGAGCTGGCGCTCGCGGCCGGCGAGGTCGACCGAGTAGAGGTTGTTGTTGCGCACGAACGCGACGCGTTTGCCGTCGGGGCTGAAGGTCGGCTCCTCTTCTTCGCCCGGCGCGGACGTGAGTCGGGTGAGCGCGCCGCCGAGGCGGTAGTGCCACAGGTCGCCGGCGAGGATGAGGATGACGGCGTTCTTCCGCGCATCGAAGGCCATGTCGTCCGAGATCGCATCGTCGGGCAGCGCCACGCCGGCGTCCTCGAACGCTTTCTTCAGCCTGGCCTTGTCGATGAGCGGGCGCTCCTTGCCGGTGGCGAGATCGAAGACGCGCCACTCGACGAGGTCGCCCGCGGCGTCCTTTCGCGGCCAGACGAAGGTCGTGTCGTCGAGCCACTCGAAGCCGCTCTGGATGGCGCCGCCGAAGCGGGTCATGGTCTTCGGGTCGTACAGCGCCTCGAGGGTGAGCGCTTTGTTCTGCGCGAGGAGCGGCGCCGCCAGGAGGAGGAGAACGAGCAGTCGTTTCATGCGGGCGCGATCATAAACGCTCGGCGGCGGGACGCCGCCGGGCCAGCCGCCGGGACGGCGGCGTTCCACTGGAGCGCAGGCGTCCCCGCCGGCTGGCGCGCAGGCGTCCCGCCTGCGCCCCCCCGGGGGTGGGGGCGTCGGCGGGACCGGGCAAAGTTCCGCTGCCGCTTTTCGGACCGCCGGCGTCCCCGCCGGCTGAGCAGGCGGCGTCCCGCCGCCCGCCCGGGAGCGAGACGCTCCCTGCTCAGCCGCCGGGACGGCGGCGGTCCGTCGGCGATAATCGCGCGCGTGAAGAAACTCGCTCTCCTCGTTCTTCTCACGGCTGCCGCGCACGGACAGATCTCTCCCCGCCCGCCCGACGCGGTCGTCCCGGTGGTCGGCTCGACGCGCGGGCAGTCGAACGCGAACTTCAAGACCGAGCTGCAGCTCGCGAATCCCACCGACGCGATCATGGAGGGCTGGCTTTACCTCCGCCCGCACGATCTCGTGTTGCGCTACTCGCTCGAGCCACACACCACGCGCGCGTTCGCGGACGTCGTCGCGGAGATGGGCGGCAGCGGACTGGGCTCGCTGGACGTGCTGATCGAGCGCGGCGAGCGTCCCGTGGTCGTCGCGCGTGCGTTCGACGATCAACCGACCGGCACGACCGGCGCGAACGTGCCCGCCGTCCCCGCGGCCGCCGTCCTCGCACGCACCGACGCCGCGGCGCTGATCGCCCCGCGAGACCTGACGCGCTTCCGCTTCAACATCGGCGTCCGCGCGCTCGATAGCGGCGCGACGATCAACCTCACCGTGCGCTCGTCATCCGGCGCACAGCGAACGTTCCGCACGCTCACCTATCCCGCGCACCAGTTCGAGCAGCAGCCCGCGAACACCTTCGCCGGCATCACCCTCGAACCGAACGACGCGATCGAGATCGAAGTCGCCGCAGGGTCGGCGATCGTGTACGGATCGATGGTGGATAACGTGACGAATGACTCGTCGTTGCAGGTGCTGAGGAAGTGAAGCGTTGCTGGTTGCTGGTTGCTCGTGGCTTCTCGAGAAACCGCAAGCAACCAGTAACCAGCAACCAGTAACGTCAAGAAATCAACTGCCCCAGCACGAACGGCAGAATTCCGCCGTTCTGGTAGTAGTCGACCTCGATCGGGGTGTCGATGCGTACCGTGACCGGGACGTCCTGGGAGGTGTCCTTCTTGCGGATGCGCAGGGTGGCTTTCTGGCGGGGGCGCAGCGAGTCGGTGATGCCCACGACGTCGAACGTCTCCGTGCCGTCGAGGCCGAGCGTTTGGGCGCTGGTGCCTTCGTCGAACTGGAGTGGGAGGACGCCCATGCCCACGAGGTTCGAGCGGTGGATGCGCTCGAAGCTCGCCGCCACGACCGCGCGCACGCCGAGCAGCTTCGTGCCTTTCGCGGCCCAGTCGCGGGAGCTGCCGGTGCCGTACTCCTGGCCGGCCATGATGATCAGCGGCGTCGCGTCCTGCGCGTAGCGCATGGCCGCGTCGTAGATCGACAGCTTCTCGCCCGACGGATAGTGCACCGTCACGCCGCCTTCCACGCCCGGCACCATCAGGTTCTTGATGCGCACGTTCGCGAACGTGCCGCGGGTCATGATCCGGTCGTTGCCGCGGCGCGAGCCGTAGCTGTTGAAGTCCTGCACATCCACGCCCTTCTCGATGAGATAGCGGCCGGCCGGTGACGTCGGCTTGATCGAGCCGGCGGGGCTGATGTGGTCCGTGGTCACGGAGTCGCCGAAGATCGCCAGAGGACGCGCGTTCGTGATGTCGCCCGCCGCGCCCTTCGTCGCGTTGCCGTTCTCGAAGAACGGCGGCTCCTGGATGTAGGTCGAGTCGGGATCCCACTCGTACGTGAATCCGGTCGACGACGGGATCTCGTTCCACATCGGGTTCTGTTCGGCGAAGTTCGCGTACATGCGGCGGAAGTCGTCCGGCGTCAGCGCGTCCTTCATCACGTCCCGCACCTCGGCCAGGGTCGGCCAGATGTCGCGGAGGTAGACGTCCTTGCCGTCGTCGCCTTTGCCGAGGGGCTCGTTGACCATGTCCAGGTCGATGCGGCCGGCCAGGGCGAAGGCCACGACCAGCGGCGGCGACATCAGGAAGTTCGCCTTGATCGACTGGTGCACGCGCGCCTCGAAGTTGCGGTTGCCGCTGAGCACCGACACGCCGATCAGGTCGTGCCGCGTGATCGCGTCTTCCACGCGCGGGTCGAGCGGGCCGGAGTTGCCGATGCACGTCGTGCAGCCGTAGCCGACGGTGTGAAAACCGAGCTTGTTGAGGTACTGGTCGAGACCGGACTTGCGGTAGTACTCGGTGACGACGCGCGATCCCGGCGCGAGCGAGGTCTTCACGACCTGGGGCACCTTCAGCCCGCGCTCGACGGCCTTCTTCGCGACCAGTCCCGCGGCCAGCATCACCGACGGGTTCGACGTGTTCGTGCAGGAGGTGATGGCGGCGATGAGCACGTCGCCGTGATGGAGGTCGGCCACGTGCGTGGGGGTCTGCTCCGCGAACGCGACCGCGTCGACGCGATCGGGCGACGGACGGTTGTTGACCATCTCGTACTCGGTCACCTCGCTGGTGTTGCGCGTGTCCTTCGGACCGGGAACGGTGACCTGTTCCTGCTCGCCGCCGCCGGCCACGTGAGTCGTCTTCGCGTCGGCGCCGACGATGGTCTTGATCTTCCGATCGACTTCCGTGGCCGTCTTGCCGTAGCCGTTGGGCGGCTCGGCCTGGAGCATGTTCACGAACGTCCGCTTGAGGACGTCGATCTCGATGCGGTCCTGGGGGCGCTTCGGTCCCGCGACCGACGCGCGCACGGTCGAGAGGTCGAGCTCGAGCACCTTCGTGTAGTCGACCTCACCCTTCTTCGGGATGCCGAACATGCCCTGCGCCTTGTAGTAGTTGCGGAACGTGTCGATCTGCTCGTCCGTGCGGCCGGAGAGCTCGAGATAGCGGCAGGTCTCCTCGTCGATGGGGAAGTAGCCCATCGTCGCGCCGTACTCGGGAGCCATGTTGGCGATGGTCGCGCGGTCGGCGACCGGCAGCGACTCCGCGCCTTCGCCGAAGTACTCGACGAACTTGCCGACCACCTTCGCGTGACGCAGGAGCTGGGTGATGGTGAGCACGAGGTCCGTCGCGGTGACGCCTTCGCGGAGCTGGCCGGTCAAATGCACGCCGACGACGTCCGGCGTCAGGAAGTAAACAGGTTGACCGAGCATCCCCGCCTCGGCCTCGATGCCGCCCACGCCCCAGGCCACGATGCCGAGGCCGTTGATCATGGTCGTGTGCGAGTCGGTGCCGACCAGCGAGTCCGGATACCACACGCCGTCCTTCTCCAGCACGCCGCGCGCGAGGTACTCGAGGTTGACCTGGTGCACGATCCCGATTCCCGGCGGCACGACCTGGAAGCCGTTGAAGGCCTGCATGCCCCACTTCAGGAACTGGTAGCGCTGCTGATTGCGCTTGAACTCGATCTCCATGTTGAGGTCGAGCGCGTCGGGACGGTTGGAGAAGTCGACCTGCACGGAGTGATCGATCACCAGGTCGACGGGAACGAGCGGCTCGATGATGCGCGGGTCCTTGCCGGCGCGCTGCGCGGCGGCGCGCATCGCCGCCAGGTCGACCAGCAGCGGCACACCCGTGAAGTCCTGCAGCAGAACCCGGGCGACCATGAACGGGATCTCTTCGGTGCGCTCGCCGCCTCGGGTCCAGTTGGCCAGCGTGCGGACGTCGTTCTCACTGATCTTCTTTCCGTCGACGTTGCGGAGGACGGATTCCAGGACCACGCGGATGCTGACGGGCAGCTTCGAGACTCTGCCGATGCCCGCCTGTTCGAGCCTGGGGAGCGAGTAGAACTGTCCGGTTTTTCCGTTGCCGAGGTCGAAGGTGTCGAGGGTGTTGAAGGTGTTGTGAGGCATTGCGCCGCGAGCATATTTGCGCGGTCCGGAAAACGCAAAGTCAAGCGGTAGGGATTTTCATCGCTCGCGCATCTCCCCTAACGGAAGGAGCTTCGCGTGCCGCAATCCTCGATGCCGCAGATCAAGAAGATCGTCGTCCTCATGCTGGAGAACCGCTCTCTCGACAACCTCCTCGGATGGCTCTACCCGGCCGGATCGCAGCTCAACATCTATCCGCGTGGGAGCTCGTCGAACTTCGACGGACTGCGCGCGAACACGTTCTACCAGCCGTACAAGACCGTGTCCGGAAACATCGTCCACTACCCGGTCGTCCCCGTCCCCGACAACCTCGGCTCCGATTGGGACGCGGTTCCGTACTGGGATCCGACCGAGGAGATGTACGCGCGGACGACGTGGAACGGCGTGCTCAATCAGATGTTCGGCGACTACCGCCTGATCGGCGGCATGCCCGCGGACAGCGAGCAGCCGCGCATGCTCGGCTTCTATCAGGATTACTACAACTACGAGATGGTCGACTGGAAAGGGATGGACATCCTGTGGACGTACGCGCCGCACCAGTTGCCGATCATCAACGGACTGGCCCAAAACTTCGGCGTGAGCGATGCGTGGTTCTGCTCCGTCCCCACGCAGACCAATCCGAATCGCGCGTTCTCGTTGATCGGCACGTCGCAGGGACAGAACAACAACACGTGGAACGCCGTGCAACAGTTCTTCGCGCCGACGGTCTTCAACGGGATCGCGAGAGGCGGCAAGAGCTGGGGTCTGTACTACTACGAGGCGTGGCAGGAGGGAAAGTGCTACACCGAGTACACCTTCCCCGGCCTCTCCGGGTCGGGCGGCGACATCGCCCCGCTGAGGCGGTTTTACACGCTGGCGGAGAGCGGCGATCTGCCGGATTTCACGTACCTCGAGCCGAAGTGGGGCTACGGCCTCTACGGACCGAACGTGCAGGGCTGGGACTACCATCCGCCCACGCATTGCCTGCCCGGCGAGAAGTTCCTGCTCGACGTCTACATGGCGCTCCTCAGCAGTCCGCACTGGAACGAGACGCTCTTCGTGGTCACGTTCGACGAGCACGGCGGCACGTACGATCATGTTTCGCCGCTGGCGCGCGCGATCAACCCGGACGACATCAACGGCGACTACGGATTCAAGTTCAATCGCTTCGGCGCGCGCGTGCCGACGCTCCTCATCTCGCCATTCATCAGGAAAAACACCGTGTTCCGCGCGCCGCTCGAGAGCAGGTACCCGTTCGATCACACGTCGCTCATCAAGACGTTCCTGATGTGGGCCGGAGTCGATCCCAACGATTCATCACTCGGACTCGGCGCCCGCATGCCGGCCGCCCCGACGTTCGAGGGCGTGCTGTCGAAGACGATCGTGAACGAGGAGCAGCTCGACCTGGCGCTCCCCTCGATTGAGCCGTGGAAGCCCGAAACGATGCCCGGCACGGACCTCCCCGCACCGCTCAGCAGAGGCGAGCCGCTGAACGATCTGTTCGAGGGAGTGTCGTTCGCGAGCGTACGCGCGATCCTGCACGACAACCGCTCGCTGGCCGGAATCATGGAGGGAATCGAACGCTATCGCGCCGATCCGCAGGCGTTCGAGGCGGCGCTCACGAAAGGATGACGACGTAGTTTTGGAGTGCGGCGGCAGGGCCGCCGCACTCCAAAAAAGGCGATCCGTCACCGCGCGGCGCGGCGGCGAGATGGCGTGCGTGTCGTGACGAAGAGCGCGCTGTCCGCGCCGTCGAGCATCGCGTCGACCGTGCCGCCGCGGAGCGTGAGCTCGATGGCGAAACGCGGGAGACACACGTCGTCGCGCTGCGTCGCCGCGCCGTGCGGGGTGATGTTGAAGATCTTCGCGTCGTCACCACCCATCGCGAGGTCGAATGTCCCGTCCGCGCGCGGTTCCGCCGCCACGCTGAAGTAGCCGGCGTTGAACGCCACCAGCACGTCCACGCCCGTGTCGGGGAAGAACGCGGCAGCTCCGCGGTGTCCATCCAGACGACTATGATCGTGTCCCCGGCCACCACGTCCCTGACGTATGCGCTGTACGAGATCGGAAACGCGCGCGTGCCGTTCGCGTCGCGGATGGCCGAAGTACTCGTAGCAAAAGTGTTGCTGGTTGCTGCGTTGCTGGTTGTTCGCGACGCGTGGTGAGCCAGCCAGGCGAAGCGAGCAGCACGTTCTCGCGCTGCATGCGATACGTGCGACGCGGTGCAAGCAACCAGCAACCAGCAACCAGCAACAGCTTTAAGCAACCAGCAACAGCCCCGGTAGGGAACCTCCCCTCTCGCGCAACTCCTCCACGGAAGGAGTCACGCACATGGCAGTGATGCCCCAGATCGAAACGATCGTTTTCCTGATGCTCGAGAACCGCTCCCTCGACAACGTCCTCGGATGGCTCTACGAGGGCTCGCGGCCGCAGAACGTGTTTCCGCTCGACAGCTCCCGGGACTACAACGGCCTGGCCGGGAAGTCGCTCACGCAGCCGCGGTTAGAGAACGGGCTGATCAAGCGCTACCCCGTCATCAAGGCCCCCGATGCGCCGGCCAAAGGTCTCGGATACCTCCCCTACTGGGACCCGACCGAGGAGATGTATCAGCGCTACAACTGGCGCGGGGTCATGAATCAGATGTTCGGCAATCAGAACCGCATCACGACCATGCCTTCGTCCGGTACGCCGGGGATGCAGGGATTTCTGCAGGACTACACCATGGAAGACTGGTCGCAGGAGTATGGCTGGCAAGACATCCTCTGGACGTACACGCCGCAACAGCTCAACGTGATCAACAGTTACGCGCTGAACTACGCCGTGAGCGACGCGTGGTTCTGTTCCGTCCCCACGCAGACCGACCCGAACCGCGCCTACTCGATCCTCGGCTCGTCCCAGGGGCGGAACAACAACTACCTCCGCGCGAATGAGCAGTATCCCGGCCCGACGATCTTCAACGCGCTCGTGAAAGGCAACAAGAGCTGGGGCCTCTATTTCACGGACAAGTGGTCGGGCGACATCAGCTTCACCCAGCACGCCTTCCCCGGAATCACGACGGCCGGCGGCAAGCATCAGATCGGATCGCTCGAGGACTTCCGCACCGCGGCCAGGGGGAACGCCCTGCCGAACTTCACGTACATCGAGCCGAAGTGGGGCTACAGCATCGCCGGCAACATCACCCAAGGCAGCGACTATCACCCGCCGACGAACGTCTTCTTCGGCGAGAGCTTCCTCCAGTGGGTGTACTTGATCCTCCGCCGCTCTCCGCAGTGGAACAAAATGCTGTTCATCGTGACGTTCGACGAGCATGGGGGCACCGTCGATCACGTCGCGCCGCCGCGGCCGTGGCAGGCGATCAAGCCCGACGAGACAAACGGCGACTACGGGTTCCAGTTCAATCTCTTCGGCGCGCGCGTGCCGACGCTCTTCATCTCGCCGTACGTCAAGCCCAGCACCGTATTCCGCGCGCCGAAGGGCAGCCAGTTCCCGTTCGACCACACGTCCTTCATCAAGACGTTCCTCCTCTGGGCCGGCCAGGATCCGAACGACCCCCGCCTCGGCCTCGGCAAGCGCGTGGCAGCGGCGCCCACGTTCGAGAACGTGCTCTCCAGGACGCCCGTGAACACCCAGACCGTCGACGCGAGCGTCCCCGCCTCCACGGACGACGGCAGGGCGCTGAACGCCATCTTCGAAGGGGTCGGCTTCGCGTCGGTGCGCAAGATCATGCGCGAGAACGAGACCGAGGAGCAGATGGAGCGGGAAGTCGCGCGCTACCGGCGCGATCCCGCGGCGTTCGAGGCGGAGCTCTCGAAGGATTAGGGCGATGCGACCCGGCGCCGGGTCGGCGCGCGGCGGACCACGTGGAGTGCACCGGCGCCGTCCCGCGTGAGGACGGCGTCGACGGCTTTGCCGCGCATGCTCAGATGCGTCGCCGGCGCGTCGAAGCACATGTCCCCGACCGGCGTGACGATGCCGTTCGGGGTCACGTTCACGGTGTGGATGTTGGCGGGGCCTCCGGTGTTCGTCGTCCAGGCGATGTGGAACGAGCCGTCCGGCTGCAGCGAGGCCTCCATCGTCGACGGGCCGTGCGTGTCGAACTGCCCGACCACCACGTCGACTGAGGACTCGGGGAAGAGCGCATGGATCCCCTCGGCGCCGCTCCAGAGCACCATCGGCGCGTCGCCGCCGAACAGGAACTGCCCGTCGATGCCCAGCGGAGTCGGGAAGACGCGCGTCTGCTCGTCATCGCGAACGATGAGGCGGCGCGAATTCGACTCGGCGTGGTACTCGTACCAGCTCACGAACACGCGGTCCCGTGCCTGCGCGACCGACAGAGCGGCGCTCGCGGAGCTGTCCCCGAGCTGCTCGCGCCGCACCGTGCCGTCGGCGGCGACGGTCGTCTTCCAGTACACGCCCTGCCACGCGAAACTCGCGTGTTCGTCGGTAACGACGATGACCTCTTCGCCGCGCGCGACGATGTCCATGTCGAAGATGAACCCGGTCGTGGCCAGCGTCACCGGTGTGCCGAGGACGTTGCCATCCGCATCGAGACGGGCCAGCTTCAGGGTCGCCGGCGCCTGTCCCTTCACGTACTCGACCCAGGCCACGACGCTGCCGCTGTCGAGCGGTGCGGCGGCAACGGGTGCGATGGAGGTGCTGAGATCGCTGAGCACGACCGGAGGATGCGCGGCGCGGCCCTCGATGCTGGTGACGTAAAGCCGCGAGTTGCCGGTCGATGGCCGCTCCTCGCTCCAGAACACGTGATGCCCGCGCCCCGTGGCGACGAACGCCTGCGGCTCCTGCAGCGCGGTGGCGCGCGAGAGCGTGTCGTGGGCCTCGAGCCGGTTCGCACCGGGCGCGAGAAAGTGCGTGTTGACGCGAAAGCACGCGCCGGAGATCAGGGCCACGACGCCGTCGGTAGTGTCGGCCGCCGCGTGCAGCGTGCCGTCGAGAGGCGTCAGCGCGCGCACGCTGTCGTCCGTGCCGATCCGCGCGCCGAACACGGTCGCGCCGTCGCTCCACAACACGACGTCGCCGGCGACCGCAACGCGGCCCGCCTCGGCGCTCGTGCCCAGGGCGATGGGATTGCCTTGAGGCGCGCCAAAGGCGTCGAGACGCTGCGCGCCGGTGGTGCTGCCGTTCCAGGCGAGCAGATCGCCGTCGAGGGCGACGCTCGCGCCGGCCGGAATCGCGGGCAGCGGATGCCGCCCCTGCGGCGTGATGATGGCGAAGCCGGCGCCCGTGCTGATCACCACCCGGTCCCGATCGGCATCCGCCAGCGTACCCTCGGCCGCGATGACCGTGCGCTCGCCTTGCGCGCCGTCGGTCCGGATCTGCAGCGACCATACGCCGCCGTTCTCATTGAGGATCACGCGCCAGTCGCGCCCGTCCCACACCGCGCGCGGCGGAATCGCCGTCGCGCCGGTGCTCGCGACGCGGACGGCGTCACCGATCCGCGCCCCGTTCGCGTCGAGGAACTGGACGTACGTGCCCGAGTCCGTGCGGCCCCACGCCAGCATCGACATCTGTCCGTTCGTCGCCAGCGACGGGTAGCCGGGATCCTCACTCATCGGCAGGTGCTCGCTCGATCGCAGCCGGCCGCGCCCGTCGAGCACGCCGCCCCAGGTCGAGCCGACCGAGTACGGGCGGGAGAGGCCCACGACCGTCGACGTCACCCACGCGCCGGCGACCACGCCACCCTCGGCGGCCACGTCCGCGCTCCAGTACGAGCACTGGGTCTCGATCGCACGCGGCCCGACGGGGATGCGCACGTCGTCCACGCATGCGGCCCGGACGAAACCGGAAAAGAGGATCAGGAGAAGGGTCACGAGAGCGCGCACGAATACAGTACGGATCAAGGTTATATTGCGTCGCCGCGGGCCTGTGGAGCGGCGGCCGCGCTCGGCCGCCGGGGCTCTC
>DATLOL010000194.1:0-6762 GCA_035536275.1 Thermoanaerobaculia bacterium
CGTAAAGGCACCCGAGATCCCGCGCTGCGCTCGGGATAAAGTGCGAACCCATGAAGATCGGATTCATCGGATTGGGCGCCATGGGCTACCCGATGGCGCGCCATCTCGCGAAGGAGCACGAGGTCGTCGTCTGGAACCGGACCCGGGAGAAAGCGGAGCGTCACGCCCGCGAACACGGGACGACGCTCGCCGCCGACCTGGCCGACTGCGCGAGCGCGGACGTGATCATCACCATGCTCCCGACGTCGAAGGAAGTCGACGAGATCGTCGGGCAGGTGGAGCCGCATCTCCGCAAGGGCACGCTCTGGATCGACGCGACGAGCGGCGACCCGAACGTGAGCCGCGAAACCGCCTGCCATCTCGCCGGCAAAGGCGTGGAGTTCGTCGACGCGCCGGTCACCGGTGCGGTCGTCGGAGCCGAGAACGCGACGCTCACGATCATGATCGGCGGCACGCCCGAAAACTTCGAGCGTGCCCGCGAGGTGCTGCGATTGAACGGGAAGACGCTCATTCACGTCGGCCCCGCCGGCAGCGGCCACGCCATCAAGGTGCTCACCAACACGATCATGGGCGCGACGGTGTGGATCACCTCCGAGTGCCTGCTGCTGGCGAAGCAGTATGGCATCGACATGGAGACCGCGCTGGAGGTGACCAACGCCGGGAGCGGACGCTCGAACGCGAGCGAGAACCTGCTCCCGATGCGTCTGCGCGACGGGAAGTGGCCGCTGGTGTTCAGGCTGCAGCATCACGACAAGGACATCCGCATCGCCGCGTCGCTGTCGCATCAGCAGCACGCGTCGACGCCCATGCTCGCGCTCACGCAGCAACTGTTCTCGGGCGCGCTGCACCAGCTCGGCGACGGAGCGGATTACATTGAGGTCGCGAAGATCATCGCGCAGATGAACGGGACGAGCTGGGACTGACGTGCCGCGCGTCACGGTCATCATCCCGACGTACAACTGGAGCACCGTCCTGCCGTTTTCGATCGGCAGCGTTCTCGCGCAGACCTTCACCGACTTCGAGCTGCTCGTGATCGGCGACGGCTGCACGGACGATTCTGAGACCGTGGTGCGCGCGATCGGCGACCCGCGCGTGCAGTGGATCAACATCGCCCGCACGGGACATCAGTCGGGCCCGAACAACGAGGGTCTCCGCCGCGCTCGCGGCGAGATCATCGCTTACCTCGGCCACGACGATCTCTGGCTGCCGCACCATCTGGCGCTGCACGTGGCCGGGATTGATCGGAGCACTGACCTGACGGTCACGCTGGCCGCGATGATCGGTCCGGACGACAGTTTCATCGAGAGTCCGCGCCCCGATCTCTCGCGCGGAAGCGGGATCGTGCCGGGCACGATCGCCCACCGGCGCGGTGCGGTCAGCGGATGGCGCGACTTTCGCGAGCTGACCGAGCCGCCCGAACGGGAGTTGATCCGCCGCATCGTGGCCTCGGGCGCCCGCACGGTCGTCCTGCCGCGCCTCACGCTGCTCAAGCTCTCCGCGGCCCTGCGGCGCGATGTCTACCGGATCCGCCCGGCTCACGAGCAGTCCGCGTGGCTCGCGCGCATCCGCGCCGAGCCCGATCTCGAGGCCGCCCTCTTCGGCCGCATGTTGGCGGCGAATACGCACTACCTCGACGGGACGGCGCAGCGTCTTTGGCGACTGCTGCGCCAGCCCTCACAATGGTGGGCGTTCATGTGGCGCCGCGGCGGGAACCAGATCCGCGCACGGCAGCGATTCAAAGGAGTCGATTGATGCTGGCAGGAGCACAGAAGGACGGGCAACTGGTCACGGACGAGTGGCAGAAGCTCGAGCGCGGCATCGAGGGCGTGGTCGCGCGCGAGGTGCTGCACGTGCCGCGCGATCACGGCGTGATCACGGAGATGTACCGCTCCGACTGGGACCCGACCGGCCTCCCCGTCATCCATATCTATCAGTCGCGGCTCTTCCCCGGCGCGATCGGGGCGTGGAGCTGCCACATGAAGTCCATCGACCGCCTGTTCGTGAATCAGGGACATCTCAAAGTCGTGCTGTTCGATGGCCGCGAAGACAGCAGGACGTTCGGCCAGGTGTCGGAGCTGTTCGTCGGCGACGCGCGCCCGACGTTTCTCGTCCTCCCCATCGGGATCTGGCACGGGCTGCAGAACCTCGGCTCGACGGACGCGCTGGTGCTGAACTACCCGACGCACGCCTACGACTACGAGGACCCCGATCACTGGCGCCTCCCCTACGACACGGACCAGATCCCCTACACCTGGCGCAGCGCCGGCCTGCGCAAAGACGCGCGGTAGCGCCGCCCGCCGGAGGCGCCCCGGTCGTTCCCTAGAACGTTCCGCGGTACTGGCCGCCGTCGACCTGCAACGAGGCGCCGGTGATGAAGGCCGCGCGCTCGCTGCAGAGGAACGCGATCGCATCCGCCAGCTCCTCGGCGCGCCCGTATCGTCCGACCGGAATCGCGCTCACGGCCTTCTGCAGATACTCCTCGGGCGTGATGCCCTGTTCTTTCGCGCGGATCTCGCTGAGCTGCTTCTGGCGGTCGGTGAGGAAATGGCCGGGGAGGACGGCGTTCACGGTGATGCCGTCGCGCGCGACCTGGTCGGCGAGCGTTTTGGTGAGCGCGGAGATTCCGGCCCGCAGTGTCGAGCTCACCGTCAGCAGTTCGGTGGGCTGCTTGGCGACGAACGACGTGATGTGGACGATGCGTCCCCACCCGCGTTGCTGCATGCCGGGGATGGCCAGCCTGCACAGACGCACGACGTTCATCAGCGTCGCGTCGATGCCCAGCCGCCATTGTTCCTCGGAGAGCTTCAGGAACGGTGCGGCGGGAGGACCGCCGGTGTTCGTGACGACGATGTCGACCTGGCCGAAGTGTTCGGCGGTGGCGTCGTACCAGCGCTGCAGGTCGTCCGCATTGGTGACGTCGCAGGCGACAGAGAGATCGCCGAAGTCCGGCTTCGAGCGCGAGCAGACCGAGATCGTGCATCCCTCGCGCGCGAGCGCCTCGGCGGTGGCGCGGCCGAGGCCTTTCGACGCGGCGGCGACCATCGCCACGCGGCCTTTGATTCCGAGGTCCATGGGCCTTGGACGATATCATCGCGCCGTGTCATGACACCGTGCCCCAACTGCAACTCTGAACGCACCCGGCGCGGCGGCGCTGCGATCTGGCTCGTCTACCTCGTGCCCATCGCTCTCGCCATTCCGGCGGTGCTCCTCCTGAAACTGAACGCGGCCATCGTTGCGGGAGTGATGATTGCGGCGATCGTGATCGCACATCTGGTGATCGGGCAGCGTGTGTGCGTGGACTGCGGGCACCAGTGGCGCGCGAGGTAGCGACCGTCGAGGGATGACAATCGCGACCGTTCGTGTTAATTGGCCGCGAGCTCATGCCCGATCCTCAGTACATCCGTAATTTCTCGATCATCGCGCACATCGACCACGGCAAGACCACCTTGTCCGACCGGCTGCTGCAGATGACCGGCGCCGTCGAGCAGCGCGACATGCACGAGCAGATGCTCGACGACATGGATCTCGAGCGCGAGCGCGGCATCACCATCAAGGCCCGTGCGGTCATGCTCGAGTACGTCGCCGCGGACGGGCAGGAGTACACCTTCAACCTGATCGACACGCCGGGGCACGTCGATTTCACGTACGAAGTCTCGCGCAGTCTGGCGGCGTGCGAAGGGGCCATCCTGGTCGTCGACGCCACGCAGGGCGTCGAGGCGCAGACGCTCGCCAACAGCTACCTGGCCATCAACAACAACCTGGCGATCCTGCCAGTGATCAACAAAGTCGACCTGCCGTCGGCCGAGCCGGAGCGCGTGCGCGAGCAGATCGAGAACGTGATCGGACTCGACGCGCACGACGCGGTTCTCGCCTCGGCCAAGGCCGGCATCGGCGTGCAGGAGATCCTCGACAAGATCATCACCCACATCCCCGCGCCGACGGGGGACCCGAACGGCGAGACGCGCGCGCTGCTCTTCGATTCCTGGTACGACCCGTATCGCGGTGTCGTGTGCATGGTGCGCGTCGTCGACGGCGAGCTGCGCAAGGGCATGAAGGTCGTGTTCATGTCCACGGGGCGCGAGTACGAAGTCGCGGAGCTGGGCGTGTTCACGCCGAAGCCGAAGACCGTGAACTCACTCGGCGTCGGCGAGGTCGGATTCTTTTTCGCCAACATCCGCGACATCGTGCAGGCCAAGATCGGCGACACGATCGCGCAGGTGCGCCAGAACCCGACACCGCTGCCCGGCTTCCAGGATGTGAAGCCGATGGTCTTCGCGGGCCTCTTCCCGATCAACACTGAGGATTACGAGAACCTGCGCGACGCCGTGGCGAAGCTCAAGCTCAACGACGCGTCGTTCTCGTACGAGCCGGAGAACTCGGTCGCCCTCGGATTCGGCTTCCGCTGCGGCTTCCTCGGCCTGCTGCACATGGAGATCATCCAGGAGCGGCTCGAGCGCGAGTTCAACCTGGAGCTGCTCACTACTGCTCCCGGCGCGCGGTATCGCGTCACGCTCACCGACGGCGAGGTGGTCGAGATCGAGAACCCGCAGAAGCTGCCCGATCCCTCGTACATCCGCATCATCGAAGAGCCGTTCTTCGAGATCACCATCCTCACCACCGACGAATTCGTCGGGCCGATCCTGGCGCTGGCCATCGACCGCCGCGGTGTGCAGAAGAAGATGGAGTACGTCTCGTCCAACCGCGTGATGATCGTGTACGACATGCCGCTGAACGAAGTCATCCTCGACTTCTTTGACAAGCTCAAGTCGATCTCGCGCGGCTACGCGTCGCTCGACTACCAGTTCATCGGCTACCGCGAGAGCGATCTCGTGAAGATGGACATCCTCGTCAACGGCGAGCCGCTGGATGCGCTGTCGCTGATCGTGCACAAGGACAAGGCCTTCCCGCGCGGCAAGATGCTCGTCGAGAAGATGAAGGAGTTCATCCCACGGCAGATGTTCGAAGTGGCGCTGCAGGCCGCGATCGGCAACCGCATCGTGGCCCGCGAGACGGTGAAGGCGCTCCGAAAGAACGTTCTCGCCAAATGCTACGGCGGCGACATCACCCGCAAACGCAAGCTTCTCGAGAAGCAGAAGGAAGGGAAGAAGCGGATGAAGCGCGTGGGGAAGGT
Organism: Thermoanaerobaculia bacterium; assembly: GCA_035536275.1. Classification (GTDB taxonomy): domain Bacteria; phylum Acidobacteriota; class Thermoanaerobaculia; order Gp7-AA8; family Gp7-AA8; genus QHVT01. The sequence continues at coordinate 5,132 of DATLOL010000194.1, forward strand.
CGAGATCCCGCAGGAGGCATTCCTGGCGGTGTTGAAGATCGACTAGCCCCGCTACGCAGTGCGCTACCCGTGTTATCCCGAGCGAAGTCGAGGGATCCCGCGCGGCGAAACGGGCATTTCGTTTCAGCAGGGGATCCCTCGACCGTCCTTCGCTGCGCTTCGGCGGCTCGGGATGACACACAGCGCCGCACCGTGACCCTCGTCACGTACGCCAAATAACTGGCACGCTTCCCTCAACAGGCGTTTTCAGGCCTTGAAGACGTGCCGTTGTTTTCGCCACCAACGGCGGGAGCGAACATGAAAGTCTCTCGCATCTCTCTCGCACTCCTCGCCACGATGTCCTTTGCGGCGGCAGCGACGGCCGCGGGCATCGACATGGACAACCCGCACCGCGCTCTCGGCCGCGAAGGGGACGTCCGCATCGACGCTCAGCTCGCGCGCGACACCATCACTGGGGGCGCGCCGGTCACGATCACCTACCAGATCCACAACCTCTCCGATTCGGCTGTGGCCATCGCCGACCGCATGACCGATGCGAGCTACGACGAGGACAACCGCACGATCATCTTCGGCGTCGGCTCGGAAGTGCCGCGGGACGGCAACATGCCGGCGATGGTGCTCATCGCGCCGGGGGAGAAGAAGGTCTTTACCGCAGCCGCGACGCCCGCGCTCGGGGCCGCCGCGATGCGCTCGACGATGGCCATCGTCCCGCGCTTCGTGCAGGTGAAGGTGGCCATCCTCCGCGACGTGCGTCCGTACCTCGACCTCATCGAGAAGCGCAGCCGCCAGAGGCTCTCGGACGAGCTGTTCGAACAGTGGTTCGAATCGAACGACACGATCTTCCTGAACACGATTCCGGTGCGCTATCAGCCGCCGGCCGCGTCCGACATCGAGCGCCGCCACGGCGCCCGCTGATCGCAATGAGCGTAGGATGGAGGGCGTTCAACCGGAAGGAGAACGCCCCCGTGAAACGGAAGCATGCCGTCGCTGTCGCTGCTGTCCTCTTCTTTCTCTCCGCCTGTGCCTCCGGCACGAAAGTCAACATGGCCGAGCCGCGCCGGGTCGTCGGTACGGAGAGCGCCGTCCGCGTCGACGCGCAGATCACGGACGAGCTTCGTCCGGGATCGCCCGTGGGCATCACCTACCAGATCACCAATCAGCGCGGCGCCGCGATCGCCGTCGCCGACATCGTTCCCGAAACGAGCTATGACAGGGAGAGCGGTACGGTCACGGTGAGCATCGGCTCCGAGGTGCCGGGGCAGGTGTCGATGCCGCGGCTGATCCGCATCGCGCCGGGGGAGACGAAGTCCTTCACCACGACCGCGAGCATCGTCCGGGCGATGCCATTGACCACCGCCGATCCGCGCGCCGTTCCCCGCGCACTGCTCCGGCTGAAAGTGAACTTCCTCGGCGACACGGCGCCGTTCACCGAGTTGCTCGACATCCCCGAGAAGATGGTCGTGGATCAGAAGCGCGCGGACGAGCTGTTCGACGTCTGGCTCGAGCGGAACGAGGTCGTCTACACGAATGCCGTGCCGGTGAAGATCACGCAGACTCGACCGTTCGGCACGGAGCCGGCGATCGAGCGTCCCACGGGACGACGCCGGAGAGGATAGTGGAGCGGCGGGCGT
>DATLOL010000195.1:0-24026 GCA_035536275.1 Thermoanaerobaculia bacterium
TAGCGCCGGCCTCCGGCCGGCCGGATCGCCGGCCTCTGGCCGGCTCAGGGTGACGGCCGGCGGGAAGCCGGCGATCCGGCCGGCCAGAGGCCGGCGCTACCGGGCTTCGACGTAGGCGCGGGGGATGGTTAGCGTCAGCGGGCCGCTGAGGCGGCGTTCGACCTCCGCGAAGTGCTCGGGCGTCGCGAACTCCTGCCAGGCCGGCATGAAACCGAAGCGGATGAAGTCGTGGGTGAACAGTGCGCTCGCGTTCGCGTAGCGCATCACGAACGAGTCTTCGATCACTCGCGTCACGGTGAAACCGCAGTCCGCGAGCAGCGCGCGGAGGCCGTCGACGGTCGCACGATGCGCGACATGCGCATCAAGTTTCGCGGGGTCCTCCACCACCTCGGCGAAGACCTCGTACAGCTCGCGCATGTGCCCGACCAGATTCGTCGTCAGCGCGAGCACGCCTCCGGGACGGAGTACGCGGCGGCACTCGCGCAGCGAGGCCGGGGCGTCGGCGAAGTTGTTCAGGCCGAGGTTGGAGACGATGAGGTCGAAGGCGGCGTTGCGGAAGGGCATCCGTGCGGCGTCACCGGCGTGCAGCGCGGCGTTGCGGACGCCCCACTGCCGGCGCTTGCGGTCCGCGCGGCGGAGGGCGGCCAGCCAGGGATCGAGTCCGTGCACGACCGAGCCGGGTCCGAGGCGTTGCGCGAGCTCGAGGAGCGGAAAGCCGGTGCCGCAGCCGGCGTCGAGGGCAATCGTGTTCGCTCCGAGCGGCACGTGCTCGAGGAGCGTCGCCCCGAACATCGCCGACCAGAGCGGCAGCTCGTCGTAGTGATCGACGAACGCGGGCGAGTCGAAGTCGTAGCTCATGCCGCAAACACTTTAAGATCACAAAGTGAACCCGGACGAAAAGAAAAAGAAGCTCGAGCTGGACGCGGTCTGGCGTGAGGCGAAAGAGCTGGTGTGGGCGCGGCGCGGGCGGTTGGCCTTCGGACTGCTGTTGATGCTGATCAGCCGCCTGGCGGGGCTGGTCCTCCCCGCCTCCTCGAAGTACCTCATCGATGAAGTGATCGGGAAAGGGCGGGGCGATCTGTTGCCGCTCATTGCCGGCGCAGCGATCGTGGCGACGCTCATCCAGTCCTCGACCTCGTTCGCGCTGTCGCAGATCCTCGGCGTCGCCGCGCAGCGCGCGATCACCGAGATGCGCAAACGCGTCGAGGAGCACGTGCTGCGCCTCCCCGTCTCCTATTTCGACTCCACCAAGTCCGGCGTGCTGATCTCGCGGATCATGACCGACGCGGAAGGCATCCGGAACATCGTCGGGTCGGGGCTGGTGCAGCTCTTCGGGAGCATCGTCACGGCGGTGCTGGCGTTCTTCGTCCTCTTCTATCTGAACTGGAAGCTCACCCTGATCACGATGGCCACGCTGGTCGTATTCGGCGCGGGCATGGCGGTGATGTTCAAGCGCGTGCGGCCGCTGTTCCGCAAGCGCGGCGAGATCAACGCCCAGGTCACCGGCCGCCTCGGCGAGTCGCTCGGCGGCATCCGCGTCGTGAAGGCCTACACCACCGAGAAACACGAGGACCGCGTCTTCGCCAAAGGCGTGCACACGCTCTTCCGCAACGTGGCCAAGACCATCACCGCGGTCAGCGCGGCAGGCGCGTTCGCGACCGTGATCATCGGCACGGTGAGCATCATCATGATGCTCGTCGGCGGACGGGCCATCCTCGCCGGCTCGATGACCCTCGGCGACCTGGTCATGTACATCTTCTTCACCGGACTCATGGCCGCGCCGGTGATGAGCATCGCCTCCATCGGCACGCAGATCACGGAAGCGTTCGCGGGCCTCGACCGCATTCGCGAGGTCATGCGGCAGCGGACGGAGGTCGACGACGACGCCTCGCGCGAGCCGATCGAAGTGATGCGCGGCGACATCGAGTTCGAGGACGTCTCGTTCGAGTACGTGCCGGACGTCCCGGTCCTGAAGCACGTGAGCTTCACCGCGCCGGCGCAGACGACGACCGCGCTGGTCGGGTCCAGCGGCTCCGGCAAGTCCACGCTGATCAGCCTGGTCATGGCCTTCAACCGCGCGACGGGCGGCCGGGTCCTGATCGACGGACGCGATCTCGCCACACTCCGCCTCTTCGACTACCGCTCCCACCTGGGCATCGTGCTGCAGGACAACTTCCTCTTCGACGGCTCGATCCTGGAGAACATCCGCTACGGCAATCCGCACGCGACGATGGAGGACGTGGTGGCCGTGGCGAAGCTAGCCCACATCGACGAGTTCGTGGAGCCGCTCGAGCAGAAATACGACACGATCGTCGGCGAGCGCGGGATCAAGCTGTCCGGCGGGCAGCGGCAGCGCATCGCCATCGCGAGGGCGATCCTCGCCAATCCCTCGGTCCTGATCCTCGACGAGGCGACCTCGAGCCTCGACAGTGAGAGCGAGGCGAAGATTCAGGACGGACTGCGCGCGCTGCGCCGCGGACGAACGACGTTCGTCATCGCCCACCGCCTGTCGACGATCCGCGGCGCCGATCAGATCCTCGTGCTCGAGGCGGGAGAGATCGTGGAGCGCGGCACGCACGCGCAACTGCTCGCGCGCGGCGGGCGATATCGTCAGCTTTACGACCGCCAGTACAACTTCGAGGCGGACCGCTTCGTGAACCCCGGCGAGGAGCTCGCGCAGGTGTGAACGTTTCCGGTGGTTTTCGGCGTATCTGGGTCGTTTTGACACAAGTCTGACATTGACGGATCTCGCAAATAAGCCTACCTTGCAGGCAACGTCCCAATTTCTTCAACTGCGAGAGAGGAGTTTTGCCATGGCGAAACTGCGGCTTTTTTGTATTGTCGCGGGTCTTTTTGCGGCGACTAGCGTGTGGGCGCAGTCGTCGAACGGCGATTTCCAGTTCGCACTGACCGGCGCAACAGGAGCGATTCAGTTCGACGCGCGCGTGCACGGCACGTCCGCGAAGGGAACGATCAACTTCACGGCCAGCCAGGATGTCTCCAACGACAACGTGGACGACAACGGCGGCCCCGGCGCCCAGGCCACCTCGGCCACGATCGTCGTGTCGATCGACTGCATGAAGCAGTCCGGCAACCGGGCGTCGATGAGCGGTCTGGTCACGTCGTCGAGCGTGCCCGGCTACACCGGCCGGCGCGCGATCCTCGCCGTCGAGGACAACGGCGAAGGCGTGAACGCGTCGCGCGACGCATTCACGTGGGGCGTCTACACTGACGACAACCCGACGTGGACTCCGAGCGATGCCGAGGTGCCGGGCGACAACGGCGCGATGTTCTCGTGGCTGGCCACGGACTTCGAGGTGCCGGGCGACGTGGGCATCCAGGCGGGTGCGAACGCGCCCAAGGGCCGCGACTGCAAGAGCTTCGGCCTCGGCGCCTACGCCCTCGAGGCCCTGGTCCACGGCGCGGGCAACATCCAGGTGCGGAACTAAGCCTCACCACATCTTGTACTCGGGCACCACGCGACTCGTGAACGTGAACGGTGACGCCGCTCCCGGCGTCACCACCACGCGCACGGCAGTCGTAAGACCATGCGCCGCTCCGCCGCGGTTCTGCTGATCCTCATCGCCGCCGTAACGTCGCGTGCGGATACTACCGCGCCGTGGCTGATCCTCGACATGTCCGTTCCGGACCGGATCCAGCCGGGGCGAACGTTCAACGTCGCCCTCGCGGTGCGCAACTACGGATTTCCCGGCAGCGATGCGCATGACGTCGTGACCGTGCTCGAGCCCCCGGACGGCGTGACGGCTGAAGCGCTCGACGAGCGTTGCAGCGCCGCCGGATCGCGGGTCTCGTGCGTGGAGGCGTCGCTCGCCGCCTCGTCGTGGCCCGTGCACTACCGCCTCACCCTCCGCGCGCCCGAGCGATACGAAGGCGGCGCGCTGCGTTTCGTCGCTTCGACGAAAGCGCGCGAGCGTTCCCTGACCGACGCGCAGACGACGCGTGAGGCGACGGCGATGCTGTACCGCACGTTTTTCGTCACGACCACCGCGGACGACGGTCCGGGCTCGCTCCGCGCGGCCATGCACGACGTGAACGCGCTCTGCGATGCCGCGCCGCCGTGCTCCATCCGCTTCGCCGTCACCGATCCCGCGCCGACGCCGTGGCAGAGCATCCGGCTGCAGTCGCCTCTACCCGTGCTGCGTGGCGACGAGCTGGTCATCGACGGGTCGACGCAGCAGGAGCTGTCGCGCGATCCGAAGTTCGCGGGCCGGTTCATCGAGATCGGAGGCCGCGGCGTCATTCCCGGCAACGGTCTCGATCTCGAGCTCCGCCATGTCGTCGTGCGCGGCCTCGCCATCAACGGCTTCGGCGAATACGGCCTGCGGCTCGCGTCGGACATGGCCTTCGTCAGTGACAACTTCTTCGGCACCGACGTGCGCGGAACGCGGGCGGTGCCGAATCGCCGCGGCATCCAGATCACGCGCTCCGCGTGCACGACTTCCTTTCCCGTGATCGAGCGGAACGTCATCTCCGGCAACCTCCGCGCGGGCATCTTCGCCACGGGCGGTTGCTACACGATCCGGAACAACCGCCTCGGCGTCGGCGCGGACGATGACCGGCCGCTGCCGAACGGCGCAAGTGGCATGTATCTCGATACGGGAGCCAACCGCGTTGGAGTGTCGCGCAACGTGATCGCCTTCAACGGCGAGATGGGCATCGCGCTGCATCCCGGATCGCGTCACGCCACGTTGTTCGAGAACTCGATCTGGGCGAACGGCACGCAGGCCATCGACATCGGTCTCGATGGTCCGACGCCGTCGGTGGAGGTCGGGTCGGGCACGCTGCGCACGCCCGAAATTCTCCTTGCGTATTACGACGTGCGGCGCAATCAGACCATCGTACGGGTCAGCGCCGACCCGTTGTCGCTGGTGCAGATGTACGCGAGCGACGGTCCGGGCATGCCCGGCTCGGGCGACGCGCAACGTCTCGTGGCCCTGCGCACGGAGGCGGTCCTGACCGTTTACGACGTTGCGATCGACGGCGACCTGCGCGGCCAGTGGATCAGCGCGAACGCCGGCCGCACGGTCGTGCACCCGCTGAACGACCTGTACACGCTGCATCGCACGACGGAGATGTCGCCCGCGCGCGCGGTGGAGTGACGAGGCGTTCGCGTAAACTCGCGCCGTGAAGAAAGCCGTCGTCCTGCTGCTACTCGTGGCCTGCGCGAAGCACGAAGCGCCCGCGCCGAAGCAGCGCCCGAACATCCTCGTGGTCACGCTCGACACCACGCGCTACGACGCGATGGGGCCGCACACGCCGTCGTTCCACGCGCTGGCCGCGCGCGGGCTGCAGTTCCGCTGGGCTTACGCGACGGTGCCCCAGACGCTGCCCTCGCACGCGTCGATGTTCACCGGCCTCTATCCCGCGGGTCACGGCGTGCACGAGAACGCGCGGCCGCTCGACGCGAAGCATCCGCTCGTCGCCGAGAAGCTGAAGGCGGCCGGATACGGGACCGGTGCGTTCGTCTCCGCGTTCGCACTGGCGAAGCGGTTCGGCCTCGCGCGCGGGTTCGACGTCTACGACGAGCCGTCGCTGCCGGAGCGCAACGCGAAGGAGACCACCGACCGCGCGCTGGCGTGGCTGTCGTCCCAGTCCGCGCAGCCGCTGTTTCTCTGGGTTCACTACTACGATCCGCACTATCCGTACGCGCCCGACTATCGCGGCGAGGTCGCGTTCATGGACTCGCAGCTCGGGCGCCTCGTGGCGGCGTTCGAGCAGAAGGGCAACGCCGCCATCCTCGTTCTCGCCGATCACGGGGAAGGCCTCGGCGAGCACGGCGAACAGCAGCACGGCAACCTGCTCTATCAGTCGACGATGCACGTGCCTCTCGTGATCGCCGGGCCTGGCGTCACCGCGGGCGTGCGCGAAGAGCCGGTGACGACGCGGCGCGTGTTCCACACGATCGTCGACTGGGCCGGCATCGACGCGACGCACAGCCTGCGCGCGACGGCGCCGGAGGTGATCATGGGCGAGGCCATGAAACCGTTCCTCGACTACGGCTGGCAGCCGCAGGTCATGGCCGTCGAGGGAAAAACGAAGACGATCCTCGCGGGCCGCGCCGAGGTGTACGACGTCGTGGCGGATCCCGGGGAGCGCCGCGAGATCACACCCGATCTCTCCCGCAACGTGCGCGCGGCGCTCCGCGACTATCCCCTCCCCTCGACGCAGGCCGCGGTCTCGACCGAAGACCTCGACGATGAGGAGCGGAAGAAGCTGGCCAGCCTCGGCTACGTCGCCTCCACGGCGCGGCCGGTCATCCGTCCCGATGCGCCGCGTCCCGCGGACATGACCGCGCTCTACCCGATCCTCGACGAGGCCGCGGCGCTCTTCGTCGGTGAGCGCTACGCCGCCGCGATTCCGCTGTTGGAGAAGATCCTCGCGTCCGACCCGACCAATCTCGACGCCGCCCTGCGCCTCGCCACCGCCCACTCCTCCCTCGGTCATGATGCGGAGGCGCTGGCGGGGTTCCGGCGGGCGGAGAGGATCGCGCCGGAGTCGATCGACGTGCGGACGTATCTCGCGCTGCACCTCGCGCGCGGGAAGGAGTGGCCGCAGGCCGTGCCGATGCTGGAGCGCATCGCCGCGGAGACGCCGAACAAAGTTCCGGCGCTGGAGGCGCTGGCGGTCGTGCGCGAGCGGCAGAACCGTTTCGCCGACGCCATCGAGCTCCGGCAGAAACTGTACGTGCTGCGCACGCCGAGCGCGGCCGAGCTCGCGGCGATGGGCAATCTGGCCATGCAGATCGGCAACACGCCGCTGGCCATCGATTCGTTTCAGCGCGCGCGAGCGATGCAGGGCGACGCGTTCCGCAACGACCTGGAGCTGGGAGTGGTGCTGCTCGCGGCGGGACGCCTGAACGAGGCGCGCGAGGCGCTCGATCGCGTGCCGCCGTCGCATCCCGGTTACGCGATGGCGCTGTTCAAGCGCGCTCAGGTCAGCGTGTTGCTGCGCGAGCCGGATGCCGACGCGCGGATTGCCGCGGCCAGGGCCCGCGCGGATGAGGGGACCCGCGAGCTGATCGCTCGCGAGTCCCTCTTCCGGAGATAGAAGCTAGAACTGCACGCGCACCATGAGCTGGAAGCGGCGCGGTGCGTAGAACGAGTTGGGGAACGGCGCGATGACGCCATAGTCGTTGCGATCGAACGCAGCCCCGGCCGGGATCTGGAGCTGCGAACGGAGCGCTGCGTCGGAGATCGAGTCAGGGATCGGCAGCGTTTCGCCGGTATACGGGGTCGCCGTATTCGCGATCCGTCGAATGCCCAGGCCTTGAACGACACGCGTCTCGTAGTTGTACCCGGTCTGCTTGTCGAGGACGTTGAAGACGTCCCCGATCAACTGCAGCGTCGCCCCCTTGAACGTGAACACGTCCTGCGTGTACTTGAGGTCGAGCTGGTGGTGCGACGGGGAGCGCCGCCGTCCCGCCGGCTCCGCGTAGCGGTTGGTGTCAGACGTCGACGTGGTGAGCGAGCGGTACGCCAGCGCGGTCTCGAGCTGGTACGGCTGGCCCGACTGATAGAGAGCGAACGCGCCGACCGTGGCCCGCCAGGGCAGCGCGTACGTGCTCGTGATCTTGGCCACGTGACGGCGATCGCCGCGCAGGTCGCCGTACTTGAAGTCCCAGAGCTGTCGTCCCGCACCGTCGGCGATGTTCGAGGAGCCGATGAAGATCGACGCGTCGTTGGCGAAGCTGAACGAGGAATTGTCCTGGTCGAAGTTGCCGTAGTAGTGGCTCCAGGTGTACGAGCCGGTCGTGTACATCTTCCCGGTGCGCCAGGTCGACTCCATGGTCGCCTCGTAGAACTTGGTGAAGGCGCCGTCGAGGTTGGCGATGACGTAGGTCGAGCCGCTGCCGATGGCGCCGCGGATCGTGTTCGGTCCGCAGGTGGCGATGCCGGTGTTGCAGAGGTCGGGGATGTAGTCGTTGCGGGAGATGCCCGCCGGTGCGCCGAACGCCGAGCGGGCGTTGTTGTTCGTGTCCTCGAGGAAGTCCTGACCGTGGCGATAGCGGCCATACAGGCGCGCCGACCAGCTGGGCGTGAATTGCTGTCCCGTGCCGATCATGAACTCGTCGACGAACGGATGCTGCACGTCGTCCGCCCACCACTTGCCCGAGGAGGCGGCGTTGGGGGCGGCGCCGATCAGCCGGCCGTTCGCGTCGAAGTAGACGAACAGCTGCGCGACCAGGTTGCGGTCCCACGACGCGGCGCGCGCGTCGGAGTTCGCCGCCGGGTAGTAGCGGCCGTAGCTGGCGTAGACCGTGTCGCTGCCGTTGTAGGCCCAGGTGGCACCGAGGCGCGGCTGGATCATGTCGCCGAAATCGAACGTCTGCATCTTGTACTCGGTGCCCGGCGACGTGGTGAATCCGGCGTAGTTGTCCGCTTTCGCGAGTCCCTGGCCGTAGAGGACATCCTGGCTCAGCATGAGGCCCAGGTTGAACGACCAGTTGTTCCAACGGACGGTGTCGTTGAGCTCGATGTTCTGCGACGCGAACTCCGAGTGAATGACCGGCACGTCACGGGCGCCCTGCTGGCTGACTTCCGCGCGGAAGAAGGCCGGGGTGGCAGTGCCGCACACGTTCGCCGGACACGTGCCCGCGGCTCCGGTACCGCCCGGGATGGTGATCAGACCCCAGCCGTTCGAGGTCTGGAAGCGATCCTCGGAATCGAGGTACCGCTGATATCCGACGTGGATGTCGTGCGTGACGCGGCTGCCGAGGGAGTGGTTGTAGCCGGCCTGGAAGCCTTTGCGATAGAAGCTGTCGTCGTCCCGTCCGAACTGGCCGAAGCCCACCGTACCGCCGCCGGTGCGCTGTCCCGGCGTGCAGCTCAGCCCGAGGTCGGCCGGATTCGGAGGACAGGTGTAGCCGTAGCGGTCGAGGAACGGCTGGGCGAACGCCGCAGCGGGGGTGCCCGAGGTGTGCAGCGGGAGCGCGAGACGTCCCTGCGTGTTCAGGTTGGCGAGATCGAGCTGCGTCCCGAGGGCGAAGCTCGGCTCGGCGGTGGAGATGAAGTCGGCGGTCTGGAACCCGGGGTTGCGGTAGTCGGTGTACTTGAACGTGGCGAAGCTGTTCGCGTTGATGACCCACGAGCTCTCGAACGTGCCGATCTGCAGTTCGTTCACGCCGCCGGTGCCGGTCGTGCCGGAGCGAATCGCACCGAAGGCGTCGCCGGAGGTGTCCGTTCGCTTCGAGTCACGGTAGCTTGCATTCAGGAGCAGCGACTGGATCGGCGTCGCGGTGAGCTTGAGGAAGAACTCGTTCGTCTCCCTCTTGTACTGCGGCAAGTCACCGTAAAGATTGCTCTGGTTGTCGCGTTGCCTCTCAGGCCGGTAATACGAGCCGTAGAAGAAGAGGCGATCCGGGAGGATCGGCCCGCCGATGTTGGCGGTGAGCCAGGTGCGTTCCTCGTCGTAAATCGCGAGCTGCGTGCCGTCCTGCTCGGCGACGAAGCTGGGATCGAGGAGCTGGTAACTCACTTCACCGAATATCCGGTTCTGCCCCGACTTCGATGCGGAGTCGATCAGAAAGCCGGCGGCGCGGTTGAAGTCGATGGCCGTGGCGCCGCCACGAATGACGTTGACCTGGGCGACGTCGCGGGTGTTGGGCTCGACATTGAGCACGCCGAACAACGGCATGGTGATGTTCACACCGTCGAACATGTACACGTTGTCCTGGCCGCTCGCGCCGGCGCTCGGGCCGCGCACGGTGTCCTGTGTGTACATGACGCCCGGAATCAGCTTCTGGAGATCGCGGTAGTCCTGCGTGAGCGGCAGGGCCTCGATCTCTTCCTGGTTCAGGGTGCTCTGGATCTCGGTCGACTCGCGGTCGACGAGCGAGGCCTCGGCAGTGACGGTGATCGTCTCCGCGACGGCTTCCACACCCATCGGCGCGTCGACGTACACGGTCTGTCCGACCAGAGCTTCGGCGCGACGGGTGACGGTCTGCATGCCGCTGAGCGTGAACGTGAGCGTGTACGTGCCGGGCTGCAGCGCCGGCAGCCGGTACTCGCCGTTCTCGTCCGAGACGGTGACGCGGGGCTGCGGAAGAACGTTGGAGCGCGCTTCGACGGTGACACCCGGCAATCCGGCGCCGTCAGCGGTGACTTTGCCGCCGATGGCACCGGTCTGCTGCGCGAGAGCGAGCGGCGCGACGAGAAGGAAGAGGGAAAGAACGAGGATTGAGCGAGCAACGCGGTTTGCGGCCATTGAACCTCCTCACGATCTGCGTGGAACGACTGGCCGGTATCCTAGCGAAGTTTTGGATGCGGAGTATCCGTTTTTAAGGCACGGAAGGACGAAAGTGTGGGGTTTATCGGAACGCCGGCGACCGAGCTGCGAGAAAGGCGACGGCTTGTTCGCGGGTAACGGTAGGGAAGTTGTCGAGGAACACGTCGAGACTGTCGCCGCCTTCGATGTAGTCGAGCAGCGTGCGGACGGGAACTCTCGTGCCCACAAACACGGGGTCGCCGCTGTGGATCTCCGGATCCGAGTGGATGATCGATCTCAGGTCGGGCATCGACGCAAGCTTACGCCGATTCGTAACGCCGGCCTCTGGCCGGCCGGAACGCCGACGTCCCCGCCGGCTGGCGCGCAGGCGTCTCGCCTGCGCCTCCCGTCCGGCGGCGCTCCACATGAGACGCGGCGTTACTCGCCCAGCGGCCATTCGAGCTCGCCGAGGAAGCGTTCGTCCTCGCGCCAGCCTTCGTGCACGGACACGTGCAGGTCGAGGTAGACCTTCGTCGCCAGGATGCTCTCCAGCTCAGTCCGGGCCTCGGTGCCGATGCGCTTGATCATCGAGCCCTGCTTGCCGATCACGATCGCCTTCTGCGACGGGCGCTCCACGTAGATCGACGCCCAGATCTTGATCAGGCCCGTCTCCTCGTCTTCCTCGAAGCGCTCGACGTTCACCGCCGTCGTGTACGGCAGCTCGTCGCCGGTGTGGTGCAGCAGCTTCTCGCGCACGAGCTCCGCGGCCAGGAAGCGCTCCGGCTGCGTCGTGTAGTCGTCGGCGGGATAGCGCGCCTCCCCTGCCGGCAGATCCCGGAACAACAGATCGACCAGCTCCGTGACGGCCTCGCCTTTCGCGGCGGAGATCGGAACGATCTCGTCGAAGATGCCGAAGCCGTGGTACTGCTGGATCAGCGGCAGCAGCTTCTCCTTCTTCAGCACGTCGATCTTGTTCAGGATCGCGAAGCGTTTCGCGTCGGGGTTCTGCTCTTTCTCCTGCCGCAGCATCTCGATCACGTACTGATCGCCTTTGCCGAACGGTTCCGTCGCGTCGATGATGAGCGCGATCACGTCCGCCTCGGTGAGCGCCGAGCGCACGTGATCCATCATCCGCACGTTCAGGCGGTGCAGCGGCTTGTGGATGCCGGGCGTGTCGAGGATGACGATCTGCCCACGCGGATCGTTGTGGATGCCCACGATGCGGTTGCGGGTCGTCTGCGGCTTGGCCGAGACGATGGAGACCTTGTGGCCGAGGATGCGGTTCAGAAGCGTGGACTTGCCGGCGTTCGGACGCCCCACGAACGCGACGGTGCCGAAGCGGGTCTCATCGCTCATCGCGTCGGTCTTCCTCGTCTTCCGCGCTCCAGTGCGGATCCTTCGAGACCTTCACGCGATAGATGCGGCGGCGGTCGACGCGCTCGATCTGGAACAGCCAGCCGTTTTTCGGGATCACCGTGCCGGTGGCCGGCACGCGCCCGAGGGAGGTGAAGATCATGCCGGCTACGGTCTCGTAGTCATCGCCGGAAAGCTCGGCGTCGAGCTTCTCCTCCAGCGCGTCGACGCGCAGCAGGCCGTTGACGAGCCACGTGCCGTCGCCGAGGTCGACGAAGGTCGCTTCTTCGTCCTCATGCTCGTCCGCGATCTCGCCGACGATCTCCTCGATGATGTCCTCGGTCGTCACGATGCCTGCCGTGCCGCCGTACTCGTCGACCACCACCGCGATCTGCAGATGCTCGCTCTGGAACTCGCGCAGAAGGTCGGAGCACTTCTTCGTCTCGGAGACGAAGTACGGCGGACGGGCGATCTCGCCGACGGCGCGCTGGTCGTTCTTCAGCACCGCGTCGAGCACGTCCTTCACGTGCACGATGCCGGTGATGCGGTCGATGCTCTGTTCGAAGATCGGGATGCGCGCGTATTTGGAGTCGCTGAACATGCCCGCCAGCTCGCCGATCGGCCGGTGCGCGTCGAAGGCGAGCACGTCGATGCGCGGGGTCATGATCTCGTGCGCGAGACTGTCGCCGAAATCGACGATCGACTGCAGGAGCCTCCCTTCCGAGGCCTCGATGATCCCCTCTTCCTCACCGACGTCGATGTAGGCGCGCACCTCCTCGTCGGTGACTTCCTCTTCCCCGTCGCCATTGGCGGCGCGGCGGTTGAGACGCTCGAGCAGCCTACGGAGCGGGAAGAGAAACGGCCAGAGGATGTAGTACATGAACCGCGCGAACGGGATCAGCGCGCGCAGGATCACCTCGCCCGTGTCCTCGGGCACCAGCGCCAGGAGGAACTTCCACACCATGACGCCGACCGCCCAGATGGCGACGCTGATGCCGACGGCGCTGCCGATCGGCCGCTCGTCGTAGATCATCGTCGTGGCGCCGGCACCGATGACGAGCGCGAGCTGCAGGAGCGCCCCGCTGACGAGCTGGAAGTCCTCGACGTCGAACTTGCTCCAGCGGGAGGGCTGGTCCTCGGCGTCAGAGCTCAGGCGGCGCAGTCGCACGGGACTGAGCTGGAGGGCGAACGAGCGCAGGGCGTCGAAAACGAGATAGAACCCGCCGCTGAGGATGGCGATCAGAACCCAGTGCAGGTGTTGGTGCTCGACGGTACTTCCCATTGCGGCGGCCGAATTCTATGACAGCGGGCTCAGATGCACGGGCCGGGCCGGAGGCTGTACCATGGGAGGCGAACCGCCATGCACTCGATCCTTCTCGCGGTGACGTTGATCCTGCAGTCCGGCGACCGGATCGCCATCGAGGGGACGGTGCGGGAGGAAAACGGCTCGCTGATCTTCCGCAGCGGCAACCTGCTCTACTCGGTGCCGGTGAGCGAGGTCGCCCGCGTCGAGGAGACCGGCAGCGCGCCGCGGGAAGAAGAGAAGCCGACCATGCGGCTGCGCGTCTCCGAGGAGCGGCTCAAGGAGCTGATCGAGGAGCTGGAGAAGAACCACTCCGGCACCCCGCCTCCCCCGCCGCCCACCGCCAAGCCCGCGGAGCCGCCGGCGAAGGTCGAGCCGCAGGACGAGGCCACCTGGCGCGTCCAGGCCCGCACGCATCAGGAGAACGTCCGCCGCGCGCGCGAAGACCTGGCCCTGCTCCAGGCCCGCGGCGAACAGCTCGAGAACGAGATCCGCTCCCTGCTCTCCCTCGGCTTCAACCCGCGCGACTTCACCTATCAGACGAATCAGCTCACCCGCACGCGCGAGCGCATTCCGCTGGCTGAGCTCGAAGTCACGCGCGCGCAGCGCGCGTTCGAGCAGTTCCGCGAAGAGGCTCGGCGTGCAGGTGTGCTTCCGGGCTGGCTCCGCTGAGAGACCGACCGTGAGGCCTCCGGCGGGCCGGCCCGGCCGGCAGCGCTTGTTGGCCTAGCCAGACCGCACGCCTGACCCACTGAACGCGGCTCTCGGCAGCCGCACGTGTTTCGATGAGCGCTGCCGGCCGTGCCGGCCCGCCGGAGGCCCTTCGTCGTCCCTCTGTGGGCGGGCTTAGAGCACCAGCTCCGTCGTGATCGTCATTCCTCCCGGCATCGCGGCCGTGCTCTTCACCATCGTGCGCGAGGCCTTGTCGATCCAGAGCGTCATCGCGCCGGCCTCGCCGTCCGCGGGCTTCACGTCGACCTTCCAGTTCGCGCCCTCCTCGGACGTCGTGAGCTGCATCGTCTTCGTCTTCTGCGACTGCACGTCGAAGTTCCGGTAGGTGGTCGTGTAGCCGTTCGCCAGCGGGAGCGCGGCGATGACCCGGCTCGCGCCGGCGCCGTCGGCGAAGATCGGGCCGCCCGTGTCGATGTCGATCGGCTTCGGCTGTCCGCCCATGCTCATCGAGCCGACGGCTTTGTTGTTCGCGAAGTCGAGATCGACGGCGACCGGGCCCTGGCGCACGGCGCGCTTCACCGGCGCGAGGGTCGCCTTGGACACGGTGACGCGGTCCGTCACGTCGCCCATCGGCGTCTTGGCCGTATCGACGAAGACCCAGTTCGCGCCTTCATCCTCGACCGTGCTCGTGGCCTCGATGTTCATGTTCTGCGTGCCCATGGCGATGGTGCTCTTGTACTTCGCCGCCTTCGTGTTCAGCTCGTGCGCGGGCTTCGGCGTGCCGCTGGCCGCGGCCACTGCCTTCTGAAGCACGACCGTCTTCGGATCGACGATGATCTCGGCCAGACGCTTCTCGGAGTCCGGAGTCATCGTCGCCTGATGACGCCCGCCGAGGTGCTTGGCGAGGAAGCGCTCGGCGGCGGCGAAGGCGGCCATGTTGTTGACCGGACGCTGGAAGCCGTGACCCTCGTCCGGCGCGACGATGTACTCGACCGGATAGCCGCGGTCGCGGAGCGCGATCACGATCTGGTCCGCTTCGGCCTTCTTCACGCGCGGGTCGTTCGCGCCGTGGATGACCAGCAGCGGCTTCTTGATCTTGTCCGCCGAATAGAGCGGCGACACGCGATCGAGGAGGGCCTTCCCTTCCTTCGTGTTTGGGTCGCCCATGCGCTTGTAGAACAGCTTGCGGATCGGCTCCCAGTACGGCGGGATCGACTCGAGCAGCGTGGTCAGGTTGGACGGGCCGACGATCGACACACCCACGGCCCAGAAGTCCGGCGTAAAGGCGAGGCCGGCCAGCGCGGCGTAGCCGCCGTAGCTGCCGCCGAGGATGCCGGCGCGCTTGGGATCGACGATGCCCTGGGCCACGAGGTGCTTCACGCCCCAGGTGAGGTCGTCCTGCATCTTGCCGCCCCACTCGAGATTGCCCGCGTCGAGCAGCTTCTTGCCGAGACCGACCGAGGCACGGAAGTTCGGCTGCAGGACGGCGTAGCCGCGGTTCGCGAAGAACTGCGCGAGCGTGCTGTAGCCCCAGGAGTCGCGCCCCCACGGGCCGCCGTGCGGGATCACGATCAGCGGAAGGTTCTTCGGCTCCACGCCGCGCGGCAGCGTGAGGTAGGCCGGGATCTCCATCCCGTCCGAGGACTTGTAGCGGATGGGCGTCATCGACGCGAGGTACTCGCGCTTCAGGCCTTCGCGGATCGTGTACTGGAGGGTGAGCTTCTTCGTGTCGCGATCGAAGAGGTATGAGGCGCCCGGCTCGGTGTCTCCGTACGCGACGATGAGCCACAGGCGCTCGTCTTCGGTCGACGACACGGCGTTGATCTCGAGTCCGGGGAACTTCGACTTGAGGAACTTGTAGTCATCCTCGACGGACTTGTCGAACCACACGTAACGCTTCTTGTCGTCCTCGTAGCCGACGCCGACCACGTCGTCGGTGGCATCGGAGGACATGACCGCGGCGAGATCGGCACGCTTGAGCGGATCCGAGGCGACCACTTCCTGCTTGCCGCTGACGGGATCCATCAGCACGAGCTGCGTGTGCTCGACGGCGCCCTTGTTGGTCTGCAGGTAGAAGCGCTTGTCGTCCTTGTGGAAGCGGGACACGCCGCAGGTCTCGAAGACGTCGCAGGTGTAGATGGGCACGAGCTTGTCGCCGTCGACGCGGAGGATCTCCGTGTCGCCGTTCTCCGCCGAGCGGGTGGCCAGACGGAGATTGCCCTTGAGGTCGAAGATCCACACTGAGACGCGGTCCGTGTTCTTGCGCACGAGCTCGCGCTCCCCCGTCGAGATCTTGACGCGATAGAGGTCGTGCCAGGCCTTGTCGCGATCGTTGAAGCCGGCGTAGATGATGTCCGGCTGCGTCTCCGGCGCGGCGTAGATGTACGCGCGCACGCCTTTGACGTCGGTCAGGTTGCGGATCGCTGCCTTGCCGGCCGGATCGACCGCGTAGATGTTGAAGTTCTCGTCGCCGCCCTGATCCTGGACGTAGAGGATGGCCTTCCCGTCGTTGGTCCAGAAGTAGCCCGGGATGGGACGCTTGGTCTCCGACGTCAGCGGGCGCGCCGACGCGAACGGCTCGTCGGTTTTCTTGACCCAGACGTTGCGCGTTCCGTTGTTCGGCTTGATGAACGCGAGGTATTTGCCGTCCGGCGAGAGCTGCGCGCCGGTGATCTCCGGGTCGCCGAAGAACAGCTCACGATCGATGAGGGGCGGCAGCTCAGCCAGCGCGCTGAACGCTCCGGCAACCAGAAAAAGGGCGATGAGGACACGTTTCTTCATGTTTTGTCGGACTCCTGAAGGGTTTTGAACAAGGCAGGATCGGCGCGGACTGGCGCCATGCATCCATTGATACGGAAGGAGCGGCGATTTGGTTCACGGCTGGGGGCCGAACGTCTCGGTGATCATGGCCTCGGGGTCGGCCTGGATCGACTGGATGGCCTTGCGCGCGCGCTCGAGGAACGGATCGAACCCCGCCGCCATGACCACGGAGCCCTTGATCGTCGCGCGATTGCGCTCGACCAGCGTCTCGACCATGCCGCTCTCATGGGTGATGTGTCCCGCGCGCGCCAGCGGGTCGAAATCGCCCGCGTAGAGGATGTTCCGCGCGTCCGGCTCATAGAGGACGGAGATGCGCCGCCCGTCGCCGACCGCCAGCATGTGCAGGACGATGCTGCGGATGGGCGCGATACCGACGTCGCCCGCGAGGAACACCACCGGCCGCGAGTCACCCTCGGGAAGCAGAAAATCGCCGTAAGGCCCTTCGACGGCCACTTCCGCGCCCGCCTCGAGCTTGCGCAGCGCATCGCCGCCCTTGCCGCCGCCGACACGCACGCAGATCTGCACCGCCTCCGGACGCTGCGGCGCCGACGCGATCGTGTACGCCCGTGACACCCCCTCGGGGAACCGGAAGTTCACCCACTGCCCCGGCTGAAACGCGAACGGATCCTCGAACGAGATCGTGAGCTGCAGGACACTCGGTGCGAGCGACTGAATCTCGGTCACGATGGCTTGGTGGCGCATTCGTTGTTGATTCTATCCACGAATCGTCTCAGCTCCGAGCGAGCGAAGCGAGTCGAGGGGCCAGCTCAGCCACGAGGCACATGCTTGGCGTGGCTAAGTTGGCCCCTCGACTCGCTTCGCTCGCTCGGAGCTAATTTGTCAAAACCACATCCCCGCTTTCGACAGCTTGGCGATCTTCTTCAGGATGCGGTCCTTCTTGAAGCCGCGGAGGTAGTCGACGAAGAGGGTGCCGTTGAGGTGGTCGATCTCGTGGCACATGGCCCGGGCCATCAGGCCCTCGCCCCACATCTCGCGCTCGGCGCCGTTGCGGTCGAGGTAGCGCAGCTTGACACGCTCGGGGCGCGAGACGATCTCCACGAAGTCGGGAATCGACAGGCAGCCTTCCTCCTCGGTCACCTCGCCCTGCTCCTCGATGATCTCGGGATTGATGAAGACGTGGCACTCGCCGGTGCGTTTGCCGACGGAGAGGTCGATGATCATCAGCCGCTTGGCGACGCCCACCTGATTCGCGGCCAGACCGACGCCGGGAGCGGCGTACATGGTCTGGATCATGTCGTCGATCAGCTTCTGCAGCTTGTCGTCGATCTCGCTCACCGGCTCGGCCGGATTGCGCAGAACGTCGTCGCCGTATTTGCGGATGGGCAGAATCATCGCTTGTTTTTCAGGCTCTCGATCATGGCCTCGACGGTGTGCTCCGCGCGCTTCTTGTAGAACTCGTCGAGCACCTTGCGGATGCCTGGGAACTTCGCCAGCACGCCGTCGAGCTTCGATTTGTCGAGACGGAGCAATTCGGTGCGCTGGGCCGCGGTGATGGTGGCCGTGCGAGGTTTCCCGGTCAACACGCTCACTTCTCCGAAAAAATCCCCTTCGCCGAGCTGCGCCAGGTAGAGCGTGCCGGACGTGCCGCGGGTGTAGACCTTCACCGCGCCGGAGGCGATGACGTACATGGACGTGCCGGGATCGCCCTCGTTGATGATGACGCTGCCCTCGTCGTGAGTCTCCACTTCCATCTCCGCGACGATCGCGTCGCGCTCGTCGTCGGCGAGGATCTCGAAGAGAGGACTCTTCGGCACGTTGCGTTGAAACAGCGGCTCGCTCTTCCCCGGCTCGTTCGCGGGCTTCGGAAGCTGCTCGCGGACCTTCTCAGCCTTCTTGCGGACGGCGATGGCCTGCACGGTGAGACCGTTGTCCTCGTAGTAGCGCGCGGTGCCCTCGTAGTTGACGATCGCGTCGTCGATCATCCCCGCGCCGGCGAGGGCGTCGGCGTACTGCAGGCGGATGCGCGGATTGGAAGGGTACTTTTCGTGCTCGCGCTTGAGGACGTTGACCGCGCGCGCATACTCGCGACGCGCGAGCAGAGTGGCTCCGCTCTCGGTTTCTTCTGGCATATGCGCCGTATTAAAGCAGAAGCGTTGCCTGACGTTGCTGGTTGCTGGATTTCCACCCGTCCGCACACCCGTTGCTGCTCAGGCGCGGCATGAATGAGCAACGGGTGTGAGGGTGGAGGAAAACCAGCAACCAGCAACGCGCGCGAAGCGCGCCTAAAACCTGATGCGCTCCAGCTCTGCCTTCGCGCTCGACGCCGACGACGAGTACGGGTAGCGCTCGATCACCTGCTGCAGGGTGCGGCGCGCGAGGGCGAGGTCGCCTGTCCGCACCTGGACCAGCGCGGTCTTGAGCAGCGCGTCCGGCGCCTTGTTCTGCGACGAGTAGTCGTTCACGACGCGCATGTAGAAGCGCACGGCGCTCGTGTAGTCCCTCGCGGCGAAGTAGGTCTCCCCCATCCAGAACAGAGCGTTGTCCGCGAGATCGCCGCTCGGATCGGCCTCGAAGACCGCCTCGAACGCGTTCCGGGCCTCGGTATGCTTGCCGCGCCCGTACAGCATGATCGCCTGCCGGTACTGCTCCGCGATGTTCGCGCCGACCAGGGCCCGCTGCGGCGATGCCGCCTGCGGCCGCTGTGGAGCGGCGGGCTTCAGCCCGCCGGAGGAAGGCTGCACCGGTTGCTGCACGACGACCGGTTGCGGGGCCGGCTGGCTGAAGCCAGCCGCTCCACTCTCCAGTTGCCCGAGCCGCTGATTGAGCACGTCGATGCGCTCGAGCAGCTCGGTCATCTGCGTCACCAGCTCCCCGACGCGAGGGTCGGGAGCGGGCGTCACCGCCGGCGGCGGAAGATCCGGCCCGCCATCCGGCGCGGTGGACGCGCAGGCGGCGGCGAGGAGTGCGGCGGCGCAGACGATCAGCTTCTTCATGCCTTGTTGTCGCCCAGCCTCCGGCGTGCTGCCTCGGCATATTCACTCTTCGGGAACTCGGTGATGACACGTTCGAAGTACAGCTTCGCCTCGCCATTGCGGCCGAGACGCGTGAGCGTCTGTCCGAGGTCGAAGAAGACCGCGTCGCGCGCGGGGAAGTTCGGGTACTGCTCGATCAGATAGTTCAGGCGGTGCGACGCGGAGATCCAGCTCCCGCGCTTCATGTAGAAGCGGGCGATGATGTGCTCGTGCCGGGCGAGGCGGTCGAGGACTTCCTGGCGCCGCGCCTCCGCTTCCGGCTTCAGCGGGCTGTTGGGAAACGCGCGGATGACGTCGTTGAACTTCTCGAGCGCCTCGCGGGTCTTCTGCTGATCGCGGTCCGGCCTCTCCATCTGCTTGAACGAGCACATGGCGATGCGCAGCGTCGCGTAGTCGGCCTGCTCGCTGGTGGGATAGCGGTTGATGAAGTCGCGGTACTTGTACTGGGCCTCGACGAGGTTCACCGGATCGCCCTGCTCGTAATACGTGTCGGCGACGCGCAGCAGGCTGCGGCGGCCGAGGGGCTCGTTCGGGTAGGTCTCGTAGAGATGGGTGTAGTAGTTGCGCGCTCTCTGCCAGCGCTCCCGCTGGAAGTACTCCTCGCCGCGCTCCCAGATCTGCTCCTTGTTGAGTTTCAGGAGCTCGGGATCGACGACCGGCACGAGGCGGCGCGGACCGCGATTACAGCCCGCGAACAGTGCGACGATCGCGAGCAGGATGATGGTGTGTCTCAGCTTCACTCAGCCTCCGGATTAAACCTTCGTCGTGTGAACAGCTTCGCGCAGCTTCTGAATTGCACCAGCCCGGTCGCGCTGTCCGAACACGGCCGACCCCGCCACGAGAATGGACGCCCCGGCCGCGACGACCAGCGGCGCGGTGTGCGGATCGATGCCCCCATCGACCTCGATGTCGACACGGAGCCCCCTCTCGCGGATGAGTCTGGAGATATGACGAATCTTCGGCACCACGGTTTCGATGAACTTCTGGCCGCCAAAGCCGGGATTGACGGTCATGACCAACACGTAGTCGCAGAACTCGATGGCCGTCGAGAGCGACTCCGCGCTCGTGGCCGGGTTGATGGCAATGCCCGCCTGCGCGCCGCCGTCGCGGATCATCTGCAGCGCGCGCTGGAGATGCGGCTCGGTCTCGACGTGGATGGAGATCATGTCCGCGCCGGCGCTCAGGAACGCGTCGATGTACCGCTGCGGCTCGCTGATCATCAGGTGACAGTCGAAGGGCAGCTTCGTGCGCTCGCGCAACGCCTTGATCACCGGTGGCCCGATGGTGATGTTCGGGACGAAGTGCCCGTCCATCACGTCCAGATGGAGGACGTCCGCGGTCGCGACGGTCTCGAGCTCCTCGCTCAGGCGTCCAAAATCGGCGGATAGCAGTGAGGGTGCGATGCGGATCATCGGTCGCCCCCGTGTGTCATCCCGAGCGTAGTCGAGGGATCCCCTGCCGAACGCGCGAGCATCGTGCATCTGCAGGGGATCCCTCGACTACGCTCGGGATGACACGGTGGCGCGCTCATGGTGTGACTCCCCCTCCCTCGATGATCGAGCTCTCGTCCTGCTGCGAGACGACGACGGAGATCGGGTCGCGGCTGCTGACCGGCCCGCCGCGGAGAGGGTACTGGCGGATGATGATGCCATTCGCGATTCCGGGGTAGGCCTCGTACTTCACGGTCGACACGTTGAGGCCGCGGGCCTCGAGGGCGGGGCGCACGACGTCGAGGCGCTGGTCGATCAGATCGGGCATCACGTACTGCGCCGCCGCGGGCGGGACGGCCACGAGGAGCGAGACCCCGCTCTGCGGCCTGACCACCGTTCCGATGGGAGGATCCACGGCCATGATGCCGCGCGCGTCCGCCTCGACGTAGGTCAGGTCGCCGCGCCGCAGATTCTGCTGGCCGAGGCGGAGCATGGCCGTGCCGGGGGTCGCGCCGGTGAGATCGGGGACGCGCAGCACGAGCGGTCCCGCGCTCAGCTCCACGCGGATCGCCGAGCCGCGCTTGATGAAGCCCGTCGCGCCGGTGCCGCGGTTCTGCCAGACGATGTGGCCGAGAGGAACCTTGTCGGAGTTGCGGCGATGCTTCTGGTCGACCTCGAGGTCCACGCCCAGGTCACCGGTGATTCGCCGGGCTTCGGCGACGGACTTGCCGATCAGGTTCGGCGTCGGCAGGGAGCGCCCTTTGACGAAGAAGGTGAACCAGAAATACGTGCTCGCGCCGAAGACGACGAACAGCACGGTGCCGAACAGGAAGTTGCCCAGACAACCGCCGCGCCTCATCGGAAGCAGTTTATCCCGCGCGCAGACGCGGGATCTCCGGTGACACGGAACGAAGGCGTCGCACCACTCGACTGAGCGCAGCAGGCACCGGGAGATCCCTCGTCTTCGCGAGGGATAAACTTCGAAGTCATCTACGCTCGGCCCGCTCGCTGTTCTCGTTGAGTCGCTCGATCTGGCGTTCCCGATCGGCGCGGTATTCGGCTTCGTCGTACTTGCGGTCGTGATCGCGCGGGATGAAGAGCGGGATCAGCGACAGCTTCCAGACGTCTTCGACGCGCTCGGCGAACACGAACTCCAGCGCGGCGCGGGTCTCCTCCGGCACTTCCTGGAGATCCTTGCGGTTCCCCTCGGGCAGGATCACGGTCTTGATGTTCGCGCGGTGCGCGGCCATCACCTTCTCCTTGATGCCGCCGACGGAGAGGACCTTGCCGCGGAGCGTGATCTCGCCGGTCATGGCGACGTCGTGGCGCACCGGGCGGTCCCCCATCACCGAGGCGATGCACGTGGCGATGGCCACGCCGGCGGACGGCCCGTCCTTCGGAATCGCGCCCGCGGGGAAGTGGATGTGCACGTCGAAGTCGGTGAACTTCTTGTCGTCGATCTCGATGTCGTGCGCCTTCGAGCGCACGTACGAGTACGCGGCCTGCACCGATTCGCGCATCACGTCGCCGAGCTGGCCGGTGACGGTAGTGCGTCCGCTGCCCGGCATGCGCGTGGCCTCGATGAACATGATCTCGCCGCCGAACGACGTCCAGGCCAGGCCCGTCGTGACGCCGATCTCCGGATGCCGCTCCGCGAACTCGTGCTCGAACTTCGGCAGTCCCAGGTACGACTCGACGTCGTCTCGCTTGACGTGGAACGCCGTGACCGGATCCTCGGTCGCCACTTTGCGGGCGATCTTGCGCATGACCGTGGCCAGGTTGCGCTCCAGGTTGCGCACGCCCGCCTCGGCCGTGTAGTCGCGCACCACGAGCAGGATCGCGTCGTCGTCGAACTTCACCTGCTCCGCTCCGAGGCCATGGTTCTCCAGCAGCTCGGGGATGAGGTGCTTGGTGGCGATGGCCAGCTTCTCGTTCTCGGTGTAGCCGGAGAGGCGGATCACTTCCATGCGATCGCGCAGCGGGCCGGGGATCATGTCCAGCACGTTCGCGGTGCAGATGAAGAGCGTGTGGGAGAGGTCGTACGGGATCTCGAGGTAGCGATCGACGAAGGCGTGGTTCTGCTTCGGATCGAGCACCTCGAGCAGCGCGGACGAGGGATCGCCGCGGAAGTCTTTCCCGATCTTGTCGATCTCGTCGATCATGATCAACGGGTTGTTCACGCCCACCTGCAGGTAGCTGGCGATCAGTTTCCCGGGCATCGCGCCGATGTAGGTCTTGCGATGTCCGCGGATCTCCGACTCGTCGGTCACGCCGCCGACGGCCATGCGCACGAACTTGCGTCCCAGCGCGTCCGCGATGGCGGAGCCGAGGGAGGTCTTGCCGACGCCGGGAGGACCCGTGAAGCAGAGGATCGGTCCCTTCAGATCGCCCTTCAGCTTCAGGACGGCGAGGAACTCGAGAATGCGCTCTTTGACTTTGTCCAGTCCGTGGTGGCGCTGATCGAGGACCTCCTCGGCTTTCGCCAGATCGAGCTGATCCTCGGTGTGCTGCGTCCACGGAAGCTGCAGGACGGTGTCGAGGTGGCCGCGGATGACGGCGTAGTCGCTCGACGACGGCGAGAGCTGCCCCATGCGCGTAACTTCGCGGCGGAGCTGCTGGCTCTGCTCCTCCGCGAGCTCGAGGGCCTCGATGCGGTCGCGGTAGGTGTCGGCCTCTCGCTCCGAGGCGCTGGTCTCCCCCAGCTCGTCCTGGATGATGCGGAGCTGTTCGCGCAGGTAATTCTCGCGCTCGCGCCGGTCGATGTTCGTCTGGATCTGGCGCTGCAGCTCGCGGTCGACGGTGGCGCGGCCGAGGTCGCGGGAGATGTACTCGACGAGCAGCTCGATGCGCTCGATGGGGTTCACGGTCTCGAGGAGGAGCTGCTTTTCCTCGAGGGGCAGGTTGACGAAGCCCGAGAGCAGGTCCGCGAACGTGTCCGGCCCCTCGGTGACGTTCATCTGCAGGATGTTGAGCAGCTCTTTCGAGTACTTCGAGTCGCTCTCGACGAGCTTCTCGAACAGCGACATGGCCTTGGTCATGAGCTGTTCGGTCTTGACGCTCTTCGAGATCGGACGCGGCGCGACTTCGCGAAGCTGAGCCTCGAAGTACGGCTCGTTCTGCAGCATCTGTACGAGCTCGATGCGCTGCCGGCCCTGCAGAAACAATTGGTAACGATCCGAGGACAGCGGAAGCCGCTGCACGATCGCCGCGAGAACGCCGATGGGCGCGAGG
>DATLOL010000196.1:0-68275 GCA_035536275.1 Thermoanaerobaculia bacterium
GGAGGGCTGAAGCCCGCCGCTCCACCCAGCAAGCGCGTGCTTCTCTGGACCGACACCTTCAACAATCACTTCACACCCGCCACGCTCCACGCCGCGGCCGAGGTCCTCGAGCGAGCCGGCTACCAGGTCGAGATCCCGAAGCGGCGCCTCTGCTGCGGGCGTCCGCTCTACGACTGGGGCTTCCTCGATCGTGCGAAGAAGCTCCTTCGCGAGACGCTCGATCACACCGACCCCGAGGTCACGATCGTCGGCCTGGAGCCGAGCTGCGTGGCCGTGTTCCGTGACGAGCTGCCGAACCTTTTTCCGAACGAGAAGCGCGACGTGCTCACGCTCAGCGAGCTGTTCGCTCGCGACGGCGTCGAGATGCCGCAGTTGCGCCGCAAGGCGATCGTGCAGGCGCACTGTCATCACAAATCGATCCTGCGCTTCGACGCAGAAGAGGCGATGCTGCGCAGGATGGGACTCGATCTCGTGCACCCCGACTCCGGCTGCTGCGGCATGGCCGGCGCGTTCGGCTTCGAGTCACGACACTACGACCTCTCGATGAAGCTCGGCGAGCGGGTGATCCTGCCGATGGTGCGCGAGGCGGACGCGGAGACGCTGATCATCGCCGACGGCTTCTCCTGCCGCGAACAGATCGAGCAGGGCACGGGGCGGCGGACGTTGCACTTCGCGGAAGTCGTTAAGATGGCTTTCGAATGAAGCCTCGCGCGCGGATCCTCGGACATCCGATCCACCGCGTCCTGATCGTCTTCCCCCTCGGCCTGCTGGCGACGTCGTTCTTCTTCGACGTGGCCTGGCTGCTGCGCGGTCGCGATCAGCTCGCGCTCGTAGCGTGGTGGCTGATCTTCGCGGGCGTGGTCGGAGGCGCGGCGGCGGCGCTGTTCGGCGTCATCGACTGGCTGGCCATTCCGCGGGGGACGCCCGCGCGCAAGGTGGGCGCGCTGCATGGCGGCGGCATGGGGATCGTGGCCGTGCTCTACGCCGCGAGCTGGCTGCTGCGGCGGGACGCACCTGCCGATCCGGAGCGTGTGGCGATTCTGCTGTCGGGACTCGGCGTGCTGCTGACCGTCGTCACCGGCTGGCTGGGCGGAGAGCTGGCCGAGCGCCTGGAAGAAACGTAGCCAGAGGTGGAGGACAGGCAATTCTGCCTGTCCCCCCAAACTCGATCAGAACCGGCGATTGCGGTCGTCGTCGAGGCGGTCGTTCGACGATCCGAAGCCGCTGTTGTTCGTCGAGTTGCGGTTGCCCGTCGACTCGAAACCACTGCGCTCCTCGTTCGCCTGGCGGACGAACGGCTGCGAGCCGGTGCCCTGAGATACATCGTTGGTGGTGTTGTGGTCGTGTCCGCGATGCGTCGCGGCGTAGGCACCCGCGCCGATGGCGGCACCCGCTGCGAGACCGGCCGCGACGCCGACGCCGGCGGCAGCAGCTCGAGCCCGGGCGCCACGGCTGTGGCCGCCCTCGCGACCGATCGCTGCCATATGGGCGCGATCGCGGCTGACCGCCTCGCCACCCTTGCGGCCGGCGACGCGGGCCTCGTCCGAGGTGAATTCGTGTGCTGTACCCTTCGCGTGGGCGGCGCGCCCACCCTTGCTTGCAATCTCACGCTGCTTCGACGGATCCATCGACGCAAAACCGCGCTTACTCGTTGCCATGAATGATCTCCTTCCGGGGTTCAAGAAAGTGAAGACTCTGAACAGCCGTGCCGTGTTGAGTGGCGGTCTCATGGTCGAGCACGAAGCATGCCCGAGAGTGACGATTTGCGTCACTTTCTGCAGTTTTTGCTTTCGCATGGAACTTGCTCTTCCGCAGGCGTGAAACAGCACTCCACCTCTCTCTGGGAAGCCACTGCCCCTGCGCCACGGTACGAGCCGCTACGCGGAGACCTCCGCGTGGACGTCGTCATCGTCGGGGCCGGCATCACCGGCATCACCGCCGCGCTCCTGCTCGCTGAAAAGGGCCGCCGCGTCGCGGTTCTCGAAAAAGAAACTGTCGCCGCCGGTGAAACGGGCAACACGACCGCACACATCACCGAGGCCATCGACGCGCGCTATCACTACGTGAAGCGCCATTACTCGAAGGAGGAAGCGCGCCTCGTCGCCGAGGCCAGCCGCGCATCGATCGGGAAGATCGCGGAGCTCGTCAGCCGCTTCTCCATCGATTGTCACTTCAAGCGCGTACCGGGGTATCTGTATACCGAGAAACGTAAATACGTCGCGGAGCTGAAGAACGAGGCCGCGTCCGCGCGCGAGGCCGGACTCGACGCTCAGTGGGTGACCGAAGTGCCGCTCTCGTTCGAGACCCGCGGCGCCGTGCTCTGGCCGAACCAGGCCCAGTTTCATCCGCGCGAGTACCTCACCGCGCTGGCGCGTCGGGCGGTGGCCGCGGGCGCGCAGATCTTCGAGAACACGTTCGCGACGAAAGTCGACAAGGGACGCGTCGAGACCGAGCACGGCATCGTGACCGCGGAGCACGTGTTCATGGCCACCAACGTTCCGATCGGCGGCTTCACGCACGTGCACGTCAAGGCGGCGGCCTATCGCTCGTACGCGATGGCCTTCGCCGAAACCAACGCGCATCCCGACGGACTGTTCTGGGACACGGCCGACCCGTATCACTACACGCGGTGGCAGGAGACGAACGAGGGGACGTTCCTCATCACCGGCGGCGAAGACCATCGCACCGGTGAAGAAGAGGACACCGACGGCTGCTTCGAGCGGCTGGCCTCGTACACACGTGAGTACTTCGGCGAGCACGAGGAGCGCTATCGCTGGTCCGGACAGATCATCGAGCCGCACGGCGGGCTGCCGCTGATCGGCGGCTCGAGCACGGAGGTTTACGTCTCGACGGGATACGCCGGCCAGGGCATGACCTTCGGCACCGCCGGCGCGATGCTGGTCAGCGATCTGATTCTCGGCGTGCCGAACCCGTGGGCGGATGTCTTCAGCCCGATGCGCAACCGCCCGCACATCACGACGAAAGAGTTCATCACCGAGAACATGCACTTCCCGGCGCACCTCGTCTCGGATCGCCTCACCAGCGCCGGCGTGGAGGCGCACAGCACCGAGGCGGTCGCCGCGGGCGAGGGTAAGATCATCAAGGTCGACGGCCGCAAGATCGCCGCGTACCGCGACGATGGCGGCGCGCTGCACTGCCTCTCGCCGGTGTGCACGCACATGAAGTGCGACGTCGCCTGGAACCCGGCCGAGCGCACCTGGGACTGCCCCTGCCACGGCTCGCGCTTCACGCCGACCGGCGACGTCCTGAACGGCCCCGCGCACGAGCCGCTGGAGAAGATGTAACTCTACGCGAGTACGCATCCGGGAAGAGGCCCGTGCCCACTTCGGTTAGAATGCCAGTCCTTCAGCACGGAGAGATGGGTGAGCGGCTGAAACCAGCGGTTTGCTAAACCGCCGTAGGGGGTAAACCTCTACCGAGGGTTCGAATCCCTCTCTCTCCGCCATTTTCCAACCCACGGTCGCCTGTCCACGGAGGAGTGGTCGAGTGGTTTAAGGCAGCGGTCTTGAAAACCGCCGTACGGGTAACCGTACCGTGGGTTCGAATCCCACCTCCTCCGCCACCGGCGCTTACGGCAGCAGGTTTACGTCGAGCGTGATCTTCAACCGCAGACGTCGATGCTGGCGCAGCTCGTCCATCGTCAGGTTGAGCGGGATCGTCACTTCCTTGACCAGCCCGTCGTTCGCGCGGCGCTCCTGCGCGGGTGACGGCGGCGTGAGCGTCGTCGCCGAGGGTTGCTCGCCGAGGACGGGGAGCGATTCGAGAATGCCCTGGGGGAGCGGGATCTCGATGGACGTCATGGGGATCGGCTCCGGCTCCGCCTCGCTGAAGTACTGGTCGAACGGATTCTGCACTGGCACGGGGGTCGGCGTGGGTGGCGGAAGGAGCTCCGTCGCGACGATCGGCAGGTTGTCGTCGGCCGACGCATCATCGAGCTCGAACTCCGTCTCGCCGACGGGCGACAGCGGAATCGCGGCAGGACGCGGCGACGGAGGCGACGGAGGCGGCGCCGCACCGAACGGATCGGCCTCGTCGTCGTCCCAAAGCGACTCGGTGGCAGGCTTCGTTGCTGTCGGCGCGTTCAGGATCTGGATCTCGCGCTCGAGCGGCTCCGCTCCTTCCAGCCCGTACTTTTTCACCAGGTGCGCAAGCACGAGCTGGGTGATGCCCTTCAACGTCTCTTCGACGCCGAGTCCCGTCGTCGCGACCGACTCGAACGTCGGAACGCCCTGCTTGTTCATCTCCGCGTTCATCTCCGAGACGGCCATCGCGTTCGGCAGATCGCGCTTGTTGTACTGGATCACCAGCGGCATCTCGCGCAGCCGCGTCCCCTGGCGCTTGAGGTTGTCCTCGAGGTTCTGCAGCGACTCGAGATTTGCGTCGAGCGCAAAGTCCTGCGAGTCGGCCACGAACACGATCCCGTCCGCGCCCTTCAGCACGAGCTGGCGCGTCGAGTTGTAGTAGACCTGGCCGGGCACGGTGTAGAGCTGCAGCTTCGTGCGCATGCCCCGGATCTTCCCCAGATCCAGCGGCAGAAAATCGAAGAAGAGGGTGCGGTCCGTCTTCGTCGCCAGCGAGAGCATCTTGCTCTTGTTGTTGGACGGCAGCGAGTCGTAGACGAACTGGAGGTTCGTCGTTTTGCCGCAGAGACCGGGCCCGTAGTAGACGATCTTGGCCGTGATCTCTTTCGTGGCGTAGTTGAAGAGGACCATCGAGATTTACCGGACGGATGAGGGTACGCAATCTGTCCTATGATGCGCAACCTCTGGAGGTAAGGATGAAGTTACGGCGCGCTGCCGCCATCGCTTTTCTTCTCTTCCCAATGCTGCTCCGGGCCGAAGCGCCCGGCGTTTATGCGCTCACCGGCGCGACCGTGCACCCGGTGTCGGGTCCCGCGATCCCCAACGGCACGGTCGTGATCCGCAACGGCCTGATCGAAGCCGCCGCCGCGAACGCGACCATCCCCGCCGACGCGACCGTGATCGACGTGAAGGGCATGCACATCTACCCCGGCCTCATCGACGCCCAGACCTCCCTCGGGTTCGCCGCCGCGCCCGCACGCCGCGGCTTCGGAGGGGCCGGTGGCGGCGGACAGCAGCGGCCGCAGACCGAGCGTCCGGCCGAGCCCACGCCCGACTTTCTCGCGGTGCGTCATGCGAACATCACCGAGGACGATGCCGACTCGCGCCGCGCCATCGGCGTGACGACCGTGCTCACCGCGCCCGCGAACGGCATCTTCAACGGCCAGTCCGCGATCATCAACCTCGGCAGCGGTCCGGTCGAGTCGCGCGTGATCAAGAGTCCGGCCGCGCTGCAGATCTCGTTCAACCCGCGCCCGACATGGACCTACCCCGACAGCCTGATGGGCGTCGTGTCGTACATCCGCCAGACCTTCTTCGACGCGCAGCAGCACGCCGCCGCGCATGAGATCTACGGGCGTACGCCTTCAGGTCTCGAGCGCCCCACGCAGAGTCCCGCCCTCGATGCGCTGCGACCGGTCATGCGCCGCGATCTGCCGGTGGTGTTCGTCACCGACTCCGCGACGATGATGCGCCGCGCGATGAGTATCGCGAAGGAGATGAATCTCCGCTACGTCCTCTCCGGCGCGCGCGGCGCGTACGAGATTCCCGCGGCGGATATGAAGGACGTGCCGGTGCTGGTCGCGGTGAAGTGGCCGACGGCACCCACCGACAAGGAAGAACGCGAAGAGCAGCCCCTGCGCGTCATTCGCGATCGCCAACTCCAGCCGACGACGCCGTCGGTGCTGGCGAAGAACGGCGTGCCCTTCGCGCTGGTGAGCGGTCCCGGCAAGACCGCGGACTTTCTTCCCGGCATTCGCAAGGCGATCGAGAACGGTCTGTCTGCCGACGACGCGCTGCGCGCCACGACCATCGCGCCGGCGCGCATCTTCGGCGTCGACCGCCAGCTCGGATCGCTCGAGCGCGGCAAGATCGCGAACGTGGTCGTCAGCGACAAGCCGCTGTTCGAGAAGGACGCGAAGGTGAAGCGCGTGTTCGTCGATGGCCGTGAGATCCGCCTCCCCGCCGACGACAAGAAACGCGGCGAGGACGCGGCCACGACGCCGAGCGAATCGGCGATCGACGGCTCCTGGGCCCTCACCGTGCGCACGCCGACCGGCAGCGTCGCCATTCAGGTCACGCTGCGCGCCGAGGACGGAAAGATCAGCGGCACGTTCAGCGGCGAGCGCGGCTCGGGCGACATCAGCGGCGGCACGCTCGACGGAACCGCCGTCGAGTTCACCATCTCCGCGAACGCGGAGAACGAGTCCGAGGCCAGCGACTGGATGTTCCGCGGCACCGTGAGCGGCGACACCATGAACGGCACGGTCTCGACGACGATCGGCAACTTCGAGTTCAGCGGGAGCAGATCGAAATGAGAACGCTGGTCCTGATCCTCATCCTCGCGCTCCCGGTCCTCGCCCAGGAGCGCGTCACTCTGATCAAGAACGCCACCGTCCTCACGGTCACCAACGGCGTGATCGAGAACGGCTCGGTCCTGATCCGCGGCTCGAAGATCGCCGCAGTGGGCAAAGACGTCACCGCTCCCGCGAACGCGCGCGTCATCGACGCCACGGGCAAGTACGTGATGCCCGGAATCATCGACACGCACTCCCACGCCGGCGTCGAGGGCAGTGTCAACGAGATCTCCCTGCCGAACACCGGCATGGTCCGCATCCAGGACGCGCTGACGAACGACGATATCTCCGCGTAT
Source organism: Thermoanaerobaculia bacterium (assembly GCA_035536275.1). Lineage (GTDB taxonomy): Bacteria > Acidobacteriota > Thermoanaerobaculia > Gp7-AA8 > Gp7-AA8 > QHVT01. The sequence continues at coordinate 6,754 of DATLOL010000196.1, forward strand.
CGCCAGCTCGCCGGTGGCACCACCGCCGCGCTGATCCTGCACGGCTCCGCGAACGCCATCGGCGGCCAGAGCCAGATCGTGAAGTGGAAGTGGGGACGGCCGATCGCGGAATGGCTGGTCCCCGACGCCCCCCGCACGATCAAGTTCGCCCTCGGCGAGAACCCGAAGTCGGCGAACTTCCGTCCGCCCGAGGGGCAGCAGCGCCAGTACCCGGCGACGCGCATGGGCGTCGAGGAAGTGATCCGCAAGTCGTTCATCGACGCACGCGACTACATGGCCGCGTGGGACGAGTACGAGGCGAAACAGAAGCGCAAGGAGACGGCGATCCCGCCGCGCCGCGACCTGCTGATGGACACGATGGCGGACATTCTCCGCGGCAAGATCGACATCCACGCGCACTCGTACCGCGCCGACGAGATCGTGATGCTGCTCAATCTCGCCGACGAGCTGGGGTTCAAGGTCCGCGAGCTGCAGCATGTCCTGGAGGGCTACAAGGTCGGACGCGAGATCGCGAAGCACGGCGCCGGCGCGGGCACGTTCATCGACTGGTGGGGCTACAAGGCCGAGGCCTACGATGCGATTCCGTACAACGTCGCGCTGATGCTCCGCAGCGGCGTGCTGACCTCCGTCAACTCCGACTCCGACGAGCTCGCGCGTCACCTCAACCACGATGCCGCGAAGGCGATGAAGTACGGCGGCGTGTCCGAGGAGGATGCGCTGCGGGTCTGCACGATCAACCCGGCCAAGCAGTTGCGACTCGATCACCGCATCGGCTCCATCGAGGCGGGCAAGGACGCGGACCTGGCGATCTGGACCGGACATCCGCTGTCGACGTACTCGCGCGTGGAGACGACCTTCATCGAGGGCGAGATCTACTTCGACCGCCAGCAGGACCTCGCCCGCCGCGAGGCGATGCGCAAAGAAAAGGAAGAGCGCTTGAAGAAGGAAGCCGACGCCGCGAAGAAGGACAAGGACACGAAGGAGAAGAAGCCCAATGCGTAAGGCCCTCATCATCGCGTTGCTCACCGCATCGAGCGCCTTCGCGCAGTCGACGATCCTCAACAGCACGGGCCGCAAGGGGACGTACGCGATCCGCAACGCGACCATCGTCCCGGTGACGAGCGCTCCGATCGCGAACGGCACGATCATCTTCTCGAACGGCGTGATCACGGCAGTCGGCGCGAATGCGAACGTCCCCGCCGATGCGACCGTGGTCGACGGCACGGGCCTGTTCGTCTATCCCGGCATGATCGACTCGGGCTCGAATGTGGGACTGGTGGAGATCGACTCCGTGGCCGGCACGGTCGATACCGCGGAACTGGGCGATTTCAATCCCAACGCGGCGGCGGCTGTCGCCGTGAACCCGCACAGCGAGCTCGTTCCGGTGACCCGCGTCAGCGGCGTGACGCACGTCGTGGCCACTCCCGAGGGCGGCATCATCTCCGGACAGAGCGCGCTGATTCAGTTGATCGGCTGGACCCCGCCGGAGATGGTGGTGAAGACGCCGACGGCGCTGCACATCCGCTTCCCGCGCCTGCGCAGCGCGCCGATCGGCGATCAGCCGCAGGACGAAGAAGCGGAAAAGGAGCTGCGCAAGGGCTACACGCGCGACGTCGACAAGCTGCGCGACATGCTCCGCGACGCACAGGCGTACGGGAAGGCCGCTGCGGCGCGCGCCGCGAACAAGAGCGTGCAGCGCTTCGATCGCGACCTCATTCTCGAGGCGCTCGTGCCGGCGGTGGAGGGACGCGTGCCGGTGGTGATGCACGCGAACCTCGCCCGTGACATCCGCGCCGCGCTCACGTTCGCGGACGAATTCAAGCTGAAGATGATCCTCTCCGGCGCGCAGGACGTCGCGCGCGTCGTCGACGACGTCAAGCGCCGCAACATCCCGGTCATTCTCGGCCCGATCCTCTCGCTCCCGCAGCGCGAGGATGATCCGTACGACCTGCTGTTCTCGAACGCGAAGACGCTCCTCGACGCGGGCGTGTCATTCGCGATCCAGACCAGTGACGCCCACAACACCCGCAATCTCCCGTACCACGCGGCGTCGTGCGCGGCGTTCGGCCTCCCGAAAGACGAGGCCCTCAAAGCCGTGACTCTCTACCCCGCGCGCATCTGGGGCGTCGCCGGTCGCCTCGGCTCGCTCGAAGTGGGCAAGGACGCGAGCCTGATCGTCACCGACGGCGACCCGCTCGAAATCCGCACGAACGTCCGCCGCGTGTTCATCGGAGGCGAAGAGGTGCCGATGGACTCGAGGCACACGCTGCTGTATGAAAAGTTTCAGCGGCGGCCGTAAGGCCGCCGTTGTTGTCGGTTGTCAGTTGTCTGCGGTGCCGGGCCTGAGGCGCAGGCGTAGAACCACAGACAACCGACAACTGACAACCGACAACAAGTACAATCCCCCTCCCTGCTCTTTCACAACTCACGTTCGAGACGGTGAACGGGAAGCCGGTGTGATGCCGGCGCGGCCCCCGCCACTGTGACCGGAGACGACTCACGCCTTGGTCCGCCAAGGACCCCCACTGCGACAGCGGGAAGGGGGCGTGGGAAGGACGACCCGGAAGCCAGGAGACCGACCGCTCGACACCCCATGCCAGTCGGCCTTCTTCGGAGGGAAGGAGTCGTCATGCATTTGCGTCCTCTCTTTTTCATACTCATTTTCGCCACCACATTTCCCCTCGCCGCGCAGCTCGGCGAGGAAATCGTCGTCACCGCCTCCGCGCTACCGGAGAAGGTCGCGGAGACGCCGGCCACGGTCACGGTCGTCACGCGCGAGGACATCGACGACCGCGCGGCGCGCGACATCGCCGACGTCCTCCGCGAGGTTCCCGGCCTGCACGTGAGCCGCACGGGATCGTCGGGCCGGGCCACGTCGCTCTTCACCCGCGGCTCGAACTCGAATCACACGCTCGTGCTCTGGAACGGACTCGAGATCACCAATCCCTATTTCGCCGGCTACGACTGGGGACGTTTCTCGACCGTCGGCGTGGAGCAGGTGGAGGTCGTGCGCGGCCCGTACTCCGCGCTCTACGGCTCCGAGGCGATGGCGGGCGTGGTCAACGTGCTGACTGCATCGCGGCGCAGCGGATTCCGCGCCCTCGCGGAGGCGGGCGGACACGGCCTGCGCAACGCGAACGCGAGTGTCACGTGGGCCGGCAGCAGCGTGAACGTGAGCGGTTCGCTGGAGAAACGCGACGACGACGGCTTCTCCGCGAACGACGACTTCTCGCAGACCAGCGCGAGCGGATCGATGCGCTGGAACGCGACGCCCACGTTCTCCGTCGGCCTCGCCGCGCGGCACACCTCGTACGACCTGGGCATCCCCCGCAATCTCAACGGCGCCGGCACGGCCATCATCCCCAGCCTGCAGCGGCGCCAGGACGGCACGGAGCGGCAAGTCTCAGTCCCCATCGAGCAGAAGCTCGGACGTTTCTCCTACGACCTCACCGTCGCCGAGTCCCGCCGGGACGACACGTTCGAGGATCCCGAGGATGCGTTCGGCCTAGTGCTGATTACGACGGAGAGCAGGACCCGCCGCGCGCGCCTGACCACGCGCACCGAGACGTCGTTCGGCACGATCGTCGGTGGCGGCGAGTACGAGCACGCCGAGGTGGACGACGTGACGAACTTCGGTCCGAACTTCACCGGCGGCGAGCGCACCGAGCGCTCGCTGTTCGTCGAGGACCGCTACGGCGCCGGATCATTCGAGCTGAGCGCGGGTCTGCGCTGGGACGACTACGAGACGTTTGGCTCGGAGCTGTCACCGCGCCTCGCGGTGGCGTGGCTCGCCGGCAGCAGCAAGTTCCGCGCTGCATTCGGTGAGGCGTTTCGCGCGCCCGCGGTCGGGGAGCTGTACTTCCCCTTCGCCGGCAATCCGGATCTCGAGGCGGAGCGCAGTCGCAGTTTCGAGATCGGCTACGACCACGCATCCGGCTTCTCCGCGACCGCGTTCCACAGCGACTACGAAGACCTGATCGTGTTCGACTCGGCGACGTTCATCTTCCAGAACGTCGGCGAGGCCGAGGCGCAGGGCCTCGAGCTGGCGCTGCAGCGCAACATCACCAGCGATCTGCGAGCCTCGCTGTCGTACACGTTCACGGACACGGAGGAGAGGACCACGGGCGCACAGCTCCTGCGCCGGCCGCGTCACGCCGGCTCGCTCTTCCTCGGCTACCGCATGGGCATCGTCGATACGAACCTCGTCGTGCAGCACACCGGCGCGCGCGCCGACGTGCTTCCCGTGTCGCCCTACTCGCGAACGACGGTGGAGTCGCACACGGTCTTCGACGCGAACGTGCAGGTCACGCTGGGCCGCTTCATTCCGTACGTCCGCGTCGAGAACCTCACCGGTGTTGAGTACGAGGAAGTCCTCGGCTACGAGTCGCCGGGACGGCGCGCGGTGGTGGGGGTGCGGTTCGGGATGTGATGCTGCGGAGTCATCCCGAGCGAAGTCGAGGGATCCCCTTGTCGTTTGCAGGGAGGGGGATCCTTCGACCGTCCTCCGCTGCGCTTCGGCGGCTCAGGATGACACGGCGGCAATCGTCTCCATCGCTTTCGCGACCTGTCGCTCGCGCTTTTCGATCTTCTTCGCGCGGCCGATGACGTCCTCGATCAGCGCCCAGGTCACGTTTGACGGCTGGTAACGATCGGGCGACGACTCCGCGACGTGGCGTCCGAGGGCGCCGAGGGCGGTGTGATAGGGAAGCGGCGTGGCGGATCCGGTGCGCGAGATCTCGTCGATGTAGCGCGCGACGAGCAGTCCGACGGCTGAGGACTCGACGTAGCCTTCGACGCCCGTGATCTGTCCCGCGAAGAACACCCGCTCGTCCCGCCTGGTGCGGAAGATCGGCGTGAGGTGCTTCGGTCCGTTGATGAACGTATTGCGGTGCATCGACCCGAGGCGCGCGAACTGCGCGTTCTCGAGTCCTGGGAGCATGCGGATCACGCGCTGCTGTTCCGGGATGCGCATCTTGGTCTGGAAACCGACCAGGTTGAAGTACTCGTCGGAGAGCTCTTCCTTGCGCAACTGCACGACGGCGTGAGGGCGCTCGCCCGTCTCCGGATGCTCGAGTCCGACCGGCTTCATCGGACCGAAGCGCAGGGTTTCAATGCCCCGCGACGCGATCTCCTCGACGGGCAGGCAACCTTCGAAGTGCACGGCGTTCTCGAAGTCGTGCGGCGCGAAGAGCTCCGCGGTGAGGAGCGCCTGCACGAAGGCCTCGTACTGCTCCTTCGTCATCGCAGCGTTCAGGTAGTCGGTCGCCGAGCCTTTCCCGTAGCGCGACTTCCAGTACAGCTTCGAGAAGTCGAGCGAGTCCGCGGCCACGATGGGCGCGATGGCGTCGTAAAAGTACAAACCGTCGCGGCCGAGAAAGTCGTCGATGGCGTGAAACAGTGGATCGCTGGTCAGCGGTCCGGTAGCGACGACCAGGAAGTCATGGTCGCCGATATCGAGGGAGGTTATTTCGCTACGGTGAACGGTAATGTTTTCGGCGCTGGTAATTGCGTCTGTAATCGATGCCGAGAATCGATCGCGATCGACGGCGAAGGCATCGCCGGCCGGAACGCGCGCTTCTTCACCGCTGCGGATGACGAGCGAGCCCATGAGCCGCATCTCCTGCTTCAGCAGGCCCACGGCGTTGGTGGGGGCGGAAGAGCGGAAGGAGTTGGAGCACACCAGCTCGGCCAGGTTCGACGTGGCGTGCGCGGGCGTCATCTTCACCGGCCGCATCTCATGCAGGTCGACGGTGTGCCCGCGCCGTGCGAGCGCGTACGCGCATTCACTGCCGGCCAGCCCGGCGCCGATGATCTTGATCCTCAATTCGAGGGCTCGTTGGAGAAGGTCACGTTCGCGTCGGCGCGGATCTCACCGAACTTCTGCTCGAAGAGGGAGATGTTGTGGCCGAGGGCTTCGAGGAGCTGCTTGGCGTGCAGCGGGGTGAGGATGACGCGGCTGTAGACCTTGACGTCGGTGCGGCCGGGAACGACGCGGCCGAGGTCGATCACGAACTCGCTCTGGGAGTGAATGATGTTCGCGAAGTTGACGTACTCGCCCTGCGCGATCGGATCGTCCAGGATGATGCGGATCGTGCCGGGCTGCTGCTGCTGATTGTCCATGGCGGTCTCAACCCGCCTGCGATCAGGCCGAATTCCGGGCCCGGATGGCGCGCAGCGGCGCATCGGAGACGGCGGCGAGCACGAGACGCGTGGCGTTGTCATGCAGCGCGTCGACGCTCACGAGCACGCACTCGGCGACGTCGTCCCATCCGCGCAGATTGAGCTGCGACAGCGCGGCCGGCAGCGGCGAGAGACTCGGATTGAAGGCCGCGTTCTCCGCGTACGCGCCGCTGACGATCGCACCACCCCGCGTGCGCAACGCGACGCCGGCGTACGACTTCGAGTACGGCGCGTAGCTAATGTTCGCCGCATTTAGCGCGGCCTGCGCGAGATCGTCATCCGCATCGATCGCGAGTCCGTGATCGTCGCGCTGCAGCAACCCGCCGTCGATTCCGAGATCGCGCGGTCCGAACGACGACGGCAGGAGCTCCGAAAGCCGGCGCTGCTCGCCGGGCATGATCACCAGCAGCTCGCGCGCGGTCGCGAGCTCGTTGAGAAACTGCCGGCAATAGCCGCACGGCGCGGCGCTCGTGGCGACGACGTCGATCGCGGTCTCGCCGCTCATCCACGCGTTCACCACAGCGGACTGCTCCGCGTGCACGGTGAAGCTCAGCGCCTCCCCGGCAAACTCGAGGTTCGTTCCCGGATACAGCTTCCCGCTCGCTCCGCGGGCAATCGCGCCGACCTTGAAGTTGGAAATGGGAGGCCGCGCCAGCGCCGCCGCCTGCGGGAGCATCGCGATGATGTCGTCGTGCATGGGATTGCGGATGCTACATCAGCGGTACTCTTACCTTCATGTTCCCCTCGCGCGCCGTGACGCTGCTCGCCCTCGTGCTGTTGGCCAGTGCCACCTCGGCCGCTACCCGCACGTGGACGGGTGCATCCGGAACGTTGTGGACCGACGCCGGCAACTGGCAGGGCGGGGTCGCGCCGGCGCCCGGCGACGCGCTGGTGTTTCCGCGTACGGCCCCCAATCTCACGAACACGAACGATTACCCGGTGGACACGATCTTCCACTCGCTCAGCCTGGGACCGGACAACCAGAGCACCGCGGCGACGATCAACATCAGCGGCAACCGCCTGCGCGTGACGAACGGCGTCATCCTCGGCCACTACTTCCAATTCTTCGTGTCGCTCCCGCAGGTCGACCCGGTCGGAACGCAGGCGTGGGGCGGCGACGGGTCTCTCACCATTGCCGGCTCTCCGAATCTGACGATGACGACGTCGATCCCGGCCGCCACCACCGTCAACATCAATCACGTCTTCGGGAGCATCACTCTCGGCGGCGCGGGCAGTCTCGCTACCGGAAACCGTACCCTCCTGACCCTGTACATGACCGGGTTCACCGGCACCGTCAGCACGACCAACCAGCAGTTGCCGTTGGGCGTGTTCGTGGACAACAGCAACGCGCCCGTGGCGACTTTGCTGTCGACCGGCGCTCCGTGCGAGATGCAGTGCCAGCACGGTCTCACGATCAGGAACTCCGTGCTGGGCACGGTGCAATCGACAGGCGGGAAGGTGCATCTCAACGATGCCACACAGTCGTCGACGGTGTCCGTGCTCGACATGAACGGTGCCGCACAGCTGGTCGCGTTCGCGTCGACCGGGTCTCCCACTCCGCTCACCGTCCTCGACACGTTGTCCCTCGGCGGCGCGTCGCTGCATTTCACGGCCATGGAGCCGATCCCCATGGCCACGACCAAGGTGCTGATCGACAACCAGACCGCAAATCCGGTCTCGGGAACGTTTGCAGGTCTACCCGAGGGATCGCGAATCATCGCGTCCGGCACGAACCAGCACTTCGCGATCTCGTACGAGGGCGGCGACGGCAACGACATCACCCTGACCGCCGTCAGTACGGCGCGCTCCGACTTCGACGGCGACGGCCGCTCGGACATCTTCTGGCGACACACGACCGGCGGCCAGAACTATCTCTGGACGATGAACGGCTTCACCCCGCAAACGATGGGCTTCGTCAACGACGTCCCGGATCTCGACTGGAAGATCGAGGCTCTGGCCGACTTCAACGGCAACGGGAAGAGCGACGTGCTGTGGCGCCACGCACTCACCGGCGATCTCTACATGTACCTGATGGATGGACGCACGATCGTGGGCGCCGGAGCCGTGGGACAGGTGACGGACCTCGACTGGCGGATTGCCGGCACCGGCGACTTCGACAACGACGGCAAAGCGGACATTCTCTGGCGCCACGAGCTCACGGGCGAGAACTACCTGTACCTCATGAACGGCATCAACATCCGTTCGGGTGGGAGTCTCTTCACCGTCGAGGACACGGACTGGAAAGTGGTCGCGATCGCCGATCTGAACCAGGACCGCATGGCCGAGATCATCTGGCGTCACAGCCAGACAGGAGAAGTGTTCTTCTGGCAGATGAACGGACACGAGAGGCTGGCGTTCGGCACGATCACGACCATTCCGGATCAGGACTGGAAGCTCGCCGCGGTCGCGGATTTCGATAACGATGCGTACAACGACCTCCTCTGGCGCCACGCCGTGACCGGCGAGAACCAGCTCTATCGCCTGCAGAACGTGCGCATCACGCAGCAGTTCGCGCTCGATGCCGTGCACCCGGACTGGGACGTCGCGGGCGCCGGCGACTACAACGGCGACGCCAAGGCAGACATCCTCTGGCGGAACCGCGTCACGGGCGAGAACTATCTCTACCTGATGGACGGCGGCACGGTCGCCGCCCCGGGAGCGCTGCCCCAAATCCCGGACACGGAGTGGACGATCGAGAGGTGAGGGGGGATTGGTCGGGCCTCTTCAGTTCATCCCGAGCGAAGTCGAGGGATCAATGGAGCCTCCGCGGCGCCCGTAAAGCCACTCCGGATCGGTCGAAGCCTGACCTGCATCGGCGATTGATATGGGGTGATATCGATCGAGACGACTCGCAACAGATCGGTAAGCCACCTGTAGCCGTTTGTTCGGACTGCCGTCACAACTAACTGCCGTCCTTCGGCATATATTCATATCGTCCAAAACGACGCATCGTGAATTTGACGGAGTAGCCAGCGGACGGAGTCGTGGCGAGTCGTGTACCTGAAGAAGTGTCCGGCGGGTGTACGCGGCCGGTCTTCCGGATTCCGCCGGGGGCGGGAGCGGACCAGACCGGCAACATCAGGAATCATGCGAGTGCAGTGCTCGTGTTCGGGCCGAACGCCTCTGCGAACGAGGTCACGGCCACACTGGACGCGCTGCCGGACACGGTCTGCAGCGCGATCGTGTTTGCAACGCGCGAATCGCTCGCGGACTTTCAACCACTCATCGACGACGATCGCCTCTTCTACCTCGCATGCGGCGAGCTTCCGCCGCGCGAGCTCGACGCGCTGATCGACAACGCCCTCGGCGAGCGCAAGCCCGCAGCAACACTCGATCGCTACCTCACCGCCGCGAGTCTGCGCCGGATCGCACTTGCGCAGAGCATCGCGGAGCTCACGAGCGCGCTGCGTGCAGCCGCGGCCACCACGGTCGGCGCGGAGCGCACCCGCTGCGTTCTCTTCGACAGCCAGCGTGGAACGCTGTGGGTCCCGGACGAATCGGATGCCGAGAGCACCGCGGCGGGGCTGGTCAGCTTCATCCTCCGGACGGGCGTCGCTGTGTGTCTCCCGCATCTCGACGGCGACGCGCGCTTCGATCGGGATCTCGACAACCCCGAGGGCAGTAGTGCGGATCGATTCCTCGGCGTCCCCATCCTGGCCGGCGGGAAGGTCGTGGCGGTGCTCACCGCGATGCGGCCCTCCCACGCTTTGGCGTTCGAGCCAGTCGACATCGCGGCCATGGAAGCGCTCGCGGCACACGCCAGTCCGTACGCGGCGGCATGGCTCGAGGAATCGCCGGACTCGGGCGGGCCGTTCCGCCTTCGCGCATTGCGCGCGGCCGAGCAGACGCCCGGCTCCGCATCCGCGCCGCTGCAGCTCGAATCGGCGTGGATGCGCCGCGCGACCTGGCTTTTCTTCGCATCGCTCCTCACGCTGCTGGTTGCGTTCGTCGTGCTGAGGGGGTGGCTCGGTGAGTAAGCGCATGCGCTTCGTGCCCCAGACCGCCGCCGCCGATTGCGGCGCGGCATGTCTGGCCATGACCCTCGGCGTCCACGGCCGGCAGGTGGCCCTGGAGGACGTGCGGCGCGTGACCGGTCTCTCCCGTCACGGCCTCGACGCGCAGCATCTGGTCGCGGCCGCGGAGCATTTCGGACTGCGCGCGCGCGGCGTGCAGTTGCGGACTCCGGAAGACCTCGCGTTTCTCGATCCCGGGAGCATTCTGCACTGGGAGTTCCGTCACTTCGTCGTCTTCGAGCGCGCCGAGAAAACGGGCGCGTGGGTGCTCGATCCCGCGAGAGGCCGTACCTTCGTGTCTCGCGCGGAGCTCGACCGCTCGCTCACCGGCGTGGCGCTGGTGTTCGAGCCGGGAAGCGATTTCGAGCGCGGCAGCGGCGACGTTCACCGCGCATCGCTTCTCGGCCGGTATGTGAAGCGCGTGCTGCAGCAGGACGCGGCACTCGTGCGCATCCTCCTGCTCTCGGTTCTGCTGCAGTTGTTCGCGCTCGCGGTGCCGGTGCTGACCGGGTTCCTGATCGATCGCGTGCTGCCCCACGGCGATCGCCAGCTCTACTGGATCCTGGGCGCGGGCGCCGCGACGCTCGTCGCATTCTCCACGCTGGCGAACTTCATCCGCTCGCACATCCTGCTCGCGGTGCGCACGCGCCTGGACGCGCAGCTCACGACCGATTTTCTCGAGCACCTCATCCACCTGCCGTTCTCGTTCTTCCAGCAGCGCTCCACCGGCGATCTGATGATGCGCGTCAATAGCAACTCCACGATCCGGGAGATGCTCACCTCGGGCGTCCTTTCGGGAGCGCTTGACGGGCTGATGGTGGTGACGTACCTCGTCCTGCTCCTCGTCGCCGACGTTCGCCTCGGCTTGGTCATCGCCGGACTGGCCGTGCTGCGTGTGGCCGTCCTCATCGGCGCGTTGCGAGTGCGGCAGCGGCTCACCGCGGAGTCGCTGCAGGCGCAGGCGGCGGCGCAGGGTTATGAGCTGCAAATGCTGTCCGGCATCGAAGTGTTGAAAGCGTGCGGTGCGGAGCGGCGTGCCGTCGGCATCTGGTCGAACCTCTTCGTGCAGCAGCTCAACGTCTCGCTGGCGCGCGGCCGGCTCGATGCGCTGGTGAGCGCGCTGCTCGACGGTCTGTCGCTGGCGTCGCCGGTGACGGTGCTGCTGTACGGCGGGATGCGCGTGATGAACGGCGAGCTGACCCTCGGCATGATGCTCGCGCTGGCCGCGCTGGCCGCCGGATTTCTCGCGCCGCTCTCGCAGCTCGTCGGCAATGCCTCGCAGTTCCAGTTGATCGGCAGCTATCTCGAGCGGCTCGAGGACGTGCTGGCCGCGCCCGTCGAGCCGCAGGGACGCGACCTGCCGCGGCCGGAGTCGTTCGCCGGGCGCCTGTCGCTCCAGGGTGTCACGTTCCGCTACAGCGCCCTCGTTCCCCCGGCCCTCGCGGATGCGTCCTTCGATGTCGAGCCGGGATCGCTGATCGCGGTCGTCGGTCCGTCGGGATCGGGCAAGTCGACGCTCGCGGCGCTCGCCGCCGGTCTGCTCGTGGCGGATGAGGGACGCGTCGGGTATGACGACCGCGCGCTCACCGAGCTTCCGCGCGAGTGGCTGCGCTCGCAGATCGCATACGTTCCGCAGCACTCGTTTCTGTTCGGGACGACCATCCGCGCGAACATCGCGCTGCAGGATCCGGATCTCGCCTTCGAGCGGATCGTCGAGGCGGCGAAGCTCGCCGAGATCCATGACGAGATCACCGCGATGCCGATGGGCTACGACACCCTCCTCGCGGACTCCGGATCGTCGCTCTCCGGCGGACAGCGCCAGCGCATCGCTCTGGCGCGCGCGCTGGTGACCCGTCCGAAGATTCTGATTCTCGACGAAGCCACGAGCGCGCTCGATGCCGTCACGGAGCAGAAGATCCAGCGCAACCTCCTGGCTCTGCGCGCGACACGCATCGTCGCCGCGCACCGTCTGAGCACGATCCGCGATGCGGATCTCATCGTGGTCCTCGACCACGGCCACACCGTCGAAACGGGCACGCACGCCGAGCTCGTGGCCCGCGACGGTCTCTATCGCCAATTGGTTTCCGCGCAACTCGAGCGCGCGGAAGAGTTGACCCCGTCAACCCGCGCGCAACCCACGCCCTTCTTCGGGGTCGAGGCGAGGCACGCACGCATTCAAGGCATTCGAGGAGACACGTCATGAAGAAACAGTTCACGAGCAAGCTCCACCTGAACAAGGAAACGTTGCGCAACCTGTCCGACCGCGATCTGAAGAGCGCGATCGGCGGCGCGACCTTCAACTGTGTGGAAACGGGCATGTCGTATTGCCAGACCTGTCCGACCGAGAGTTGTCTCTCGTACGGCAGCAGCTGCACCACCGGCAACGCCCGCTGCTGTTGCTGACGCCAATATCCGAGGCGGCCGGAGGGCGCACCCGGCCGCCTCACTTCCGGAGAACACGGCCATGTGGCAATCGATCGCCAGCGCGGACACGCGCCGCGAATGCTGGAGCACCATCGAAGAGATCGAGCACGGACTCGACCGGTATCTGGGGAGCGGCGATGCAACGCTCGATGACGTGACCGGCGGCTACGCCGGCGCCGCATTGTTCTACGCGTACCTCCACGCCGCGAGCGACAACGCCGGCGCGGCCGACCGCGCCCTGGAAGCGCTGGAACGGAGCACGAGCGCGCTCGCCGAGCGGCAGATGCTGCCGGCGCTCTATTCGGGCTTCCTCGGCGTCGGCTGGGTCGTCACGCATCTCACCCGCGATCTGTTCGAGGGCGATCCCGGTCTCGCCGGAGAGATCGACGACGCGCTGCGACAACTGCTGTCGAATGTCGAAGACAAATTGACGTTCGAATTGATCTACGGCCTGGCCGGATACGGGACGTATCTCGTCGAGCGCCTGCCCGATCCCGGAGCAGCCGCGTTGCTGGGCCGCGTCCTCGATCTGCTCGAAAGCTCACGCGATGCGTCGGGGGTGTGGCACACGGACCCCGGCTGGATGTCGCCGTGGCAACGCGAGAAGATGCCGCAGGGCTCCTACAACCTCGGCGTCGCGCACGGGATCCCGGGGGTGATCGGATTTCTGGCCGCTGTCAGGCGCGAAGGTGTCCGCGATCCTCGTCTGGAGCGTTTCGCCGACGATGCGGTGCGATGGACCCTGGCCCGGAAGTGGGAATCCCCGCACTCACTCTTTCCGGCTTTCATTCCGGTCGGCGGTGAGCCGTACCCGACGCGGACGGCCTGGTGTTACGGAGATCTCGGCGTGGCGGCGATGCTGCTCTCCGCGGCGCAGAGCTTTGGGCGCGACGACTGGAGGCGCGAGGCGCTGTCGATTGCCCGTACCGCGGCGCGCCGTTCCGTCGAAGACACGCAAGTCAAGGATGCGGGCCTGTGCCACGGCTCGACCGGCATCGCCCACCTCCTCAATCGCATGGCCCAGGCCAGCGGCGACGACGAGCTTCGCAATGCAGCGGAGCGCTGGTATCGCGTCGCCCTCGACATGCGACGCCCGGGGGAGGGTCTGGCCGGACTCCTGAGCTGGGTCGACGTGGTCGAGAACGGGAAAATCGTCGGATTCGAGTGGAAGACCGAGCCCGGCTTTCTGTCCGGTGTCGCCGGGATCGGTCTCGGCCTGCTCGCCGCGGTTACGGACTTCGAGCCGGCGTGGGATCGCGTGCTCCTCGTCGCCATCCCGCCGGACGGCAGCGAGAGCAAGGGAGTCGCTGCATGAGCAAAGACATCGTTCCTTCCGGACTGGTCGTGTTGCGCACGCCGCTCCTCCCGATGGAGGAGATCGACGCCTGGCGTGCGGGACTGCAGGTGCCGCACGCGGCGGAGGACGCCCTCGACGAAGCGCTCGCGCACGATCGCGCGCTCCTGCGCGAGCGTCTGCGGAAAATCGTGGCCCGGCCGGAGATTGCGGAGGCGCTCTTCCTCGGGTCCCCCGATCTCTTCGAAACCCTCGAGCAATGGAGGCGCGATCCCGAATCGAAGAAGGGAAAGAAGACGGAGCAGGCCCTGGTCCGCTATTTCCTGCGCATGGCGTCGCGTCCGACGCCGTTCGGTCTCTTCTCCGGCTGTACGGCGGGACGGACCGGAGATCGCACGCGGCTCGTGCTCGGAGAGCGCAGTGCGTATCGCCGGTACAGCCGGCTGGACATGGATTACCTGTTCGCGTTGTGCGAGCACCTATCGCGCGATCCGGAGATTCGCGCGGAACTGCGCTTCCGGCCGAACTCGAGCCTGTACGAGACCGCGGGACGCCTGCGATTCGCGGAATCGCGCGTGCAGGGACGCATGCGGACGGTTCACCTCGTTGCCATCGACGCATTCGATGCGCTGCGGGACACGCTTCGCCGCGCGGCGGGTGGTGCGCGTCTGCACGATCTGGCAACGGCACTCGTCGAGAGCGATCCGGATGGCGAGATCACGCCTGAAGACGCCGAGGCTTTTCTTCAGGAGCTCGTGGACAGCCAGCTTCTGGTGCCCGAGCTCGCACTGCCGGTGACGGGCGAAGAGAGCACGGCCGGCCTGGTCGAGCAACTCGATGTCCGGCAACTCGACTCGGTGCGCCTCGCGAGCGATGCCCGCACACGCCTGGCAGAGACCAACCGCGCGTTGCGCGACATCGATGCGGCGGGACTCGGCTCGCCGCCGGACGTCTATCGCCGGCTGGCATCGGAGCTCGAGCCCCTGGGGGTACCGGTGTCGCTCTCGCGACTGTTTCAGGTGGATCTGACGAAGCCGCCGCAGGAGGTCGTGATCGGCGCGAGCGTCATCGATGAAGTGGTGCGCGGCCTCGAGGTCCTGCAGCGCTTCTCGCGCACGCAGGCGGAGCGGTCGCTGGAAGAATTCCGCGCTGCTTTCGTGGACCGGTATGGTGCGGATCGCGAAGTGCCGCTCGTCGACGTCCTCGATGAGGAGAGCGGCATCGGCTTCGAGCGCGCGAACAGAGCCGGAGCGGAGGCCTCGCCCCTTCTGTCGGCTCTGCCGCTGCAGCGACGCGGCGAATCAGCGGGCTACATCTGGAAGAACGAGGATGCCGCGCTGATGGATCTGGTGATGCGCGCGGCGGCGGAAGGGCGCACCGAGATCGAGATCGGCGACGGCGACCTCCCGTCGCTGGAGAAATCCACGCGTCCGCCGATGCCCGAGGCGTTTCACGCCATGGCCGTGCTCTGCGCGGAATCGGCGGAGGCGGTCGAGCGCGGCGAGTTCCGGGTGCTTCTCTATGGCGGACAGGGACCGTCCGGTGCGCGCATGCTCGGTCGTTTCTGCCACAGCGATCCCGCGATCGACGAAGGAGTGAGGAAGCACCTCGCCGACGAGGAAAGGCTTCATCCGGACGCCGTCTTCGCGGAGATCGTGCACCTGCCGGCCGGACGGATCGGCAACGTCCTTGCGCGGCCTGTTCTGCGCGGGCATGAGATCGCGTTCCTCGGCCGCTCCGGCGCGCCGCCGGACCGGCAGATCGCGGTCCAGGATCTGATGGTCACGGTTTCGGGCGATCGGATCCGCCTCCGATCGCGGAGCCTCGATCGCGAGATCATTCCCAGGATCACTTCGGCGCACAACACGTCGTCGGAAAGCCTCGGCGTATACCGGTTTCTGGCGGCGCTCCAGCCTCCCGTGGGCATGCAATGGGATTGGGGAGCCATGGACCTCGCGCCGTACCTGCCGCGCGTCGTGTACGGCCGGCTGGTGCTTGCCCGCGCCCGCTGGTGTGTTACGGCTGCCGAGATCCGGCCGATCGCGGAGGCCGCGGGAGCGCAGCGTTACCGCCTCGCGAAACGTCTCCGCGAGACGCGGCGGATGCCCCGCTACGTGAGTCTTGCGGAAGGCGACAACGAGCTGTTCATCGATTTCGAGAACGCGCTCACGCTCGACTCGGTGATCGAGCTGGTGCACAGCCGCCGGGACGTGACGTTCACCGAGTTCTTTCCTTCCCCGGACGAGCTGTGCGCGGAAGGACCGGAAGGACGGTTCTTTCACGAGTTGGTCATCCCGTTCACGCGCCGCCCCGCGGAAACACCCGTGCCGCTCGAATCGCGAACGGCTCCCTCGCTCCTGGTCCGGCGCACGTTCCCGCCGGGATCGGAGTGGTTGTACGCGAAGCTCTACACCGGGACTGCGACGGCGGACCGTGTGTTGTGCGAGGACGTTGCGCCGCTGGCGCGGGAGGCCGTGGCCAGCGGCGCCGCGCGACGCTGGTTCTTCATCCGCTACGCCGAGGGCGGGTGGCACCTGCGCATCCGCTTCCAGGGCGATCCGCGGGTGCTGCGCGAGCGCGTGCAGCCCGAGCTCGAGTCGATGGCCCAGCGTCTCATCGACACGGGTGCCGCGTGGAAGCTGCAGTTCGACACCTACGAGCGCGAAGTCGAGCGCTACGGCGGCGCCGAGGCGATCGAGCTCGCGGAAGAGATCTTCCACTGCGACAGCGAAGCCGTCGTGGAGCTGCTCTCGTCATGCACCGGCGACGCCGGCGCCGATCTCCGCTGGCGATTCATGCTCGCTGGCATCGACCGCCTCTACGCCGACTTCGGATTGGATCTCGCCGCCCGGCTCCGTCTCGCCGAGCGTTCGCGCGACGCGTTCGGGCGGCAGTTCCACTTCGACTCCCTGCGCGACGACCTCGCCAACCGCTTCCGCGGACAACGCGCCTCCCTGCTGCAACTCCTCGACGCGCCGATCCCCGCACTCGATCAGCGATCCGCCGCGATCGCGCCGGTGGCCCGCGAGCTCCTCACTCGTCGGCTGCACATTCCGATCGATGCGATCCTCCCCAGCCTCGCCCACATGTTCGTCAACCGCCTGGCCCGCTCCGCGGGACCGGAGCATGAGCTGGTCCTGTACGACTATGCCGTGCAGTTGTACCGGTCGTGTATCGCGCGGGAAGGGAAGAGGGAGGGCGGGAGGAGGGCGGTGGGGTGAGCTGTTCGGGGAATTGCGGATGCTCCATCAGCGGTACTAGGAGCTATGATCCGCCACCGCATCATCCCTCTGGTCGTAGTGTCTCTGCTCGCGTTGTCCGCCTTCGGCGCCACGCGCACATGGGACGGCACCGCCGGCACGTTGTGGAGTGACCCGGGCAATTGGGAGGGTGGCGTTGCTCCGTCGGCAGGTGATGCGCTGGTGTTTCCGCGCACGGCGGCGAATCTCACGAACACGAACGATTATCCGGTCGATACGGTCTTCCACTCCCTCACCCTCGGGCAGGACAACCAGAGCACGGCCGCCACGATCAACATCAGCGGCAACCGCCTGCGCCTCACGAACGGCATTCTGTTCGGGTACTACACCTTCTTTCACATTTCTCTGCCGCAGATCGATCCGGTCGGGTCGCAGACCTGGGGGGCGGACGGCTATCTGACCGTTGCCGGCAATCCGACCTTGACGGTGGCGACGAACATCCCGGCCGGGACGACCGTGACTCTGTCGGACGGCATTGCAGACGTCACCGTGGACGGTGCGGGCACGCTCGCGCACTCGATCAGGGGCCAGGCGACGGTGCACTTCGCGCCGGACTTCACCGGCACGGTCACCACGAGCACCTTCTTTTCCGGCGTGATCATCAACAGCGAAAACGCAATCGGAGCAACGGTGCGTGCGAATGGCGGCGCGTGCGCGGCCAGCTGCAACTCCGGCATCCTGCTCGCGAATTCGGTCGTTGGGACGCTCGGATCGACGGGAGGATTCGTTCAGTTTTCGGATCCCACGCAGCTCTCCACCGCGGCAAATCTCGAGCTGACTGCCGGCGCGCTCTTCTTCGCCCGGATGACGGCAGCATCGCCGCCGCCGCTCACGGTCCTGGACAGCGTCTCCCTCGGCGGCGCGGCCCTGCATTTCGTACCGGTCGGCCTGATTCCGTCCGGCCACACAAAAGTTCTCATCGACAACCAGAGCGCGAATCCTGTCTCGGGCATGTTCGCGGGCCTGCCCGAGGGAGCACGGGTCTCGCCGGGCGGATCGAATCTGCAGTTCGTCGTCTCGTACGTGGGCGGCGACGGCAACGACGTCACCTTGACTCCGATCAGCACCACGTCGAACGACTTCGACGGCGACGGGCTCTCGGACATCTTCTGGCGCCACTCCACGTCCGGACAGAACTATCTCTGGACCATGAACGGATTCGAGCCCCAGACCATGGGCTTCGTCAACGACGTCACGGATCTCGATTGGAAGATCGAGGGCCTGGCCGATTTCAACGGCGACGGCAAGTGCGACGTGCTGTGGCGGCACGCGCTCACGGGCGAGTTGTACACGTACCTGATGGACGGCCGCACGATCGTGCAGGCCGGCTCGCCGGCCCTGGTCACGGACCTGAACTGGCAGATCGTGGGACAGAGAGACTTCGACGCCGACGGGAAGGCGGACATCCTCTGGCGGCACGCGCTCACGGGGGACAACTATCTGTATCTGATGAACGGAATCAACATCCGTTCGGCGGGAAACATCCTCTCCGTCGAGGACACCGACTGGAAAGTCGAGGCATTGGGCGACTTCAATGGCGACAACCGCGCGGACATCGTGTGGCGCCACGCCGTGACCGGCGAGGTCTACTTCTGGTTCATGAGTGGTTTCGACCGGATCGCCTATGACTCGAAGTTCACCATGCCCGACGAGGACTGGAAAATCGTTGCGATTTCGGACTTCACCGGCGAAGGGTACTCCGACATCCTCTGGCACAACGACGCGACCGGCGAGAGCTCGCTGTACAGGATGCACGGCCCGTATTTCGCGCAAGCCCGCCAGCTCGACACCGTGGCCGTCGAGTGGAAGATCGCCGGCACCGGCGACTACAACGGCGACGGAAAATCGGACATCCTCTGGCGCCACGCCACGACGGGCGAGAACTATCTCTACATCATGGGCGACTTCTCCGCGACGACGATGTTCGCGGCGCAGGGAGCCATCCCGGAAGTGCCGGACACGGGGTGGGCGATCGAGAGGTGAAGGGTGGGGACGACCAACCGGATCTAGGGACGCGAGGGATGTGCGGAGACGTCAATCGTGGCCTCCGCGAGCACGTGAACGCCTGCGGTGCGATATCCGATTGATATGGGGTGATATCGATCGAGGGCTCGGCAGGCATGCGTAAGAGCGCACCGCACGTGCGATCGAGCTGAATGGCCGTCGATCGTGACCTCGCCGACCGCGCGCTTCATATGGGGTGATATCCATCGAGGCGTCGGCGACCGTCCGCCCGAGCGCGGCGACCGCTCAATTGATATGCGGTGATATCAATCGAAGTCTCGACGGACGTGCAATTGATATGGGGTCATATCGATCGAGACCTCGGCGACCGCGTGAAAATGTCCGGTGCACGGGCCGATTGATATGGGGTGATATCGATCGAGGTCTCGGCGAGCGTGTGAACAGGTGCGGCGCGACACCGAATTGATATGGGGTCATATCAATCGAGGGCTCGACGACCGCCCGCACGAGCTCTGCGACCCTGCAATTGATATGGGGTGATATCAATCGAGGCCTCGGCGGACCTGCAATTGATATGGGGTCATATCAATCAGGGCCTCGGCGACTACGTGAAAATGTCCGGTCGACGGCGCGATCGATATGGAGTGATATCAATCGAAAGCCTCGGCCAGTGTGTGCACCAGCGCAGTGAACGTGCGATCGATGTAGGGCGATATCGATTCGAAGCCTCAGCGGATATGTGTTGGGGAGGGCTGGGGTTGTGATTGGTCGGGCAGGGGGGATTTGAACCCCCGACCACCTGAACCCCATTCAGGTACGCTACCAGGCTGCGCTACTGCCCGACTCGGCGTGGATCGTACCACGCGCTCC
This sequence comes from Thermoanaerobaculia bacterium, assembly GCA_035536275.1. Classification (GTDB taxonomy): domain Bacteria; phylum Acidobacteriota; class Thermoanaerobaculia; order Gp7-AA8; family Gp7-AA8; genus QHVT01. Next base: position 26,760 of record DATLOL010000196.1, read on the forward strand.
GTCGTCAACGGTTTACCGGCGGTTGTATTCCGAACCTCTACCCGAAGCCCGCGGCCCAGAGGATGAGGTACTTCGTGATCTCGATGTTCCTTCGGGTGGGCACGATCGACATCTCCTCGATCGCACGCGCTTTGCCTGTCAGTTCTTCCCGGACGGCCTGCAGCTCACGGTCCCACGCCTTCTGCATCAGGGCGATGTTCTCGAGGTAGTCGGTCTCGCGCACGGACGACGATTCGGCGACGGCGGTCGGGCGTCCGCTGGTGATGTTGTACAGCGCCTGACCCCAGGCCACGTTCACTTCCTTCTTCTCTCCGCGCGTCAGGGTGTCGTCGTCATCGATGACGCGCTGCTCGCGCTCCGAGCGCTCGCGGAGCTGATCGATGCGCCGCCGGAACGTCGACTCCAGCCGCTCCTGCTGGTCCTCGAGCTGGCGGTTCGCCGCTTCCATGCAGCGCTCCAGGAACTGCGCGCGCGTCTCCCACGGCTCCGAGTACAGGCCGTAGTTCGGGTTGTGGAAGATCTGCATGCGCGCGTTCTCTTCGAGGAACTGCTTGAAGCCGTCCTGCGACTGGGCGACGTTCTGCACGAGCGTTTCCGGCGAGACGCTGATGTCGACGTGGCGAGACGGCTCGGGCACCGCGCGGATGTCGAGCTTCTCTGCGTCCACCAGCGACGCGTCCTGCCACAGCACGCGCGCGTCGTGCGGCGTGATCGGCGCGATGTACGACCGGCTCGTCTGATGATGCGTGCCGCTCCGAGACTCCACGTGCGTCACGATCCCCTCAGCCAGGATGTACGGGCGATAGTTGCCGCGGCCGCCGTAGACGTAGAGCTGCTCGAGCGTCTCCGCGTCGCGGCGTGACATCGGACGGGAGCGCGCGGACGGCGGCGTGTTCGCGTCGCGCTCGCGCTCGACGGTGAGACCATGCGCGACCGGCGCGGCATCGAGCACGCGTCCGGGCACCGTCGCCAGTGCGGCCGTGACGGCCTCGCGGCGGTCGGGCGGGAAGAGGAAGATGATGCAGCCGCCGCCACCGGCGCCGCACACTTTCCCGCCCCACGCGCCCGCGTTGCGGGCCGCGTCGACCGCGGCATCGATCTCCGGCGTGGAGATGCCCTCGATCAGCGCCTTGCGCGCTTCCCACTCCTTCTGGAGCGCGGCGCCCGCGGCCTCGAAGTTCCCGGCCTCCAACGCGCGCTCCATCTCGATCGAGATCTCCGCGATGCGCGAGAGTCCCTTGTCGACCTTCTTCTTCTTCTCGACCTGGCGTTTGTACAACTGCCAGTTGTTGGTGCCGGAAAAGTGCGCGATGCCGGTGTAGTGCAGCAGCATGTGCGCGCCGAGGTCCTGGATCGACGTCGCGAGCGCGTGGCGGGTAGGCTTACCGGGATTGAGATGCAGCGATCCCAGTCCGCCGAAGACGGGCGGATAGTAGTCCTGGATGCCGGCGGGGACGCCGAGGAGACGGGTCTCCAGATCGCGGACGAGGAAGATCAGGTCTTCGCCGTCGATCGGCTGCCCGGCGATCTCGGACAGCGCGCGAACGAGCGTGATCGAAAGCGCCGAGGAGCCGCCGAGTCCCGATCCGCGCGGCGCATCGGTGCGCGTCGTGATGCGGATCCCGCTCAGCTTGAAATGCTCCACCGCGCGATGCAGCAGCGCCGCCTTCGGATCGTTCGACATCTCCTGCAGCGACTCGTACTGCTGCCGGTACTGCTGATCGGTGAGATGGATCTCGATCGGGCCGCTGGAGGTCTCGCAGACTTCCGACTCCGCGAAAAACGAGATGGCGACGTTGACGGTGCGCGAGCCCGGGTGGAAGAGGTAGAGAGGCCAGAGATCGAGAGTGCCTCCGGCGAGATCAGCGCGCACCGGCGCGCGCACGGTAACCTTGTTCATAGGGTGAGCGCGATTCTGCTAGAAGAGTGCCCGCTGTTGCACCTGTTTTTCCGCGACGGCCGGTGACGAGCTCACGAGCTGGGGAAGCAGGCGGGCGACATTCGCGCGGAATTGCGTCAGCGACGGGCCGCGGAGCGGATCGGGAGTGATCGATTTGAGCTGCAGCGGATTCAGCCACTTCCCGTTTTCCGACACGCGGTAATCGAGGTGCGGGCCGGACGCGAGGCCGGTCATGCCGACGTAGCCGATGACGTCGCCCTGCGTCACGCGCGTGCCCTTCTTCAGGCCCTTGCGGAACCGCGAGAGGTGCAGGTAGCAGGTGTCGTAGCGCGAGGAGTGACGGACGCGGATGAAGTTCCCCTCACCCGGCTTGTAGCGCGCCTCGACGACGACGCCGTCCGCCGTGGTCATGACCGGCGTGCCGGTCGGCGCGCCGTAGTCGATGCCGTAGTGCGGGCGGAAGTACTTCAGCACCGGATGGAAGCGCCGCTTCGTGAAGCCGGACGTGACTCGCGTGAACTTCAGCGGCGCCTTGAGGAACTGCTTGCGCAGGGGCGTGCCGCTCGCGCCGTAATAGCCGCCGCGCCCATCGGTCTCGTGGCGGAAGGCCTCGTAGGTGGTGCCGCGGTGGGTGAAACGGGCCGCTTTCACCGGGCCGTAGCCCAGGAGATCGGTGCCGGCGTACTGTTTGGAGACGACGACGCTGAACGAGTCGCCCTTGCGCAGCTCGAAGAAGTCGATGTCCCACTGGAAGACGTCGGTGAGCTGCTGCACGAGCTGCGGGCCTTCGCCCTGCTCGCGCAGCGCCTCGTAGAGCGAGCGGTCGATGGTCGCCGCGACGGCCGTCTCCACCTGGCGGATGACGGCCTGCTGGGCCGTGACGTCGAAGGCGTCGCCGTTGCGGACGGCGTTCAGCTCGCCCCATCCGGTGATCTTCATCTGCACCGCGTCGACGACGCCCGCGCGGTCGTAGTGAAAGCGCACGAGCTGTCCGGGGCGAAGGCGGCGCACGTCGATCGACTTCGCGAGCTGCGTGGTGAGCGCGTTGCTCTCGCCGCGCGTGAGACCGCCGGCGCCGAGGAGCTTGTCGAGCGTGTCGTTCTTCTCGACGGTGAGGATGAGCGAGTGCTCGGGAAGGTCGGCCTGCCGGGAAGCCTGCAACTCGGCGTACTTCATCTGCACCGGCGGCGCGAGCGATGCCTGCACGGGTCCGCCGAGCTCCGGCTGGGCTTTCACGGCCGCGAGGAACAGCGGAATCGCGAGCGGGAACGCAAGCGCCAGCATCACCCGTGGCCGCTTCAGCACCCCGCCCGTACGTCTTCCTTTGTGAAGTTTGACCATCAGTACTCGAGAACCTGGCGGTTTTTACTTCGTCGGCGGGTCGAATGACAACGTCTGCGTGGCCGCCTTCGGCACATCGGGGACGTCAGCGCGGCGGTAGCCGACGGGCAGGCGGAACATCGACGGGTCGGCGGTCATCTCGCGGATCGAGCTGACCCACATCTCGCGCACGATCGTCTTCGTGGTCGGTGTTTTCAGCTCGGATCGCGACGGCGGCAGGTCCGCGACCGCGCGCGTGGTCACCGTCTGCCGCAGCGGGAATCCCTTCACCTTCAGCGCCTCGCTGTCGAGCAGGCGATCGATGTCCACGTTCCCGGTGCGGAGCGTGGAGAGGAACGAGGTGGCCGACGACGACGCGAAGTCGGTCGTGGCCCAGGTGTCGACGTCGGTCTCGACGCGCTGCTTGAGAGGGATGCCTTTCACCGTGACGGTGATGTCGTAGCGCATCGACAGGCGGGAATGATCGGTGGCGTGGCCCGCGATCACGGGGCGGTCTTCGCGCATCTCGAAGCTCGACTTGAAGTTCGAGATGCGGATGTTGCTGTTGCCCAGCGCGGAGGCGACCGTGGCGGTGTCGACCTCGGTGAACCACTGCTTGGTCGGGTCGACGAAGAGGAGGCGGCGGGCCGCGTCGGTGGAGATGACGTAAGTGCCGGGGGGATAGAGGGTGCCGCCGATGAAGTCGACGCGCGATTTGTCGCCGTCGACGATGGCCCGGGCGGTGAGGTCGGTGACCGGCTCGACGGCGGCGGGAGTCGAGTTCTTCTGGGTGAACTCGTACTGGATGGCGGCGGAAGCTGAGACTGCGATGAGCGAGAGCGCTACCGTAACCAGCAGCTTTTTCATAGAGATCCCTCCACGCACGGGCGCAGTATAGGGACAAAGTAAAGTTATGGCGCTATCACATATAATTATTCGCCGGTCTTTCCTGAGTGTCATTCCGAGCCGCCGGAGCCGCGGACGCGGCGCAGGACGGTCGAGGAATCCCCCGATTCGGGCGCGGCCGTCTCGTTACAGCAGGGGATCCTTCGACCGTCTGCGCGGCGAGGGATGACACCTCGGATGACACCTGTTGCGGATGGTGCTGTGTCATTCCCAGCCGCCGGAGCCGCGGACGCAGCGCAGGACGGTCGAGGATCCCCTGATTCGGGCGCGGCCGTCTCGTTTCAGCAGGGGATCCCTCGACCGTCTTCGCGGCGAGGGATGACACTCGAGGCTCATCAGCAATATTTGGTATCCCTCCCCCGTTGGGTCGGCCATGTCCACAAGGAGATCGATCGCGGCCCTGCTGTTCGTGTCCGTCGCCCTCGCCGCCCCTTCGTACGCGGCGAACGTCACGCTCGAGCAGGTGATCAAGAAGGTGCAGGAGCAGCAGCGCCGGACGCACACGCTGCAGGCCGACTTCCGCCAGGAGAAAGAGCTCGCGCTCATGGCCAGGCCCGAGGTCTCCTCGGGGACGTTCACGTACTCGCAGCCGAACAACGTCCTCTGGACGTACACCGCTCCGAAGCGCGTGCAGATGGTCATCGCCAACGGTGTCATGACCACCTACTACGCCGACCTCGGCAAGGCCGAGCGCATCGACGTGAAGAAGTTCGAGGACCGCATCTTCAAGTACATGGGCGCGTCCGGCGCGATCGACGAGCTCGCGCGCTATTTCGACTTCACCTTCACCGACTCGAAGTCGAAGCCGGTGTGGGTGCTCGATCTCACGCCGAAGAATCGCGCCGTGGCCAAGCGCGTGAAGCGCATCAAGCTGTCCATCGACAAGCAGACCTATCTCACCAGCCGGATCGAGTACGTCGAAGGCGACGGCGACATCACGCGCTACGAGTTCACCAACATCCGCATCAACCAGCCGGTGCCGCCGAGCCGCTTTGCCATCGCCCTTCCGTCGAACGTGAAGGTCGAGCAGATGAAGGTGCAGTAGAAGTGCTGAGTGCCGAGTGCTGAGTGCTGAGAAGAAGCGGCTGACGTTCGAGCTGCTGCATCAGGACGGTGCCGCGCGTCTCGGGCGACTCGAGACGCCGCATGGATTCATCGACACACCCGTGTTCATGCCGGTGGGCACGCGTGCGTCGGTGAAGGGTCTGACGACGGATCAGCTCCAGCGGCTCGCGCCGCAGATCATCCTCAACAACACTTACCACCTCATGCTCCGCCCGGGCGTGGACCTCGTCGAGCAGCTCGGCGGCGTGCACAAGTTCATGGGCTGGAACGGCGCGGTGCTCACGGACTCGGGTGGCTTTCAGCTCTACTCGCTGGCATCGATCCGCAAGATCCGCGAGGAAGGCGTCGAGTTCCGGAGCCACATCGACGGCTCGCCGTACTTTCTCTCTCCCGAGACCTCGGTGCAGATTCAAACGCGGATGGGCGTCGACATCGCCATGGCCTTCGACGAGTGCCCGGCGTACGGCATCTCGCACGGCGAGGTCGAGAAGTCGATGGAGATGACGCATCGCTGGGCGAAGCGCTCGCTCGCGAGCCGCACCACCTCGGCACTGTTCGGCATCGTGCAGGGCGGCGTGCATCTGGATCTGCGCAAGCGCAGCGTCGAGGAGATCGCGGCCATGGACTTCGACGGCGTCGCCATCGGCGGTGTGTCCGTCGGCGAGCCGAAAGAAGAGATGATGCAGATCGTCGACTTCACCGCGCCGATCCTGCCGAAGGATCGCCCGCGTTACCTGATGGGCGTGGGCACGCCCGAGGATCTGGTGAACAGCGTGGCGGCGGGAATCGACATGTTCGATTGCGTGATGCCGACGCGGAACGCCCGCAACGGCTCGCTCTTCACGAGCGAGGGCAAGATCCACATCAAGAACGCGCGCTTCGCGGCGGACTCCGGACCGCTCGATCCGAACTGCTCGTGCACCACCTGCACGACCGTTTCCCGCGCGTATCTGCGACACCTGTACGTCAACGACGAGATCGCCGCGAGCGTGTACAACACCATCCACAACGTTTCGTTCTACCTTGACTTGATGCGATCGATCCGGCAGGCTATCGCGTCCAATTCGTTTACCTCCTTCCGCGAAGGATTCCTGTCGCGGCTTTCGAGAGAACAAAATCTATGAATGCGATAGCTCTGCTTCAAACGGGCGGCAGCGGCGCGGCCGCCATCGCCAACTTTCTTCCGATCATCGCGATCGGCCTCGTTTTCTACTTCCTGGTCATCGCTCCGGCGAACAAGCAGCGGAAGAAAACGCAGGAAATGCTCAGCACGCTGAAGAAGGGCGATCGGGTGCTGACCACGGGTGGGATTTACGGGACGGTTCAAGGTGTTGAGCCGGACGCCGTCTACCTCAAAATCGCCGAAAACGTGAAGGTCAAGGTGGCTCGGTCTGCGATCTCCGGCATCGTTTCCGGCGAGTCGGATGCGCAGTAGCAGCTCGTGCTCGGAGGACTCCTTTGAATAGAAACGTCATTTGGAAAGTGTTGCTGATCCTCGGTGTGCTGGCGGTGTTCACCGCGGCCATCATTCCGACGAAGAGCAGACCGCAGCCGATCCGGCGCGGTCTCGATCTCAAAGGCGGCATTCAGCTCGTCATGAAGGTCAACGTCAACGAGGCCACGCGCCTCGAGGTCGATCAGGCGATGAACTCGCTGCGCACTCAGGCGCAGACGCAGAACATCCCCGTGCCGACCACGCGCCGCATCAGCGACAGCGCGTTCGTGGCCACGCTCCCCCCGGGTGTCGACACGGGCGCCTATGAGCGCATCGCCAGCGACTACCTGCCGTCGTTCGAGGTCGCGAAGTCGGCCGGTGGGGTCACCTACACGATGAAGCAGGGGGCGGTGAAAACGCTCCAGCGTGAGACCGTCGAGCAGGCCAAGGAAGCGATCGACCGGCGCGTCAACGCCCTCGGCGTCGCGGAGCCGGTGATCGTCGTCGAAGGCGAGGATCGCATCAACATCCAGCTCCCGGGCGTGGACGATCCCGCGCGCGTGAAGGACATCATCAAGACCACGGCGCAGCTCCAGTTCCGGCTCGTGGAGAACGGCACGGCTCCGACGGCCGAGGCGCTCTACCAGATGCTGCCGCCGGCGATGCGCGAGCAGGTGGACATCCTCCCCGGCAACAGCGAGGACGATCTCGGCCGCGTCACGGGCACCGTGTTCTACGCGGTCAACAAGAACATCCCGGTCAGCGGGCGCGATCTGAAGAACGCGCGCGTGCAAAAGGGCCGCGTGGGCGAGCCGGTGATCGGCTTCACCCTGACCCCGGACGGCTCGCCGAAGTTCTCGGCGCTCACGGGCGGCAACACGGGCCGCCAGCTCGCGATCGTGCTCGACAACAAGGTCGTGTCGGCGCCGCGCATCGAGAACCAGATCGACGGCGAAGGCGTGATCCAGGGCAGCTTCACGCAGCAGCAGGCGGCCGATCTCTCGCTGGTCCTGCGCAGCGGCTCGCTGCCGGCGTCGCTGACGACGCTGGAAGAGCGCACCGTCGGTCCGTCGCTCGGACGCGACTCGATCCGCCAGGGCCTTACGGCGTCGCTCGTGGGCTTCGCGCTGCTGGTCCTTGCGATCATCCTCTACTACAGGGGCGCGGGCGTGAACGCCGTGCTCGCGCTGCTCCTGAACCTGGTGATCCTCCTCGGCATGATGGCGTACTTCAACGCTGCGCTGACGCTGCCCGGCATCGCCGGCATCGTCCTCACGCTGGGCATGGCCGTCGACTCGAACGTGCTCGTCTTCGAGCGCATCCGCGAGGAGATGAGCGAAGGCAAGACCGTTCGCGCGTCGATCGAGCAGGGCTTCGCCCGCGCGTTCGCGACGATCATCGACACGCACATCACCACCATCCTCTCGGCCCTGTTCCTCTTCCAGTTCGGTACGGGCCCGATCAAGGGCTTTGCCGTGACCCTGCTCATCGGTCTCGGCGCGTCGGTCTTCACGGCCTTCTTCGTGTCGCGGATGATCTTCGACATCGTTTACAAGCCGGGCGACCGCCCGAAAGAGCTCAGCATCTAAAGGCGGCGAGGACACCACCATGCGCATTTTCGACAACCCCAATTACAACTTCGTCAAATACCGCTGGCATGCGGTCGCGATCTCGCTGCTGATCATCGCGGTGGGCCTCGGCGTGTTCCTCACCCGCGGCGTCAACCTCGGCATCGACTTCGCCGGCGGCGCGAACGTGATCCTCAAGTTCCGCGAGGCCGTTCCGGTCGGACAGCTTCGCTCCGACCTGACCACCGCCACGATCCAGCAGTATGGCCAGGCGAAGGACAACGAGGTGCTGATCCGCCTTCCGAAGCAGGCCAGCGAAGGCGACTACGCCGGCGCGGTCGTGGAGAAGCTCCACAAAGGCCTGAATCCGGAAGCCGCGGCCAAGCACGACCTGAACTACCTCGGCAGCGACCGTCTGTCCGCTCTGCTCATCCAGGCCGATCCGGACAATCGCGGCACCAACCCCACGGCCCTCGCGTACTACCGCGACCTCTCGCGCCGCGTCATCGAGAAGCGCTCCGAGCTCGGTATCTTCCGCTCGATGAACGAGGTCACCTCGGTTCAGGGCGTGAGCGCGAATGCCGCGAAGCTCCTCAACGAGAAGGCCTTCCTCGGCAAGTTCAACCTGCTCAATCAGGAGACTGTCGGTCCTCAGATCGGCGGCCAGCTCCAGCAGAAGGCGATGTGGGCGATCATCCTGTCGTCGCTGGCGATGGGTCTGTACATCTGGCTGCGCTTCGACTTCGTGTTCGGCGTGTCGGCGATGATGTGCATCATCCACGACGTGGCGATCGCCATGACGTTCCTGCTGCTGCTGAACCTCGAGTTCTCGCTGAACGTCGTCGCCGCGATCCTGACCATCGTCGGTTACTCGATCAACGACACGGTCGTTCTGTACGACCGAGTGCGCGAGAACAAGCGCAAGATCAAGAAGCCGATGTCGCTCGGCGAGCACCTCAACCTGGCCATGAACCAGACCCTGTCGCGCACGATCCTGACCTCGGGAACGGTGTTCCTGGTCCTGATCGCGATGCTGATCTTCGGCGGTGAAGTGATTCGCGGCTTCTCGTGGATCCTGACCATCGGCGTCATCAGCGGCACGTACTCGACGCTGCTGATCGTCCCGGCCGTTGCGCTGGCGTTCGACAAGTGGAACGCGCGCCGCCGTCCGGCCGCCGCCGCCGCGCGCGTCGAGACGCCGGCCATCGAGCCCTCGGTGCGCAAGCGCCGCGCGAGCTGATTGCTCCTATAGGACGTATAGGACCTATACGACTCATAAGTCGTATAGGTCCGCTTTTGGTTTCGTGCGGCGGCCGGATAGACTCCGACCCATGCCTGACAAGTCGTACGACGACGAAGCGCTCGAGTATCACTCCGGCGGACGCCCCGGGAAGATCGAAGTCATCCCGTCGAAGCCGACCGCCACGCAGCGCGACCTCTCGCTCGCATACACCCCCGGCGTGGCCAAGCCCTGCCTGGAAATCGCGCGCGATCCGTCGCTCGCGTACAGCTACACCTCGAAGGGCAATCTCGTCGCCGTGATCACCAACGGCACCGCCGTCCTAGGCCTCGGCAACATCGGCGCGCTGGCCGGCAAGCCGGTCATGGAAGGGAAGGGCGTTCTCTTCAAGAGATTCGCCGACATCGACGTCTTCGACATCGAGATCGACACGACGGATACTGAGGAGTTCATCCGCTGTGTGAAGCTGCTCGAGCCGACGTTCGGCGGGATCAACCTGGAGGACATCGCCGCGCCGGCGTGCTTCGAGATCGAAGACCGCCTGAAGGCGGAGATGAAGATCCCCGTCTTCCACGACGACCAGCACGGCACCGCGATCATCTCCGCCGCCGCCCTCGTGAACGCGCTCGAAGTGGCGAAGAAGAAGATCGAAGCCGTGAGGGTGGTCATCTCCGGTGCCGGTGCCGCGGCGATCGCGTGCCTGCGCCTCTACATCAAGCTCGGTCTGCGGAAGGAGAACGTGCTTCTCGTCGATCGCCACGGCGTGATCCACAAGGGCCGCGACGAGGACATGACCGGGTACAAGGAGGAGTTCGCGGCCGACACCGATCGCCGCACGCTCTTCGACGCGTTCCGCGACGCCGACGTGTTCATCGGTCTCTCCGCGGGCGGCATCGTGTCGCAGGACATGATCCGTACGATGGCCAAAGACCCGATCGTCTTCGCCATGGCCAATCCGAATCCGGAGATCGGCTACGACGAGGCGGTGGCCGCGCGCGCCGACGTCATCATGGCCACCGGCCGCAGCGACTTCCCGAACCAGGTCAACAACGTCCTCGGCTTTCCGTTCATCTTCCGCGGCGCGCTCGACTGCCGCGCCACGACCATCAACGACGAGATGAAGCTCGCCGCGTCGCAAGCGCTGGCGGACCTGGCGAAGGAGGACGTGCCCGACTCGGTCCTCCGCGCGTATGGCAAGGACCGCCTCTCGTTCGGACGCGAGTACCTGATTCCCAAGCCCTTCGACTATCGCGTGCTGCTCAACGTGCCGGTAGCGGTCGCGCGCGCGGCCGCGGAGACGGGCGTTGCGCAGCAGCCGATCCAGGACTACGACGAGTACCGCCGCCGCCTCGAGAACATGCTCGGGCGCTCGCGCGGTCTCATGCACGACCTCTACGGGCGCGCGCGGAAGAACCCGAAACGGATCGTGTTCCCCGAGGGCGAGCAGGAGAAGATCGTGCGCGCGGCGAAGATCCTCATCGACGAGAAGCTCGCCCACCCGATCCTCCTCGGCCGCCGCAACGACGTGAACGCGCTGGTCGACAAGTACAACATCGACCGCTCGAAGGTCACCTTCATCGACATCAGCGACTGCGAGCAGCGGGACCGTTTCGTCGAGCGCCTGCACGAGCTGCGTCGCCGTCACGGCATGACCCTCACTGATGCGAAGCGTTTCCTCGCCAGTCGCAACTACTTCGCGATGCTCATGCTCGACAGCGGCGAGGCGGACGGCGTCATCGCCGGACTGGGCTCGTACTATCCTGCGACGATCCGGCCGGCGCTGCAGATCGTGCGTCCGCGCGCGGGAGTGAAGCACGTATCCGGCGCGTACCTGCTCATGTTCAAGAGCCGCACGGTGGTGCTCGCGGATACGACCGTGAACGTCACCCCGGACGCGGAGACGCTGGCGGAGATCGCCGAGCAGACCGCGGAAACGGCGAAGCGATTCAACCTCGAGCCGCGCGTGGCCATGCTGTCGTTCTCGAACTTCGGGTCCACGAAGCACCCCGACGCGGAGCGCGTCGCCGAGGCGGTTGCCATTCTGCACAAGCGGCGGCCGGACCTGATCATCGAGGGCGAGATGCAGGCCGACACCGCGGTGGCGCCGGAGATCGCAGCCGAGGACTACGCGTGGAGCGCGATCCAGGGCGACGCGAACGTGCTGGTCTTCCCGAGCCTCGACGCCGCGAATGCCGCGTACAAGCTCCTCTGGCGACTGGCGGGCGCGGAAGTGATCGGCCCGATCCTGCAGGGGCTCTCTAAGCCCGTGCACGTGCTCCAGCGCGGCGTGGACGTGAACGACATCGTGAACATGGCCGCGATCGCGGTGCTGGACGCGCAGGAGCTGGAGAAGAAGTAGAACCTATAGGTCCTATAGGTCTCATACGTCCTATCCGACCTAGTTCGCCGGCATACAGCTCTTCACCAGCGCGCTGAGCGCGCCGATGTCGAAGGGCTTGGGCAGGAAGGCGCAGATGCCGGCGTTGACGGCCACGGCGACGTCGGGGTCGCGGTTGGCGCTCACGATGATCACCGGGATGCGGCTCAGGGCGGGGTCGTGCTGGCGTTCGCGAAGCACGTCCCACCCGGACAGGACCGGCATCATCAGGTCGAGCACGACCACATCAGGCCGCTGCTCGCGCATGAGGTCCAGCGCCTCGCGCCCGTTGGGGGCTTCGTAGAACGAATACCCATCCCGCCGCAACGCCGCCACGATCATCCGGCGGATATTCGGATCATCGTCGACGACGAGCACGGAAAAATTACGAACTTCCGCGTCCACCGCGTCGGAATTATGCCCGAGATGAGTCGTTAAAGCGCAAGTCAGTGAAGATTGCAGTCGCCATGTCGGGCGGCGTCGACTCGTCGACGGCCGCGTATCTGCTCAAGTCGCAGGGCCATGAGGTGATCGGTCTCTCCATGCAGATGTACGACAACCTCAGCGCTTCTTCCACAAGCGCCGACTCGACCTATGGCGGATGCTGCACGATCGACGACCTCACCGACGCGAAGCGCGTCGCGTGGCGTTTGGAGATCCCACACTTCACGCTCAATCTCGAGTCGAACTTCCACGAGAAGGTCATCACACCGTTCGTCCAGGGGTATCTGTCCGGCACCACGCCGAGCCCGTGCGTGCTGTGCAACACACATGTGAAGTTCGACCTCTTTCACCAGAAGGCGATGGCCATCGGCGCGGACAAAATCGCCACCGGTCATTACGCGCGAGTGACGAAGGCAAACGGTCATTACGAGCTGCGCAAGGCCGTCGATCTGGCGAAGGACCAGTCGTACTTTCTCTTCGAGCTCTCGCAGGCGCAGTTGTCCGAGTCTTTGTTTCCGCTGGGTGACCTGACCAAGCCGGAGGTGCGCGATATCGCCGAGCAGGCCGGTTTGTCGGTCGCACGCAAGAAAGAGTCGTACGAAATCTGCTTCGTCCCGGAGAAGGACGGCTACGCAAAGATCGTCGAGCGCGAGTCCGGGATCGCGAAGAGTGAGGCGGCGGGCGAGATCGTGGACATGGACGGCAACGTCGTCGGCATCCACGACGCGTACTACGCGTTCACCATCGGCCAGCGCCGCGGTCTCGACATCGGCGGCTCGGCCGAGCGCACGTATGTCGTCGACGTGAATCCTTTCACGAAGCGCGTGACGGTGGGACCGGCGTCCGCACTGGAGCGCGATGAGCTGATCGCCGAGCGTGTGCACTGGGTCGCCGGCGCGCCGCCGTCGGGCCCGATCGAGGTGCAGGCCCGCGTGCGCTCGCGCATGGCCGACGTCGCGGCGACGGTCATTCCGCTCGACGCCGATCAGGCGCGGGTCTCGTTCGCACACAAGCTGCGAGCGGTCGCACCGGGACAGGCCGTCGTGTTCTACCAGGACGACCTCTGTTTAGGCGGCGGCTGGATTCGGCGGTAACATCCCTCCGTAACTAAAGGAGGAGTGCATGGCCAATCGTGTCGCAACGATCCTCGGTATCGGCTTTCTCCTGGTCGGAATCATCGGCTTCATCGCCCCGGCAATCCTCGGGATGCACCTCACCCTGGCGCACAACATCGTGCACCTCGTCACCGGCGCGGTCTCGCTCTGGCTCGGGCTGAAAGGGACGCCCGGCGCGGCGAAGACGTTCTGCCTGGTCTTCGGCGCCGTCTACCTGCTCCTCGGCATCGCCGGATTCGTCGCCGGCAGCGGCCCCGATCGGATGCTCGAGCTCCTGCCCGGACAGCTCATGTTCGGCACGATGGATCACATCGTCCACGTGCTTCTCGGCGCGATCTACCTGATCGGCGGGTTGAGCACGCGTACCGTCGTCGCGCGAACGGCCTAGGGCCTATGGGACCTATAGGCCGTACGTCCTATAGGTCCTACTCGACGGTCACGCTCTTGGCCAGATTGCGCGGCTGATCCACGTCACACCCCCGCCGAAGGGCGATGTAGTACGCCAGCAACTGCGTCGGAATCACCGTCAGGATCGGCTGCAATTCCTCGATGGTCTGCGGCACCTCGATGTAGGCGTCGGCCATCGTCTTCATGGCCTCGTCGCCTTCGTCGATGATCGCGAGGAGATGGCCGTCGCGGGCCTTCACTTCCTGGAGGTTCGACACGACTTTCTCGTAGACCGGCGTGCGCGTGGCGATGGCCACGACGGGCATGTTCTCGTCGATGAGCGCGATCGGCCCGTGTTTCATCTCCCCCGCCGGATAGCCCTCGGCGTGGATGTACGAAATCTCCTTGAGCTTGAGCGCGCCCTCCAGGGCGATCGGATAATGCACGCCGCGGCCGAGGAAGAGAAAGTCCTGTGCGGTGTGCCATTTGTTGGCGAGCTGCTGGATCTTCTTCTCCTGCGTCTTCAGCAGGTGCTCGATTTTGTGCGGAATCATCGACAGCTCGTGCATTCCTTTGCGGATCTCGTCCGGTGAGTCGCCGCGGAGCTGACGGATGTACAACGCGAGCAGATAGAACGCGGTCAACTGCGTGGTGAAAGCCTTCGTCGAGGCGACCCCGATCTCCGGGCCGGCGTTCGTGTAGATCGTGCCGTCCGACATGCGCGTTGCCGCGGCGCCGAGGACGTTGCAGATGGCGATGAGGCGCGCGCCTTTCTGCTTGGCCTCCTGCATCGCCGCGATCGTGTCCGCGGTCTCGCCGGACTGAGTCACGCCGATCACCAGCGTCTCGTCGTCGATGATCGGATTCCGGTAGCGATACTCGGATCCGTAGTCGACTTCGACCGGGATCTTGCCCGCCGACTCGAGAATGAACTTGCCGACCAGGCCGGAGTGCCACGACGTGCCGCAGGCGACGATGTGCACGCGCTTGAACCTGTTCCACTGCTCAGCCGTGATCTCGAGATCGTTGAAGAAGACCTCGCCCGACTCCTCGAACATCCGGCCGTTGAAGGTGTCCCGCACCGCGCGCGACTGCTCGTGGATCTCCTTGAGCATGTAGTGCCGGTAGCCTTCCTTCTCGGCCATGACGGCATCCCAGGTAATGCGTTGCGGCGCGCGGTCGACCTTCGAGTCGTTCTCGGAGACGAAGACGTTCACGCTCTTGTCGTTCGCGACCGCGTACTCGCCGTCCTCGAGATAGATGATGTTGCGGGTGTAGGCGAGCAGCGGCGCAACGTCGGAGGCCACGATGTTCTCGCCCTCGCCGAGGCCGATGACGAGCGGCGGACCGTGCTTGGCAGCGATGATCGTGCCCGGCTCGTCGCCGGCGATCATCACCAGCGCGTAGTGGCCCTCCAGCTCCTTGAGTGCCTTCTTCACCGCATCGACGAATTTTGCGCCGCCCTTGCGGTACTCCTCGATCAGGTGCGCGACGACTTCCGTGTCCGTCTCGCTCTTGAACTCGTGTCCGGCCGCTTTGAGGCGCTGCTTGAGCGGGAGGAAGTTCTCGATGATGCCGTTGTGGATGACGACCACGTTGCCGGTACAGTCGCGATGGGGGTGGGCGTTGTTCTCGTTCGGCTTGCCGTGCGTTGCCCAGCGCGTGTGCCCCATGCCGAACGTGCCGTGCAGCTCGTGGTCGGCCAGCTTTCCCTCGAGGTTCGCCAGTTTCCCCTCGGCGCGTACGACGTCCACTCCGTTGCCGTTCACCACGGCCACGCCCGCGCTGTCGTATCCGCGATACTCCAGCTTTTTCAACCCGCCGATCAGGACCGGCACCACTTCACGGGTGCCGACGTAGCCGATGATTCCGCACATGCTGTTTCCTCTGTCCGTTAGAATCCCGCGCCAGTGAAACGATCCCTGGCACTTCTGATTGTCATCACAGTCGCGTGCGGCAAGCGCGGCGACCCGAAGCCACCGGTGCCGGTCATCCCTGCCGCGACCACCGACCTCGTTGTAACACAGCGCGCCGACCGGGTTCTGCTGTCGTGGAGCTATCCCGCGCTTTCCACCGCGGGCCGCTCCCTCGCCGGCATCCGGCGCATTTCCATCTATCGCTATGAAGAAGCGCTCCCGGTCGCGCCGGGTGGACGCGATCCGCAGACACTGATGCCCGGCGACGTCGATCCCACCGAGCCGCAGCCGATCGTGATGTTCTCGAAAGTCCCGACCATCGCCGAAACGCAGTTCGCCAAGCTCAGTAAGAAGATCGAGAGCATAGAAAAGGCCAATTTGGCAGGCGCGACCGTCGGATCGCGCCTCCTCTTCTCCGACACGCCGCCATTCCGCTCCAGCGACGGCCGTCCCGTGCGCCTCACCTACGCGGTGGTGACCGAAGGAGACGAGGCGCGCAGTCAGACGTCGAATCTCGCGATCCTCGTGCCGCTGCCGGTGAGCGTCCCGCCCGCGAACGTGAAAGCCGCGGCGAAAGCGGAAGGCGTGACGCTGTCCTGGACCGCACCTACGACTTCGGTGGCAGGCCAGAGCGGGCCCGTGATCACCGGCTACAACATCTATCGCAACGCGCCTGGCGCCAGTCCCGGAGAGTTGCCGGTGCCCGTCAACAGCGCGCCGATTAAAGGCACGACCTACGAAGACGCTCCCGCGTACGGCGAGCACGAATACCGGGTCGCGGCAGTGGCCACGACGGGGCCGCCGGCGATCCAGAGCGACCTTTCCGCGCCGGTCCGGGTCACGTTCAAGGATCTCGTGCCCCCGCCGGTGCCGGTGAACCTCAACGCGCTCGTCGAGACGAAGCTCGTGCGCCTGCTGTGGGACCCGGTGACCGCTTCCGACCTCGCGGGCTACAACGTCTATCGCATCGAAGGGCGCTACCGGCTCAAGCTCACACCCGCGCCGACGAAGGACACGAACTTCCTCGACATCTCCATCGACATCGGCATCTTCTACACGTACGAGGTGACGGCGGTGGATGCGAGCGGAAACGAGAGCGTTCCCTCGTCGCGAACCGAACCGGTGACGGTGCCCAAGACACCCTGATGCAGAGAGCCATTCCGGTCACCGCGTACGAAGAAATGCCCGCGCCGTACCGCGGCACGCCCATCGAGCGTCTCGTGGCGTGGCACAACGGGTTCAGCGGCGAGCCGGAAGCGGCCGTCACGCGCGCGGAAGTCCTCGTCGGCATGTGCATGGACAACCGCAAGAAGCTGCGCATCCCCGAGAATTTCGCGTTCATCCTGCGCGCTGGCGGCGGAAATCTCCGGCCGAGCGAGTTCAAGGTGTCGTTCGCGGTGGCCGTGGGTGGCGTGCACGCGATCGCGATCATCGTCCACAACCACTGCGGGATGGTCGGACTCTCCGGCCGGCGCGAGCAGTTCGTGAACGGTCTCGTCGAAGCGGGCTGGGAACGCGACGCCGCGGAGCAGCACTTTGATTCCTACGCGCCGCTGTTCGAGATCGGTAACGAGATCGACTTCGTGCTCGCGGAGGCGAAGCGCCTGCGCATGCGGTATCCCAAAGTGCTCGTGGCGCCCTTGTTCTACAACGTTGATGACAACCGCCTGTACTGTCTCAACGAGGACCTATAGGTCGTATAAGTCCTATAGGTCCCATACGTCCTATAGGAACTCGCGTAGCCGCGCCGGCTCCGTCACCGGCTCCTCGCACGCATATCCCACGCACACGTAAGCCAGCGTGCGATCCGGCGGCCGCCCTTCCATCAGTGGCAGATCCGATGACTGCGCGCCATGCGCGAGCACGCGGTGGGGGATGAACGTTTCGCCGACCACGTGCAGGAACGGCGCCGCGTCTCCGGTGAGGGCGATCTCCTTCGGCTGGCCATTGCGCCACTCGCAGACCCCGAGGAGAAAACCGAAGCCGCTGGGATACTTCTCGGCGAGTGGCCACTCCGATTCGAGCGTCTCCGTCGCCAGGCGCGCGTACTCCTCGTGGCCGAACAGCAGCGCGAGACGCAGCAGTACGTCCGCCGCGACCGAGCTTCCCGCCGGCGTCGCGTTGTCGAAGAGGTCCTTCGGCCGCGTGATCAGCTTCTCGTGATCCGTCGGCGTGTCGAAGAAGCCGCCGTTTTCCTCGTCGCGGAAACGCTCCAGGATCGCGTCGGCCAGTGACTTCGCGGCGTCGAGATAGCGGCGCTCGCCGGTGGCCTCGTACGCGAGCGTGAGTCCCCACGCCACACCCGTGTAGTCCTCGAGCAGGCCGGGGATCTTCGCGTGACGCACGAGCCGCCCGTCGTGGATGCGCGCGAGCAGAAAGTCGGCGTTCTTCCGAACGACGTCGTCGTAGCGATGGAAGGCGATGGCAGCCTCCGCGAACGCGGCCAGCATCCACCCGTTCCATCCCGCGAGGATCTTCTCGTCGCGCCCCGGCCACACACGCTGCGCGCGGACGCCGTACAGCTTGCACTTGCCGCGCGACGCGACGTCCGCGAGCCGGTCGAGGGTGATGCCGAGGTCCGCGGCCACGCTCTCCGGCGGCCGGGGGACGTTCAGGATGTTGTGATCCTCCCAGTTCCCGCGCTCGGTGACGTCGTACAGCGCGCAGAAGATCCGCCCCTCGTCCTCGCCGAGGATCGACATCACTTCTGCGCGCGTCCAGACGTAGAACCGGCCCTCCTCGCCTTCGCTGTCCGCATCGAGCGTCGAATAGAAGCCGCCGTCCGGTGAAGTCATCTCGCGGGTGACGAATCCGAGGATCTCGTTCGCGATCTGTGCGAAGAGCGGCTCCTTCGTCCACTGCCACGCGCGCACGTACAGCCGCGCGAGCAGCGCATTGTCGTACAGCATCTTCTCGAAGTGCGGCGCCAGCCAGCGCGCGTCGACGGAGTAGCGATGAAAGCCGCCGCCGATCTGATCGTAGATGCCGCCGCGGGCCATCTTGGTCAGCGTTTCGACGATGATCTCGCGCAGGCGCGGGTCGTTCGTACGATGCGAGACCTGCATCAGGAAATCGAGCGACATCGACGGCGGGAACTTCGGCGCGCCACCGAAGCCGCCGTGCACGGGGTCGTACGTGGAAGCGATGCGGGCCGCCGCCTTCTCCAACCCTTCGCGATCGATCGAGCCTTTCCCGCGCACGCGCAACTGGCTGGCCAGCGCATTCGCCACCTCGTTCGACGCTTCCTCTACTTCCTCCCGCTTCGAGCGATACACATTCACCACATGTTCGAGCACCCGCTGGAAGCTCGGCATCCCGTGCCGCTCCTCGGGCGGAAAATAGGTCCCCGCGAAGAACGGCTTCCCCTCCGGCGTGAGAAACATCGACATCGGCCAGCCACCGTGGCCGGTCATCATCTGCACAGCCTGCATGTAGATCGAGTCGACGTCGGGACGCTCTTCGCGATCGACTTTGATCGAGACGTAGTCGGCGTTGAGGACCTCCGCGATCTCCGGGTTCTCGAACGATTCGCGCTCCATCACGTGGCACCAGTGGCACGCCGAATAGCCGATGGAGAGAAAGACCGGCTTGTCCTCCTCGCGCGCCTTCGACCATGCCTCCTCCCCCCACGGATACCAGTCCACGGGGTTGTGCGCGTGCTGCAGGAGGTAGGGCGAGGTTTCGTTGGCGAGGCGGTTGGTCATGCACTATGCAGGCCGCTGAATCGACTCCAGCAACTGCGGCGGAAACGCGCGCATCTCGAAATATTCGCCCTCCAGTTCCTCGACCTGAAAGCGATCCAGGCCGGAGTTGGAGAGGAAGTCGTTGCGCAGTTTCACGTCCTGCTCTTCGACGATCCGTGGCAGGAGCTGATTGATGTAGAACGCCTCGAGCCGGATCTTCGTGATCACGTCCTCGAGCAGTCCCTCGCTCATGTAGTCCTGCAGCTCGTGCAGAGCCGGATCGTGCGCGATCTCCGCCCGGATCTCGCGCCGGAACGTCTCCCGCCCTTCCGTCGTGTTGAGCTCGAGGTAGAAGTTCGCCATGCGCCGCCGGGCGAGGCTATACGCTGCAAAGTACGCGCGCTCGTGCCGGTTGAGCGCGCCGATCGACTCGACGACGCCCGCCAGGGATTCCTCATTGTTCTCGATCTGAATGAGCCCGAGCGTCAACGCGTAGAGCTTCTTCTTTCCGTAGGCGAGCGCGTATTCGTTGTTGACCACCGGGTCGATGAAGAGCTGCTGAAAGAGTCCTCGGCGCAGCTTCTCGAAGACCTGCATGTTGCCGAGGAGCGACCGGACCTGTTCCTGGGTCAGCTCGACGTCGTCCATGAAGGCGAGGCGGTTCACGAGCGTGGTCGTATGATCGATGCGATCGAAGAGCGTGACCAGCTCGCCGAACGACTCCAGGCGCTCGAAGTCCTCTTCCTCGCGGCTGATCTCGTCGATCAGTTTGCCCGTCTCTAGCAGGACCTCCTCGAAGGTCTGGTCGCGATTCGCCGCCGCGCGCTGCTTGTTCTCCATGAGTTGCACGAGATCGAGCGACGAGAGCTTGCGGGTGATGTTGCGTCCGAGCAGGAACCCGCCGAGGATCTCGCGGGTGGACTGGATGTAGTCCGGCTCGTCCTCCTTGCGCACGACCGCGCGGGGCTCCTGCAGCACGATCTCCTCGAGCGTGTCGAAGATCGACAGCGGCACTTCGTTGCGCAGCGAGAGCGTGCGCAGGCGCATCAGGCGCGCGCGGGCCGAGGAGTCGATGGTCGAGCCGGCGCAGGAGGCGAGGATGCGCTTGTACTCGTCGATCAGTTCCTGGTTGTCGGGGTAGCGGTAGATGACGTCGATCTGGATGCGCTCGCGCTGGTAGGGCTCGATCGGGAGCTCGGCCAGCGCGGCGCTCACTTCCACCATGGACCGCGTCGACTGGTACGACCGCTGACAGGCCTCGGCCAGCAACTGATTCGCCCGATGCACGACCCGCACGATGCAGATCGTCGACTGCGGCTCGTCGAGCGCGTCGAGGATCTCGTGCGCCAGGGCGAGGAAGTTTCCCGCGCCGACCTTGCGGGAGCGCTTGAGCAGCTTACCCGCACTCTTGAGCGTCGCTTCCTGCCGGTCGCCGACGTCGGAGTAGCGCTTGCGGTCGTCAACGAAGAAGAAGTAGTTCGCAACGGCATTGCCCTGCAGGAACAGGTTGTCATAGCGCTCGAAGCCGTCCGTGTGCGCGGCGAAACGCAGCTCGTGGGTGCGCGGATCGACCGTAGTGCCGAAGACGATGAGCCGGTTCACCACTTCCTCGTTCAGCAGGTCGCCGACGGGAAGGTGCCCGCCGAACATGTACTCACCGAAGATCCCACCGTTCCCGCGGAACCGCACTCCCTCGGGATTCAGCACGATCTCCGAGTTGCCGCCGAAGTAGCGCACGATGTCGCCGCGCGGCGCGTTGATCTGCTCGAAGAAGAAGCGCCGGTCGACGTCCGGACCCGCGACGACCGCAAAGTATTCGATGGCCTCGCCGACGAAGCCGTGATGAACGATCGCGCGGATCACGGGAGGATTCTAGCCGTGTCATCCCGAGCGCAGTCGAGGGATCTCCTGCATGCGGAGCCGCTCTCGTGCAACCGCAGGGGATCCCTCGACTGCGCTCGGGACGACACTTACGCGCGCGGATGCGCTTTCTTGTACACCGCCATCAGTTGCCAATCGTTCAGATGGGTGTACTTCTGCGTGGTCGACAGCGATGCGTGTCCGAGGAGTTCCTGGATGCCGCGCAGGTCGGCGCCGGCGTTCAGGAGGTGCGTGGCGAACGAGTGCCGCAGCGTGTGCGGCGACGCGCCCGCACGCAGCGCGGCGTCGCGGACGTAGTCGTCGAACAGGCGGCGCACGCTGCGTGTGGTGATGCGCTTGCCGCGGTAGTTCACGAACACGGCCTGCTCCTCGACGTCGTGCACGAGCTCCCCCCGGACCGCCAGCCAGGCCCGCAGCGCGGTCTCGGCCTTCGATCCGAACGGCACGATGCGCTCCTTCGATCCCTTGCCGCGCACTTTCACCAGCCGCGCGCGGAGCTCGAGATCGTCCAGGTCGACGCCCACCAGCTCCGAGATGCGCAGTCCCGACCCGTAGAGCAGCTCGAGCCACGCCGCGTCGCGGATGCCGAGGGTCGTCGAGGTGTCGGGCTGCTCGATCAGCAGCGCGACGTCGGAGGTTTGCAGGACCGCTGGCAGATGCTTTTCCCGCTTCGGCGTGGCCACGGTGCGCGCGGGGTTGGCGTCGGTGACGCCCTCGCGCACGAGGTACCTGAAGAACGTGCGCAGCGCGGAGAGATGACGCGCGACCGAGGCCCGGGCGAGCTTGCGGCGCGACAGGTGCGCGAGGTACGAGCGTACGGCGAGGTGATCGATGCGGCGGAAGTCGAGCTGATCGCGGCCGAGGGTGAGGTAGTCGTTGCAGAGAAAGGCGATGAACGACTCGAGGTCGTCCCGATACGCGGTCACCGTGTTCGGGGAGACGTTGCGCTCGAACGTCAGATAGTCGAGGAAATCGCCGATCTCGTTCGTCACACCCGTCCCTCCCTACCGCGATCAGGGTAACACTGCGCGTCGTCGGATCACTTTCTCGATGTGCGACGCCGTCCGGAGCTCTCTTCGAGCAACTCGCGCCGGAACACGCGCTCTACATTCCCGAGCTCCGGTGCGACGCGCGGATACGCGCTCCACACAACGCTCTCGACGAGCGCCAGCGAGTGGACCTGCGAGACCCATTCGCCGTGCACGATCGTCCGCGACTCGCCGGACGCGGCGCCGCGCGCATCGAGAGACGCGGCGGACATCGTCAGCGGCTGTGGTCCCTCGTACGGAATCGCGAACTCGTCGGCGACGAACGTGACCATGTACCGCCGGCCGTTCCAGGCGATGCGGGGGTTCGTCCCGCGGGCGATGAGATGACCATCCTGCGTAGCGGTGTGGTCGGCCAGGATGCCGGTGCGGAGCACGCGCTTGCTGCGCACGCGCACGACGACCGGCTCGGGATTTTCCATCGGTGGATCGACCCGAGGAATGGGTTTCTGCTGCGCATAGACCACGACGAAGTCGTCGCCGTCCGAGGCCACTGCCGGATGCGACTCGACGTCCGTGCCGGTTGCGATTGCGATCGGCACGGTCTCGATCGGCGCGCCCGATGCGTCGAGGCGCCGCCCGAGGACGTTGTTGTGACCGCTGCTGGTCCAGGCGATGAAGAACTCCGCGCCGTTCGTGACGACGGAGCGGTAGTAGGAACGGTCCGCCGCGGGGTTGCTGAGCATCGTCTCATCGATGCGCACGCCGTCGGGTGTGAAGCGCACGACGGTCATCTCGATATTGCGGAAGGTGGCGGTGATGAGGACCGTCACGTTTCCGTTCGACGCCGCGAGCGGCTCGAAGCCGACGCCGAGGTCGATCGGTGCGGCGTCGAGGAGTGTGCCGTCGGGGGACAGGCGGCGGAAGAAAACGTGCGACGCGTTGCCCTCGTTCTCCTGCCACGCGATCAGCCACAGTTTTCCGGTGAACGCGACCGCGGGCGCGATCCGCGGCGTCGCTTTCTCAGCGACGACGATCGGCGCGGCATCGAGCGGCTTGCCGTCGCTGTCGAAGCGGCGGACCACGATGCGGCCCTGCGAATACTGCAGCGGCTCGGCCCACGCGATCAGCGCGCCGCCCGCGCCGGGAGTGATGATGGGACTGCTCTGCCGCGCCGCGGGGACGATCGCGGCCGCGACGGCGTCGCGCGTGCGGGCCGACAGACGCGTGTCGAGAGGTACGGCCACCAGCGGCGCGCCTGCCACGACGATCATCGCGGTGTACGGATTGGCGACCGCTCGATGCACGACCTGGCCGAGCGTGCCGAGAATCAGCGTGCGCGCTGCGGTGGCGTCGAAGTCCACCACGCCGAGGAGCGTGGTCGAGCGATCCATCAACACGTACGTGGCCGCGAATCCGACCGGCGTCGGGATGACCTCGATCTTCGGCGACCAGGTCACGACGTCGACGGGTGCATGGGACTGGGGAGTGGGCGTCGTGGCGTCGAAGGTGAACGGGGAAATCTGCCACTTGTCGTCGAACCCGACGCTGATCGCCACGCCGGCGCGGCTGCCGCTCGATGCCGACGCTAGAAAAGCGAATCCCCTGCGCTCCAAGAGCAACGGCGTCGTCGCCCCGGTCGCGCCGTTGGCCTCGATGCGCATCGCATAGACGTTCGTCAGCGGCCCCCGCCCCGGCACCTGAGGAGCAATCTCGTCCGCCCAGGCGAAGACGAAGGACGATCCGGCCGCGGTCAGCGTGTGCGGCACCAACTGCGTCACTGTGGACGGCAGAGCGATCCCGGACAGCAGGACCTCGCCGGACGCGCCGAGCATCACCCCGCGCATGCCGGACGCTGTGCCGACGACCATCAGCGCGCGGCTGCCATTCCAGGCCAGCGCCGCCGGCCAGCCGGCGATATCGAGCACGAACGGCCCGCCGATGCGGCGTCCTTCGCCGTCGAGGAGCAGCGAGAGTGTCCCACCGCCGGACGACGCGACCACGAGGTAGCGATCGCTGGTCCACACGGCGCGTGCGCTCGACCACCCGGTGCTGATCCGCTCGGAGTCGCCCCGCACCGGCAGACCGCGATCGTCCACGACCGTCGCGTAGATGCCTTCCCGGCCGGCCGTGCGGTCGAACCAAAGCGTAAGGACGTTCTTCCCGTCCGTGGCAATGTCGACGACGTCGCCGGTCGACGCGGATGGTGTTGCATCGGAGATCGGGCGTTCCGGCCCGGAAGTGACGGCGGCGGCGACGGAAAAACCGAGGGAGAGGGCCAGTACCGCAGCCAGTGCAGTTCGCATGTGAATAACAATATGACGATATAGCATACGAAAGACAAGCGGGAGCGTAAACCCGGGCGCTCGCGCACCTGTGCTACGTTACGCCTCCTTTCTGGAGGCGTGCATGTCTGAGTTGCTCAAAACCCCCCTCAACGAAGTCGAGAAAGAACTGGGCGGCAGGATGGTCGACTTCGGCGGATGGGAGTTGCCGGTGCAGTTCAGCGGCATCCTCGAGGAGCACGAGGCGGTGCGCTCGAAGGTCGGCCTGTTCGATGTCTCGCACATGGGCGAGATCACGGTCCAGGGGCCGCAGGCGCTCGACCTGTTGCAGCGCACCACCTGCAACGACGTCTCGAAGCTGGCCGAGGGACGCATCCATTACAACGGCCTGCTCTATCCGACCGGCGGATTCGTCGACGACATCCTCATCTACCAGAACAACCCGAACGACTTCTTCGTGGTGGTCAACGCGTCGAACACCGACAAGGACTTCGAGTGGATGCAGCAGTCGGCGGCCGGCCTCGACGTCGAGGTGAAGAACGTCTCGAAGGAGTGGGCGCAGCTCGCGATCCAGGGTCCCGAGGCCGAGCGCGTGCTGCAGCCGCTGGTGCCGGCGGTGAATCTCGCGGACATCAAGTACTACCGCTTCGCGCGCGGCGTCGTCGACGGCGCGCCGGCGATCGTGTCCCGCACCGGCTACACCGGCGAGGACGGGTTCGAGATCTACGTCTCGCCGGAGGAAGCGCCGCGCATCATGCGCAAGCTCGTCGACCTCGGCGTGAAGCCGTGCGGTCTCGGCGCGCGCGACACGCTACGCCTCGAGGCGAAGATGGCCCTCTACGGCAACGACATCGATCACACCACCACGCCCATCGAGGCCGATCTCGGTTGGATCGTGAAGCTCGAGAAAGGCGACTTCGCCGGCCGCGATGTGATCGCCCGGGAGAAGGAAGAAGGCCCGCGGCGAAAGCTCGTGGGGTTCGAGATGGTCGACCGGGGCATCGCCCGCCACGGATACCCGATCGTGGAAGGCGGCGAAGAGATCGGCGTGGTCACGTCGGGCACGCACTCGCCGACGTTGAAAAAAGCGATCGGACTCGCATATCTTCCGCTCGACAAATCGGCCCAGGGCAGCGAATTCAGTGTGCTCATTCGCGGCAAGGAAGCGCGGGCCCGCGTCATCCCTACTCCTTT
The DNA here is from genome assembly GCA_035536275.1 of Thermoanaerobaculia bacterium. Lineage (GTDB taxonomy): Bacteria > Acidobacteriota > Thermoanaerobaculia > Gp7-AA8 > Gp7-AA8 > QHVT01. The sequence continues at coordinate 52,462 of DATLOL010000196.1, forward strand.
CTACAGGCGAGCGAAATAGCTGGAGGCAAGCATGGCCACTCCTGAAGACAACCGGTACGCGAAGAGCCACGAGTACGTGCATCTCGAGGGCGACGTCGCCACCGTCGGCATCACCGACTACGCGCAGAAAGAGCTGGGCGACGTCGTGTTCGTGGAACTGCCGCAGGTCGGCTCGCAGCTCGACGCGGGAGACGAGCTCGGAAGCATCGAGTCCGTCAAGGCGGTCTCCGAGCTGTTCACGCCCGTGTCGGGCGAGGTCATCGAGATCAACGAGGCGCTCGCCGACAATCCCGCTCTGGTCAACACCGACGCGTGGGGCGACGGCTGGATGGTGCGCATCAAGTGCACCGACGTCACGGAAGTCGACGAGCTGATGACCGCCGAAGAGTACGACGAGTTCATCGAAAAAGAATCGGCACATTGAAGTGCTGGGTGCTGAGTGCTGAGCCCCAGCCCTCCGCATCTCATTCAGCACTCAGCACCCAGCACTCAGCACTCAAATGACTCTCCCTGACCCCACAGCTTCTTCCAACTCCCACCGCTACATCTCCAACGCCGGTGAAGACATCCGCGAGATGCTCGACACCATCGGCGTCGAGAGCGTCGATCGCCTCTTCGACACGATTCCGGACGCCGTCAAGCTCAAAGGTCTCCTCGACATCCCCGGCCCCTGGTCGGAGATCGAGTCCCGCCGCTGGTTCCGCGGCCTTGCCGCCCGCAACAAGAGCGCCGCAGACCACGTCTCCTTCCTCGGCGGCGGCGCCTACGGGCACTACCAGCCCGCGGTGATCGATCAGCTTCTGCTGCGCGCCGAGTGGCTCACCGCGTACACGCCGTATCAGCCCGAGGTGTCGCAAGGGACGCTGCAGTCGATCTTCGAGTATCAGACACACCAGTGCCTGCTGACCGGACTCGACGTCGCCAACGCGTCGCTGTACGACGGCAGCACCGCGCTTTGCGAGGCCGTGCTGCTCGCCGAGCGCCTGCAGAAGGGGAAGAAGAAGGTCGTCTTCGCGAAGTCGATCCACCCGCACTACATCGAGACCGTTCGTACCTACATGCAGAACCTCGGTATCGAGATCGTGGAAGTGGCCTGGAACGCGGACGGACGCGTGAATCTCGACGAGCTTCGCGCCGCGAGCAGCGACGCCTTCGCCGTCGCGGTGCAGTCGCCGAACTTCCTCGGCGTGATCGAGGATTACGACGCCATCGCCGGCGCGACCGAGGGGCTCACGCGCATTTCCGTGATTGCCGAGGCCACTTCGATGGGCGTGCTCGCGCCTCCGGGACAGCACGGCTTCGACGTCTGCGTCGGCGAAGGGCAGGCCTGGGGGATCCCGCCGCAGTTCGGCGGCCCATACGTCGGCTTCATGGTCGTGCGCGATGCGCTCAAGCGGCACATGCCGGGACGTCTCGTCGGGGAGACCGTCGACGTCGACGGCCGCCGCGCCTATGTGCTCACGCTGGCCACGCGCGAGCAGCACATCCGCCGCGGCAAAGCGACGTCGAACATCTGCACGAACGAGGCGCTGATCGCGCTCGCCGCGAACATGTACCTCTCGCTCCTCGGCAAGGAAGGCCTGCGCGAAGTGGCCACGCAGTGCCTGCAGAAGGCCGCGTACATGCGCGCGAAGCTGCGGGAGATCCACTCCGTGGAGCTGCCATTCGATGGCCCGGTCTACAACGAGATGGTCGTGCGCACGCCGTTCCCGGCCGAGGTCATCCTCGCGGACCTCGAGCACGAGAAGATCCTCGGCGGCATTCCGCTGGGCACGTTCTACGACGGCCACGCGAACGATTTCCTCGTCGCCGTGACGGAGTTGAACACGCGCGAGCAGATCGATCAGTACGTTGCCGCGTTATCGGCGGCGATTTCCCGGGAGCGCCGATGACCACGACCGTCGATGAACCGACCACCCAGCGCGACGTCGCGCAGAAGTCCGCGACCGAGCCGCTGATCTTCGAACGCTCGAAGAAGGGACGCCGGGGCTACCAGCTCCCCACGCTCGACGTGCCCGAGCAGGCGCTCGATTCGATCCTGCCCGCGTCGCTGCGGCGCGAGGAGATCGCGGACGAAGTGGAGGTGTCCGAGGTCGACGTGATCCGCCACTTCACGCGGCTGTCGAAGCTGAACGTGTCGATCGACGCGGGTCTGTATCCGCTCGGGTCGTGCACGATGAAGCACAACCCGCGCATCAACGAGGAGATCGCGCGCACGCCGGGGTTCGCGTGGTCGCATCCGCTGCAGGCCGAACATCAGGTGCAAGGCAATCTGGAACTGCTGTGGCATCTCGAGCAGACGCTGAAGGAGATCTTCGGTCTGCCTCGCGTAACGCTGCAACCGGTTGCCGGGGCGCATGGCGAGCTGACCGGCATCCTGATGGTGCACAAGGCCCTCGCGAAGACCGGCAACGCACGCAAGTACATCCTCATCCCCGACTCCGCGCACGGCACCAATCCGGCGTCGGCGGCGTTCGCCGGCTACCAGATCAAGGAACTGAAGTCGAACGCCCGCGGCACCGTCGACCTGTCGACGCTCGAAGCCGCGGTGAACGAAGACGTCGCGGCGCTGATGATCACCGTGCCGAACACGTTGGGTGTGTTCGAGTCCGAGATCAAGGCCATGGCGAACATCCTTCACGCGAAGGGTGCCTACCTCTATTGCGATGGCGCGAATCTGAACTCGTTCGTCGGGATCGCACGGCCGGGCGACATGGGCATCGACGTCATCCACTCGAACCTGCACAAGACCTTCTCCACGCCGCACGGCGGAGGTGGTCCCGGCGCGGGTCCGGTGGGCGTGAGCGAGAGCCTCGTGCCCTTCCTTCCCACGCCGACGATCGAGCGCCGCGAGGACGGCACGTTCTACTGTGACTTCTCGCATCCCGACTCGATCGGCCGCATGCGCGCGTTCCACGGCAACTTTAACGTCCTCGTGCGCGCGTTGACCTACATGCGCTCGATGGGCCCGACCGGTCTGCGACGCATCGCCCAGATCGCGGTGCTGAACGCGAACTACATCCGCGCGCGGCTGCGCAAGGCCTATCATCTTCCATACGACGCGCCATCGCTGCACGAGGTCGTGTTCAGCGACAAGCTCCAGACGCCGAAGGACGTGCACACCCTCGACATCGCCAAGCGCCTGATGGACTACGGCTTCCATCCGCCGACGATCTACTTCCCGCTGATCGTCTCCGGTGCGCTGATGATCGAGCCGACGGAGAGCGAGCCGAAGGAAGAGCTGGACGCGTTCTGCGAGGCCATGCTGGCCATCGCCCGCGAGACCGAGGAGCGCCCCGAGCTGGTGCGAAGCGCGCCCCACACGACGCCGGTGCGCCGCCTCGACGAGGCTCGCGCGGCGCGGCAGCCGATCCTTCGCTGGAGGAAGTAGGACCCATGGAACCTGTACGACCTATAGGTCTTATAGGTCGTATCGGTCTCATTGCGCTCACCGCGGCGATCGCGGCGAGCCGGCTTCCCGCGCTCTCGCTGACCCTCCACGACTGGGACGAAACTCTCTTCGCACTGGCCGTCCAGGAGTACGACGTCAAGCCGCATCACCCGCATCCGCCGGGGTATCCGCTCTTCGTCTTCCTTGGCAAGATCGCGCGGCTCTTCACCGACAGCGAGTTTCACGCGCTGCAGGCCGTGGCGACGATCGCGTCGATGCTGATTTTTCCCGCGGTGTTTTTTCTCGCGCGCGAATTGAAGTTCCGCACGAGCTACGCGATTGCGGCCGCGGCGACGACGGCGTTCCTTCCGACGCTCTGGTACTACGGCGGAACGGCGCTGAGTGACGTGCCTGCGCTGCTGCTGATCCTCGTTGCCTGCGCGCTGCTGCTCCGCGGCGCGGATAGCGGACATGCGTACATCGCCGGCGCGCTTTTCACCGCGGCGGCGTGCTCGATCCGCCCGCACCTGTTGATGGTTGCCGCCGTGCCGGCGATGGTGGGTGCGCTCCGTCTGCGTCGCCTGAAGCCAATCGTGGCGGCTTGGCTGCTCGCGCTGATGGGTGTGTGCACGGCCTATCTGTGCGCGGCGTATGCATCGTCGGATCCACCGTTCGGCTACGTCAAAGAGCTGGGCAACATCCAGCGGCACATCTCCAACACCGACTCCTTCCGCAACCCGAAGCGCACGCCGCTCGACGAGTTCGCGCCGCGCGTGTTTCTGTTTCCATTCGGCGGCGGGCGCACGAAGTTCGCGGTGGTGGTACTCGCCGGCATCGGGCTGATCGACGCGCTCGCGCGCCGGCGCCGCGGCGTAGCCGTCGTCGTGGCGATGTTTCTGCCGATGGCGATCTTCACTTGGCTGATGCTCGACGTCACGGCGCTGACGCGCTACGCGGTCGCGTACATCACCATGCACGCGTTTCTCGCCGTCGCCGGCATCGAAGCCATCGCGCAACTGCTGCCTAGGAAGGCGGCGCTGCCGGTCTTCGTGGTGCTCGTCGCGGCGATGACGTCGCAGCTCATCAAGTGGACCTGGCCGGCGCTGCGGCTCGCGCGCACCGAGCCGTCTCCGGTCGTTGCCGCGTTCGACTGGATCCGTGCGAACGTGCCGAAGCAGGGGCCCGGCGTGTACGTGCAGCTCCCGCTCGTCTACCACGCGCAGTACTTCATTCCTGACTACACCTTCCATCTCATCGGCGACGAGAAGCGTCTCGTCGACGGCGACTATGCGATCGGCAACGTCTTCATGTTCGAGGGCGACAGGACCGAGCACAACGATGTGCGCTGGTTCAAGCGCAAACGGCTGCAGCTCTGGGAGGTCACCCGTCCGCGCTTCTTCGAGATCGGCATCGTGCCGATGCACAGGATCATCCGCTGGCAACGCGGCTGGTACCTCCTCGAGGGCGAGGGGAACGACCGGTGGCGATGGATGGGCCGCGAGTCACTCGCGCATCTGTCGCCGGCACCGTACGGCGCCGGTGAGCTGCGCATGAAGCTGCACGCCCCCGTCGACGCAACGCCGCGCCTGCCGGTCGTCACGGTCGTCTGGAACGATAAGCTTATCGACCGCCTCAACGTGCCGCCGAGCGGCGATCTCGACCTCCGATACGTCCTGGCGAGCCGCATGGAGTGGCACAACGAGCTCCGCCTGATCACCGATCAGACCATCCGCCCGAGGGACGACGGACGCGAGCTTGGACTGAGTCTGAAGTCGATGACATGGACCGAGCCTTCTTCGCGTTAGACTCATTCCAGAGTGCTCGACGAAGACGATACCGACCGGTTCGATCGAACGTTGTCGATGCGGCGCGTGCCGCCGCGGCCGACGAACGCCGAAACTCCGCCCGACAAGCGCGCCACGGATCGCCGCCAGGGCAACACGCGCATCCTCATCGGCACGATCATCGTCATCGCCGTACTGCACCTCGCGCGTCCGGTCGTTGTGCCGGTCGCGCTGGCGGTGCTGTTCGCATTCCTGCTCACGCCGATCGTCATCCGTCTCGAGCGAACGTTCCTCCGCCGCACCGGCGCGATCGTGCTCTCACTTGGCCTCACGTCACTGCTCCTCGGTTTCGGCGGCTGGTGGATCTATCAGCAGCTCAACTCCGTCGCGCGCGAGCTCTCCAGCGCCGCGACCAGTGAGAACGTCGATCGCAAGCTCGAGTCGATCCGCAGGCGCGCCGGCCAGTTCAACCTCCTGGAGCGCGCGCTCCAGCGTGTCGCCGAGGTGGGCGAGCAGCAGCAGCGGCCCGATCTGAAGGTGCGGGTCATTCCGGAACGGAAAACGGTCGGCGAGAGGTACGAGGAAGTCGCGCCCACCGTCGAAGGCGTCGCCGCGTCGTTCCTGGTCATCGTGGTCGTCTTCTTCCTCCTGCGCGACCGCGAGCAGCTGCGCGACAAACTCCTCCGGGTCGCAGGCCGCGCGCACCTCACCGTGACGACGCAGGCCATCGGCGAGACGTCGCAGCGCATCAGCCGGTACCTGTTGACCATCGCCTTGCTCAACATCGGCTTCGGAGTCCTGATCGGTCTCGGTCTGTGGATGCTCCAGGTGCCGCACGCCGCGCTCTGGGGCGTGCTCGCGGGACTGCTGCGCTTCGTGCCGTACATCGGCGCGGTTCTCAGCGCCGCGGCGCCGACGTTTCTCGCCTTCGCCGTTTTCCCGAACTGGTACTCCTCCCTCGCCGTCCTCGGGCTGTTCGTCTTCAGCGATCAGTTGATCGGCGGCTTCATCGAACCGATCGTGGTCGGACATCGGGTCGGCGTGTCCCCGATCGCGCTGCTACTTGCGGCGATCTTCTGGGGCTGGCTGTGGGGACCGGTGGGACTGCTCCTGGCGACGCCGATCACCGTGTGCCTCACCGTCGGCGGCGAGTTCATCCCCGCGCTGCGGATCTTCTCGATCATGTTCGGCAGCGAGGATCCGCTCGAGGGCTACCTCAGTTTCTACAACCGCCTGCTGCTCCGCGACCGCACCGGCGCGATCGCCATCGCCGATCGGTACGCGGAGACCGCGACGATGGAGGAGATGTTCACGGACCTCTTCATCCCGACACTCACCTTCGCGCAGGAGGAGCTGGATCGCAAGCGCATCACCCAGGCCCACGATCACTTCATCAAGGACGTCGTGCGCGAGCTGATCATCCGCTTCGGCGATCGCAACGCCGGGACGCCCGATCCGCTGAAGCACATCGTCGCCGTGTCCGTCGCCGGCGAGCGTCTTTCACTGGGCACGCTGATGCTGACCCAACTCCTCCGCAGCGAGGGCTACACCGCGGACTACTTCACCGACCTGCCCGAGCAGGAGTTGGTCGCGTTCATCAACGAGGTGAAGCCGGAGGCGGTGTTCGTTTCGTGCACGAATCCGGATCACGTGGGACAGGGTCACGCGATGCTGCAGTTGCTCGCGGCGAACTTCCCCGAGGGGGCGATCGTGGCGGGCGGCTCGGCATTCTCGCGCGACCGAACGAAGGCGCTCAAGTCCGGCGCGACCTACGTGCCGTCGACGCTCAAGGAAGCGAAGGACGACTTCATCGCCCAGCGCCGTGGCGCGCGCAAGAAGAGCGGGCGGATGACGTTCACGGGAACGCGCTTCCGCGTGCCGCCGCCGGCTTGAAGATCACCCCGGAGGCCACCGCAACGCCCGCCCGCCCATCACGTGCACGTGGATGTGGAACACCGTCTGTCCCGCGCCCTCGCCGTTGTTGATCACGACGCGATAGCCGTCGTCGTGCAGGCGCAGCTCACGCGCGATCTGGGTCGCGCGAACGAGCGTCGTGCCGATCGTTGCCGCGTCGGCGTCGGTGAGATCGTCCAGCTTGGCGATGTGTTTGCGCGGAATGACCAGGATGTGCGTCGGTGCCTGTGGGTTGATGTCGTGGAACGCCACGACGTCCGCGTCCTCGTGCACCTTCTTCGCCGGAATCTCGCCGGCGGCGATGCGGCAGAAGAGGCACTGGTCCTTACTCGCCATGGCCGGATAATACGACGACGCGCGGAATCCCGGCGAGGTCGGGCAGGAAGGCCTCGACACGCCATCGCTTCTGCGCCGCAAGTGCGCGAATAGCCTCCTCCTGACCGTATCCCACTTCCAGAATGATCGAGCCGCGCGGCGCCAGGCGCGCGTGAGATTCGTCGAGGATGCGCTCGATGATTTCCATCCCGCTCGGCCCGGGGGTCAGGGCCATGCGCGGCTCGTGGATGCGCACTTCCACGTCGAGTTGCTCGTACTCGGCGAACGGCACGTACGGCGGATTCGACACGATGAGATCGAACGTGCCGCAGACACCCGACATCAAATCTGAAGCCGCCAGATTGACGCGCGACTCGAGTCGCACCCGATTGCGGTACGCGACCGCGAGCGCGTTCACCGAACGGTCGACGCTCAACACCGACAGGTCGGGCCGCTCGCGTTCGATCGTGATGGCGATGCATCCGCTGCCGGTGCCGATGTCGATCACCCGTCCGTCGCGCGGCGCGCGCTCCAGTGCGGCCTCGACCAGCAGCTCCGTTTCCGGTCGCGGAATGAGCACGCGCGGGTCGACCACGAAGTCGCGCGAGTAGAACTCGGCGTGTCCGCGGATGTACTGCAGCGGCACGCCGGCGAAGCGCCGCGCGAGCTGCGCGTCGAGACGCGCCGGATCGACCATCAGCTCCCCGTGCGCGTAAAGATACGAGAGTGACTTGCCGAGGAGGTCGGAGAGGAGGAGATCGACGTCGCGCGGGTTGATGCCACGGCGGAGGGCGTCATCGCGCCGGCGTGCGCGCAACTCGTCAAGACGCTTCGGTGCCGTCATACGTCAGCGCCAGAAACGCGTCCTCCAGCGCCGCATCCTTTTTGAGCTCCGCGGTCGTGCCGCTGGCGACGATGCGTCCGCGGTTGATGATCGCGATCTGATCGCACAGCGCCTCGGCAACCGAAAGCGTGTGTGTTGTCAGGAACACCGTTTTGCCATCGCGCGCGAGGTTGCGGAACAGCTCGCGCACCTGGCGCTGCGCCAAGGCGTCGAGACCGACCATCGGCTCATCGATCACCAGCACCGACGGATCGTGTACCAGCGCGGACACGAGCACGAGCTTCTGCTTCATGCCGTGCGAGAGGTTCTCGATGCGCGCGTCGATCCAGTCGCCGAGGTCGAAGTAGCGGAGTAGTGCGACCGCGCGCGGCTCGCACTCCCGCCAGTCCTTGCGATAGAGGTCCGCGACGAAGTGCAGCAGCTCGCGGCCCGTGAGCTTCTCGTACAGATACGGCCGGTCGGGCACATAGCCCAGGACGGCTTTCGCGCGCACCGGCTCGGCGACGACGTCGACTCCGTTGACGCGCACGGTCCCGTTCGTCGGAAGGGAGAGGCCGGCGATGATGCGGATCGTGGTCGTTTTGCCGGCGCCGTTCGGGCCGAGGAAGCCGAAGATCTCGCCGGGGGTGGCCGTCAGCGAGAGATGATCGACGGCGGTGAAATCGCCGTATCTCTTTGTGAGATCGTGGATTTCGATCATCGTTGCCTGACGGTATCATGCCCTCCGGGCACGCCGCAGGCGTCGCAACCTTCGCGGGGAGCACCCGTACAAACGAATGGCAGAACGTGTTCAGCTCGATGACCGCACCCTCGTGGAGCGGATCCTCGGCGGCGACAGGGACCTGTTCACGACGCTGGTGAGCCGCTACGAAAAGCGCCTCGTCAACTACGTGTACCGGATCACCCATCGCTACGAAGAGGCTCACGATCTGGCGCAGGAAATTTTCGTGAAGGTCTATCTCGCACTCGATCGATACGATCCGAAGTATCAGTTCTCGACGTGGCTCTTCCGCATCGCGCAGAACAGCGCGATCGATGCGCTGCGGAAGAAATCGATTGCCGAGGTACCGCTGGCGCGGCCGACCGAGGATGAGCCGTCGGGCAAGGAGCGCGAGTTCGCCGACGACGGCATCTCGCCGTACCGTGCCCTCAAGAACAAACAGCTCAGCGCCGCGATCGACAAGGCGGTCGAGCAGTTGCCCTCCGACTATCGCGAGCTCATTCAGCTTCGGCATTTCGCGGAGCTGTCGTACGAGGAGATCGCTTCGATGAAGAAGCTGCCCCTCGGCACGGTGAAAAACAAGCTCTTCCGCGCGCGAAACTTGCTCAAGGAGTCGCTCGGCGGCTTCGTGGAACCGTTATGACCTGTGAGGATTACCTGAACGATCCGGAGGCGAACGCGGCTCATCTCGAGTCGTGCGAAGTGTGCCGGGTGCTGGAGTCGGATCTCAACGTCGACGTTCCGGCGCGTCCGATGAAGCTCGACGCGCTGCCCCTCGCGCCGTGGGAAGGCGCGTCGCATCGTACCTGGCCGCTGGTCGCGGCGGGCCTCGTGGCCACGCTGACGCTGCTCATCGTCGTCTCCGCGGCGGCGGGCGTGTCACCGGTGGATGCCGTGTCGTCTTCGCTGCCGTCGGTGCAGGCGCTGCTCACGTTCCTGCAGCTCACCGGACGCGCGATCGGCGGCCCGCTGATTGCGGTCCTGTTCGTGGTCATCAACACGCTGCTTTTCCTGCTGCTGCGGCGCGCGCCGAAGGGAGTGGATGTTTAAGCGTCTGATCGTTCCGCTGACGACGATCGCGGCGCTGATCGCGCTGTTCGTCGTCCTGTCGCCGACCGGAGCGTCGGGGCAGGCTCGCACGACGGAGAAGCATTTCGTCGGCGAGACGGTGACGCTCTCCGAGCCGGTCGTCGGCACCGTGCAGTCGTACGGCGGAACACTCACCGTCGCCTCGGAGATCAACGGCGATCTCCTGATCGTCGGCGGTGCCGTGACGTTCGTCGGCGCGGGCCGCGTCCGCGGCAACCTCATTCACGCGAATGCAAAACTGAACGGAGCGGAAGGCCGCGTCGGCGGCCGGATCTATCCGCTGACGTCACTCGAAGGCGCGGCCAGCGCGGTGACGAAGAACGTGATCATCGCGTCGCTGCTGCTGGTGTGGCTGATCGCGGCGGTGGTCGTGACGCTGATGAGCGGCCGTGAGATCCGCGCATCGTCGGTCGAGCTGCGCAGCAGCGCATTGCACTGCTTCGTCCTCGGACTCGTCGCCGTCACGAGCTTCGTCCTCACCGGGATTGCGTTCAGCTACCTCGTCCCGTACGTCGTCGGCATTCCGCTCCTCGCGGCGCTGGCGGTCTTCGGAATCATGACCAAGGTCTACGGCATGATCGCGATCTTCCACGTGGTGGGTACGCTGATCGCGGGCTCGCGAACACGAAATCAACTCGCGGGCCGCAAGTTCCTCCGCGGCGACCTCGCGATGGTCGTGATCGGCGTGCTGTTGCTGGGCGCGCTCCGCATGATCCCGGTGGTAGGCACAATCCTCTGGAGCCTCGCCAGCATCTTCGGCGTAGGCGTAGCGCTAGCGACCAAATTTGGCCGCCGCGAACCCTGGTTCCTGGCGTTCCGCGCCGCCAACGCCTAACGCTCCGCGTCTGGACTGCGGCAGCATCGCCGCCGGAAAGTCGTCGTAGACGTTTACGCGATCGGTTCTGATTCGACGCACCGTCTCCACGAATGATCGGGGGGCGTGGTCTTCAAACCACGACGCCGAACACCACCGATACCTCCGAGCGCCAGCGACCACTCCATGGTGAACCGCATTCTCGTGCGTGTACCGCAATCGCGCCAGCCACGATGACTCGATCGTGAGCAGCGAGTCGCGAAACTGAAACCAGACCTTCCGCCCTTTCACGCCGTCGCGCCGGTTGATATCGATTGCCGTCCGGACGTGGAGGTGCGTAAGCATTCGACGCACCTTTCCGCCATCATCGGACGCGATTACGAGGTGGTAGTGGTTCGCGAAGAGTGCCCACGCCTGAAGCCAGCACTCGAAGGTCTTTGCCTGACCGAAGAGCGAATCGCCGAGCGCATCGAGTGCGGCGGCCGTCCGGAACAAATGCTGTTTGTACAGCGTGCTTGCCGTGACGAAGTAAACGCCCGCCTCGCCGAAGCGATGGACTGGAGCGTGCGGCCAGTCATTCATGTCCCCGAGGGTCCCTCGGAAGGCACGAGCGGTCAAAGGTTTTACATCGGGTAGCCGCGGCGAGAGCCGCGGCTTTGAGAGCGGCAGCGATGCTGCCGCAGTGCAGACGCTTACACGTTGTCGACGATCGCCTGCGCGAACTCGCTGGTCTTCACCTTTGTCGCGCCCTGCATCTGGCGCTCGAGGTCGTAGGTGACTTTTTTCTGCTGGATCGTTTTGGCGATGCCGGTCTCGATGGCATCGGCCGCTTCGAACCATTTCATGTGCCGGAGCATCATCACCGCGCTGAGGATCAGGGAGCCGGGATTGATCACGTCCTGATCGGCGTACTTCGGCGCCGTTCCATGCGTGGCTTCGAAGATCGCCACCTCGTCGGACTCGTTCGAGCCCGGCGCCATGCCCAAACCTCCGACCTGCGCGGCGAGTGCGTCGGACAGGTAGTCGCCGTTGAGGTTCGTCGTGGCGATGACCGAGTACTCCGCGGGACGCAGCAGGACCTGCTGGAACATCGAGTCCGCGATGCGGTCCTTGATGATGATCTTCCCGTCCGCCCCCGCACCGGTGAGTTCCGACTCGGGGATGGTGAATTGGCCGTACTCCTCTTTCGCCACCTGGTAGCCCCAGTCTTTGAACGCCCCCTCGGTGAACTTCATGATGTTGCCCTTGTGCACGAGGGTCACGGAGTCGCGCTTCGTGGCGATGGCGTAATCGATGGCCTTGCGCACGAGCCGCTTCGAACCGAACTCGGAGATGGGCTTGATGCCGATCGCGGAGTTCTCGCGGATCTTGCCGGAAGTGCGGCGCTCCATGGAGTTGAGGAAGCCGATCACCTGATTGGAGAGCTCCGAACCGGCCGGCCACTCGATGCCCGCGTACACGTCCTCGGTGTTCTCGCGGTAGATGACCATGTCCACCTTCTGCGGCTCGCGCACCGGCGAAGGCACGCCGTCAAAGTAGCGCACCGGACGTACACAGGCGTAAAGGTCCAGCACCTGGCGCAGGGTGACGTTCAGCGAGCGGATGCCGCCGCCCACGGGCGTCGCGAGCGGTCCCTTGATCGACACGCGGTACGCCGAGAGCTGGTCGAGCGTCTCCTGCGGCAGATACTCGCCGAAGAGGCCGAAGGCCTTGTCGCCGGCGTACACCTCGTGCCAGTGGATCTTTCGCTTCCCGCCGTAGATCTTGTTCACCACGACGTCGACGACGGTCCGCGTGGCGCGCCAGATGTCCGGCCCCGTGCCGTCACCCTCGATGTACGGGACGATCGGATCGTCGGGGACGACGATCTTCCCGTTTTCGTACCCGATGCGCGTGCCGGAGGTGGGGTCTGCGATGCGGTTCGCCATAGCGCGCGAACTCTAACGAAAAGTCGCAAAGTCTCAAAGACTCAAAGTCTCAGAGGAATGTGATGGCGGTCCTGGACGACGAACGCGACGTCGCGGCTTCGTCCGCTCGATGAGCGAGCGCAGCACGGTGAGATTCCGCCGGTCCGACTCATGCTCGACCGGTTTCGGCGTCTCGATCACCTTCGGGATCCGCTTGAAGCGATCGTCGTTCAGCAGGAAGCGGAATGGCTCCAGTCCGAGCTCGCCCTCGCCGATGTGCGTGTGCCGATCGACGCGCGAGCCGAGGGGCTTCTTCGAGTCGTTGAGATGGAAGGCGCCGACGTTCTCGATGCCGACGTGCTTCAGCATGTCGTCGATCGTGCGCTGGTACGCGTCGTAGTTGCGCAGCTCGTAGCCGGCCGCGAAGACGTGGCAGGTGTCGAAGCAGATGCCGACGCGTTTCGGATCGTCCACGAGCCGGATCATCTGTCCGAGCTCTTCGAACGTGCAGCCGACGCAGGTGCCCTGTCCCGCTGCCGTCTCGAGCAGCGTCACGACACGATGATCGGGGATGAGCGCGTGCACCTGATCGAGTGTGCGCGCGATCTGATCGATGCCCGCGGACGCGCCGGCACCGAGGTGCGCGCCGGGGTGCAGGACGACGGCGTAGGCGCCCAGACGCTCCGCGCGATCGAGCTCGTCGGCCATGGCCGCGATCGACTTCTCGAGGAAGAGCGGATTCGTGGTGGCCAGGTTGATGAGATACGAGGCGTGCGTGAGCATCGGCCGCCCGTTCTGCAGCGAGGCGAATTGCGAGCAGTCGGCGTCGGTGAGCTCCTTGCCTTTCCACTGGTTGCCGTTCTTGGCGAAGAGGGCGATGGCGGACGCGTCGATGACGGACGCGCGCTCGAAGACGGTTGGCAGCCCGCCTTTTGTCGAAAGGTGAGCGCCGATGAGATCGCCTGGTGCCTGGGGAAACGAGAAGCGGGACATGAGCCCCGCTGCAACGCGCTACTGCAGTCGGAAATTCACCGTGACCGTGTAGTACACGTCGATGGGCTCGCCGCGGTACATGGCCGGGCGGAAACGCCACTGGCTGACGGCGCGGCGCGCTTCGTCGCCGAGGCCGAACGGGAGGTCTTTGATGATCTCGACGTTGTCGATGGTGCCGTCGCGCCGCACGATGCCCCGCACGACGACCGCGCCGCCGATGTTGCGCCGCCGCGCGATGGCCGGATAGCGCGGCATCACGCGATCGATCTCCTCCGGCTGCGTGCCGCCGGGCGGCACCGCGCTGTACACGCCGGTCGAACGCTCGACCGGCTCGGGCTCGACCGCGGGGATCGGCTCCGGGAGCGCGGGCGGCTCGGTCACGGCCGTGTCGGCGATCGGCGGCATGGTCGTCGAGGCGGTGTCGGTCGGCTCGGTGCCGGCATCTGCGGTCTGTACGTCGAGCTGGCGCGTGCCGGACGAGCTGACGTCGATGGCGTCGACGCTCGCGTACGCGATCGCCTTTCCATGCTCGACGGCGAAGAAGTCGTGGTCGCGCGTGTAAACGACGACCTGCGTTCCTTCCGCGAGCCCGCCGACGAGCGGATAGAAAATGCCCGGGCCGGCGTAGAGCTGAACGCGATCGCTGGCAACGCCCTGCAGCGGCGGCAGTCCGCGAATCGCCTTGTAGCGCGCCATGCGCCGCTGCGCCTCGGCCGTCTTCTCCAGCGCCGAGCGCTCCGCCCAGCCAGCGAGACCGTCCGCCGTCTGCACGCGCACCCACGCGCCGCGGTCCTCGAGCAGCGTCAGGCGATCGCCGCTCGCCGCGGTGGCCACGACCGGCGCGCGCGCGTGCGGCTCCGTGCGGATGCGGATCCGCGCCGAGAGCACGGTCAGCGTCTCCACCGCCGCCTGCGGCTCGTCGCTCTTTCCGCCCGACTTTAGAATGATCAGGCCGAGGAGAACGAAGAAGAGGAAGGCCAGGCAGAGGACGACGATGAGCCCGCGGCCGTGTCGTGTGCGTGCGTCGGTCATCGTTTCATGAGCGTGTACATGATGGCCTTCTGCACATGCAGGCGATTCTCGGCCTCGTCGTAGATGACCGACTGCGGGCTGTCGATGACGGCCGCGCTCACTTCCTCGCCGCGGTGGGCGGGCAGGCAGTGCATGAAGATCGCGTCCTTTTTCGCGGAGGACATGTGCCGCGCGTCAACCATCCATCCCGCGAAGTCTTTGTTGCGCTTCTCCGCCTCGGCCTCCTGACCCATCGACGCCCAGACGTCGGTCTCGATGATGTCCGCGTCGCGGATCGCGTCGTCCATGCTCGTCGTGATCACAACCTTCGTTCCCGCCTCCCGCGCCGCCTCCTCGGCCTGCCGCACGACTTCGGGAAGCGGCGCGTAGTCCGCGGGCGTGGCTACGGCGATGTCCATGCCCACCTTCGGCGCGGCCACGAGCAGCGAGTGGGCCATGTTGTTGCCGTCGCCGACATAGGCCATCTTGCGCCCGCGCAGCTCGCCTCCGAATTTCTCCCAGGCCGTGAAGTAGTCGGTCATCGACTGGCACGGGTGCGACAGATCGGAGAGACCGTTGATGACCGGCACGGTCGCGTGCTCGGCCAGGTCGGTGATGGTCTTGTGCGCGAAGGTGCGGGCCATGATGCCGTCGACGTAGCGCGAGAGCACTTTGGCCGTGTCGGTGATGGGCTCCCCGCGCCCTAGCTGAATGTCGCGCGCGGAAAGAAATAACGCGTGTCCGCCGAGCTGGAACATGCCCACCTCGAACGAGACGCGCGTGCGCGTCGACGATTTCTCGAAGATCATCGCCAGCGTCTGACCTTCCAGCGCGCGGACGAATTTCGCTTTGTCTTTCTTCATGTCTTCGGCGAAACGGAAGATCTCCGTCACCTCGTCCGCGGTCCAGTCAGTTACCTCGATGAAGTCTTTGTGTTTCATGCGGAGAGCATTCTATTCACGTGTCATCCCGAGCCGCGCAGACGGTCGAGGGATCCCCTGCTGAAACTCCATGGTCGCTCCGTAGGTGGG
>DATLOL010000197.1:0-5557 GCA_035536275.1 Thermoanaerobaculia bacterium
GAAGCCCGCCGCTCCACCGGACAACCTGGCCCTCATCGAGGCTTACGAGCGCTTCCTCATCGCCGGCATTCCTCCGGCGGCATTGAAGGGCCGCAAGGTCGTTCTCGACACCGGACACGGCGCCGCGTATCGCATCGCACCGGAAGTGTTCCGCCGCGCGGGCGCTGAGGTGGTCGTCATTCACGACGCGCCGAACGGGCGCAACATCAATGAGAAGGCTGGCGCAATGCATCCGGGGCGCCTCGCGGAGACGGTGGTCGAGCAGCAGGCCGACTACGGCGTGGCGTTCGACGGCGATGCCGACCGGGCCATCTTCGCGGACGATGCGGGCAATATCCGCGACGGCGACGAGATCATCTACATCTGGGCGAAGCACCTGAAGCTGCCGCTGGTCGTGACGACCGTGATGTCCAACTTCGGCTTCGAGAAACAGCTCCAGGCCGACGGCATCGAGCTCTTGCGCGCGCAGGTCGGCGACAAGTACGTCCTCGAGCAGATGCTCGAGCGCGACGCGCTTCTCGGCGGCGAACAGTCCGGACACATCATCGACCGCACCGTGCACACGACCGGCGACGGCATCCACACCGCCATCGTCTTCGGCCACATCCTCGGCGAGATGCGGCAGCCGTTCTCGAAGCTGCACACGTTCGATCCGATGCCGCAGTTGCTGCTCAACGAAAGGGTGGCGTCGAAGCCGGCGCTCGACTCGCTGCCGCGCTACCAGGCCGCTCACGCCGCGGCGCTCGAGGAGCTTTCCGGCCGCGGGCGCATTCTCGTGCGCTACTCGGGGACGGAGAATCTCGTGCGGGTGATGGTGGAAGGCGAGGACGACGCGCAGATCCGCAAGATCGCGGAGGATTTGCGGGCGGTGTTGAAAGAAGAGATTGGATGAGGTGTCATGCCGAGCGAAGTCGAGGCATCCCCTGATGGCGAGGGGTCCCTCGACTTCGCTCGGGATGACACGGAGGTGGAGTCTCGCCGGTAAGACTGCCCTCGTCACTGGCGCGACGAAAGGCATCGGCCTGGCCATCGCCGACGAGCTGGAGTCATTCGGGGCGACGGTCATTCGCGTCGCGCGCAGCACCGGCTTCGACATGAGCGACGCCGCGGACCGCTGGCGCATGTTCGAGGGGATCGAAAAGCTTGACATCCTCGTCAACAACGCCGGTACGAACATCCGCAGGAAGGCGCTCGAGTACGAAGACGGTGAGTACGAGCGCGTCCGCGAGCTGAATCAGGACGCGGTGCTCGACCTCTGCCGCCTCGCGCATCCGCTTCTGAAGCAATCGGGCGACGCGAGCATCGTGAACATCGTCTCCGTGGCCGCCTTCCGCCACCTCGGCACGGGCATCCCGTACGCGATGACGAAGGCGGCCGTGGCGCACATGACCCGCGGCCTGGCGGCGGAGTGGGCGGCGGACGGGATTCGCGTCAACGCGGTGGCGCCGTGGTACATCCGGACGCCGCTCGCGCAGCCGGTTCTGGACGATCCGGCGCGGCTGGCGAAAATCCTGGCCGCGACCCCTCTGGGACGGGTGGGCGAGCCGGAGGAAGTCGCGTCGATCGTTGCATTTCTGAGCATGCCGGCGGCGTCGTACATCACCGGACAATGCATCGTCGTGGATGGCGGGTTCAGCGTTGCAGGTGTTTTCCAATAAATCATTGGCGGATACGACGACCGCTGCTATATTGCGCCATCCATTTTTAGCCGACAGTCCGGAGATGAGGTTTCATGCCGAAGGCGCAGGGGAAGAAGGCGGTCGCCGCCGCCGGTGGTAAGGGTGCGGCAAAGAAGGTAGCGGCGAAGGTCAAGGCCGCGGCCAAAGCAGTCAAAAAGAAGATCGCGCCGAAGAAAGCCGCGCCGGCGAAGCCAGCCCCGAAAAAGCCCGCGCCGAAACCCGCGCCCAGGAAGCCCGCGCCGAAACCGGTCAAGCCTCCAAAACCCGCACCGAAGGCGAAAGCCGTCGCGAAACCGGTCGCCAAACCGGTCGCCAAGGCGGCGAAGGCCGCGGCGAAAGTGGTGAAGAAAGCGGTGGCCAAGGTCGCTCCGAAAGCTGCCGCGAAGCCGGCCGCAAAACCGGCGTTGAAGCCGAAGGCCGTCAAGCCCGCGCCTCCGACTCCCGCACCCGTCGCGCCGAACGTCCCCGCGGTCCCGAAACCGGCACCTGCTGCTCGGGAGCCGGAAAAGGCGAAACGCGGCCGCCGCGCGCGTCCGCGTGTCGTCTCGAGCGGCGCGCCCGCCGCGTCGTGGCTGTCGACCGAGAAGCCGCGTCCGGCGTCGTTCATCGCCGCGCCGGCGCGCGCCGAGGCGCCGAGCGCGATCGCCGCGCCGCCCGCGTCGTCGGATCGCCTGATTCGTGAGGAAGACCTCGCCCATCCCGCCGTGCGTACCGTCCCCGTGCGCATCGACGTCGAGCAGGGCGCCGGACGCTTCTACGTCATCGCCAATCCGATGGAAGTGAGCGTGCGCGTGGGCGAAGGCATCGAGTGGGACTTCCGCTACATCGGTGGCGCCGACGTGAACGTCGACGAGATCGTGATCGAGCTCGAGAAACCGTCCCCGTTCTCGCACAGCGTCTTCCGCACCCGCAAACCGGGCGGCGCGCGCCCGCACCGCCAGCTGTCCGGCGGCGCGGTGGCCTCCGCGGCCGGCAAGCGCGTTCAGTACACGGTGCGCGCGATGACGCCGTTCAAGACGGAGCTGGCCAATACGCGCGTGTTTTTGAGTGTCACCGCGTGATGTTGCTGGTTGCTAGTTGCTGGTTGCTTGCGGTGCATGGCTGTAGGGCAACGACCCGCAAGCAACCAGTAACCAGCAACTAGTAACCGCGAAGCGCTTTAGCGCGTCGCGATGTGCTGTTCCTGCAGCGCCGCGAAGGACGACGCTCCTCCCTGCAGTGAGCGAATCCCTTCCACGCAGGCCGTGGCGGCGGTGAGCGTCGTGATGCACGGGATGTTGAGCTGCAGCGCCGTCCTGCGGATGTAGGTGTCGTCCACGAACGCCGATTTGCCGAACGGGGTGTTGATGGCCAGGGCGACCTTGCCGTTGATCATGTGGTCGACGATGTTCGGCCGTCCCTCGTGCACTTTCGAGATCAGGTCCGCCTCCACGCCGTGGCGCTCGAGGAACTCGCGCGTGCCGCCGGTGGCGATGATGCGGAAGCCCAGCGCGTTGAGCTCGCGCGCGATGCTGATCACGTGCGTGCGCTTGTCGTTGTCGTTCACGGAGATGAACGCCGTACCGCTGAGCGGCAGACGCACGCCCGCGCCGAGGAGCGCCTTCGCGTAGGCCTCGCCGAAGGAGTGCGAGCTGCCCATCACTTCGCCGGTCGATTTCATCTCCGGCCCGAGGAGCGTGTCCTCGCGGGGGAAACGGTTGAACGGGAACACCGGCGCCTTGACGAAGTAGCCTTCCACGCGCGGCTCGCTCGTGAGTCCGAGCGAGCGGAGGGAGTTGCCGGCCATGACCTTGGCGGCGATCTTCGCGAACGGCACGCCGGTCGCCTTAGACACGTAGGGCACCGTGCGCGACGCGCGTGGGTTCACTTCGAGCACGTACAGGTCGCCGTGCTGAATCGCGTACTGCACGTTCATCAGGCCGATGACGTTCAGCGCCTTCGCCAGTTGGATGGTGCGGCGGCGGATGCGGTCCTGATCGCGGTGGCCGATGATGTACGGCGGGATGACCGTGGTGGAGTCGCCGGAATGGATTCCGGCCAGCTCGATGTGCTCCATCACGCCGGCGACGATCACGCGGTCGCCGTCGGAGACCGCGTCGACGTCAATCTCGATCGCGTCCTCGAGGAAGTGATCGACGAGGATCGGATGTCCCGGCGCCGCTTCGACGGCGCGGGTCATGTAGCTCGTGAGCGCCTCGTCGTCGTAGACGATGGCCATCGCGCGTCCGCCGAGGACGTAGGAGGGGCGTACGACGACGGGATAGCCGATGCGCTGCGCCACGGCGATCGCCTCGGCCTCCGTGAGCGCGGTGCCGTTCGCGGGCACCCGGATGTCGTGCTCGCGCACGAGCTCTCCGAAACGCTCGCGATCCTCGGCGATGTCGATCGAGTCCACCGACGTGCCCCACATCGGCACGCCCACCTCGGCAAGCTGCTTGGCGAGCTTGAGCGGGGTCTGTCCGCCGAACTGCACGATCACGCCTTCCGGCTTCTCGAGCTCGACGATCTCCAGCACGTCCTCGAGCGTGAGCGGCTCAAAGTAGAGCCGGTCCGAGGTGTCGTAGTCCGTCGACACGGTCTCCGGATTGCAGTTGACCATGATGGTCTCGAAGCCGATCTCGCGCAGGGCGAACGACGCGTGCACGCAGCACGTGTCGAACTCGATGCCCTGGCCGATGCGGTTCGGACCGGAGCCGAGGATGATCACCTTGCGGCGGTCGGTGGGATTCGCCTCGTTCTCGGTCTCGTACGTCGAGTAGAGGTACGGCGTGGTGGCCTCGAACTCCGCGGCGCAGGTGTCGACGCGTTTGTAGACCGGGCGGATGCCGAGGGCGTGACGCTCCTCGCGAACTTCGGTCTCGGTGCGGTTGGTGAGCTTCGCGATCTGGCGATCGGAGAAGCCGTTGCGCTTGAGGTTGCGGAGAACAGTCCCTTCTCCCCGCTCGGCGGGGACAAGGGACTGTTCGAGCGCGATGATCTTGCGGATCTCCCGCAGGAACCACGGGTCGATGTGCGAGAGCGCGTAGATCTCCTCGACCGTCATGCCGGCGCGGAGGGCGTCGCCGACGGCGAAGATGCGCTCGGGGGTCGGCGTGCGCAGCAGCTCCGGCAGGCGTTCGCGGGTGTGTCCGCGCGACTCCAGTCCAGCGACGCCGATCTCCAGCGAGCGGAGGCCTTTCTGCAGCGCCTCGTTGAACGTGCGACCGATGGCCATCGACTCGCCGACGCTCTGCATCGAGAAGCTGAGGAGCTGCGGCGTGTTCGGAAACTTCTCGAACGAGAAGCGGGGGATCTTCACCACCACGTAATCGATCGACGGCTCGAACGAGGCCGGCGTCTTCCTGGTGATGTCGTTCGGGATCTCGTCGAGGGTGTAGCCGGCGGCGAGCTTCGCGGCGAACTTGGCGATCGGGAAGCCGGTCGCCTTCGACGCCAGCGCCGAGGAGCGCGAAACGCGCGGGTTCATCTCGATGCAGATGCGGCGTCCTGTTTTCGGATGCACGGCGAACTGGATGTTCGATCCGCCCGTCTCGACGCCAATGGCGCGGATGATGCGCTTCGCCTCGTCGCGCATCTCCTGGTACTCGTCGTTGGTGAGGGTCTGTTGCGGCGCGACGGTGATCGAGTCGCCGGTGTGCACGCCCATCGGATCGAAGTTCTCGATCGAGCAGACGATGATCACGTTGTCGGCGCGGTCGCGCATCACCTCGAGCTCGAACTCCTTCCAGCCGATCACCGACTCTTCGACGAGCACCCGGTGGACGGGGGAGAGATCGAGGCCGCGCGCGACGATGGAGCGCAGCTCTTCGACGTTGTACGCGATGCCGCCACCCGCGCCGCCGAGCGTGAACGACGGTCGGATGATCGCGGGAAATCCT